>CAZNEQ010000027.1:0-14615 GCA_964572265.1 uncultured Candidatus Planktophila sp.
GAAGTAGCCTCAAAGAGTGGGCGACGCGCTGCCTCTTGGCTCATTGTTAGCGCTTGGCGGTCTGAATCGTAATTCTGCGGACCGCGCTTGCGTCAGCAAAGGAAACGGTGCGATCAGGGTCGAATGTAATCTGAATTGAAGACTGGTTGTTTGCGAACTCGTTATTTGTAACGTCGTGCAAGATATCAAAGTCGATGTATGAACGATCGATCGCCTCAACTGTCGCAGAATCCTTGTAGAAGAACCGAGCCAAGTTGAAGGTCTGATATGAGCCGCCATTAGGCGCTGTAGCTGACTCAGATACAGTCAAAGCTGTACCGGTCTCAGCGTAAACCTGGATTGTAAATTCTTCACCGACGCATGCTGCATCGATGTTCTCAAGAATAATGGAATCGAGTGTGAACTCGCCAGTTCCTGTGTCATTTACAAATCCTGCATAAGGGATGATGGTGATTCCACCGTTGGTGTCACATGCAGTTGTGGTCAGGATTCCTTGGCCAAACTCAGAGCTTGTGCCACCTGACGTCAAGGCGATATTTGCACCGTATGCAATACCGGTGACTGCAATCAACATCGCCACTGCCTTTACAAGGAACGGCTTTGATGAGCCGCTCTCTTCGAAATCGCCGTATTCAGCGTCGTCAAAAGCGTATGACTCATCAAAGTCATCACTCTCATAACGCTTGAGTAGGTTCATTCTCTTCTTTCTTTCGTTAATGCGTATTTCGGTACTGCTGTCTTGCTATCTCTGTTTATTTAACTCTTCCCTTGGCGCCAGGTAGGAGCTCACTTTCGTGGCTCCTACCTGAGCACTAGGAATCGTTAAATGGGTTGGAGTGTCCCTTTAGTTTGAGCTCTGGAGTGTGAGCTTGTAGACCGCGCCAGATGTGGCGTTAGGTGTGGTGATACCGAGATCAAACGAGGTTGCTGCGTTTGCTGTGTTCGAGACACCAGAAATGGTGAAGCCAGCTGCTGCTGTGATGCTGTTTGTATTGATTCCGATTGTCGCAAGCGAGATTCCGGAACCTGATGCTGATGCGAAAGCGAGTGGTGTCGCCAAGGTATCGCCATAGGCATTGAGAGTAAGTGTGCGACCGGCACAACCTGTTGCACCTGATACGTCAGATGACCCTGCAGTACGTGTATCAACACCTGAGAAAGAAACAGTTGAGAACATGAACTGTGGGTTGTTTGAGCTGTTAACAAAAGTCACCTTTGGTGACAAAGTGATCGCAGGATCGCAAGCTGATGCGACCTGAACACCCTGACCAAATTCAAGAGCTGAACCTGTTCCGAGTGAGATGTTTGCTGCGAGTGTTGAACCGAGCACTGCGACCGCTGCAACTGTTGCAAGGCCAGCAAGTGACTTGAGGTTGCTCTTCTTTGCAACCGATTTACGAGGCGCCGGAGCGTTCTCGAACTTTAGGATTTCCATTCCTATATTCCCCATTCTAATTAACGATCCACTTTGGACTAACACCTTTGCTCCGTAAGTGGTACGAAGTTCAGGTATGCCCACTCATTGCTGAGTGGGAATTTTTTATGGCGTCGAGCTTGGTGTAGCTGACGGTGTTGCGCTAGGTGTCGCTGACGGCGATGCACTTGGCGCAGGTGATGCCGCAGCAGCGAGCGCTGATGGGTTGTCGATAGTTTCGACGGTAGTGCGGAATACAAGCTGACCATCGATATTGACGGTTGCAGCGCTTGGATCGATGAAGAAGGTGACATCTGCATTGTTTGCAGAGAGAACGCTTCCATCGTAGATAGATGTTCCGCTGACAGATACAGCTGCACTCGCAAGCAATGTGCCAGAGATTGTGTTACCTGTACCTGTGAGATATGTGAGCAATAGTGCAGTTGAATCACTGATGTTGTTCACTGGTGTAATTGCTGGAAGAGAAACTTGAAGAACTTTTGCCTCAGGAATTGGGCCGATGCCGATTTCTTGTGAGGTTCCATTGATCAAACGAATGCGCAACTTCTTTCCTGCGCACTTTTGAAGATCAAGATTAGAAACGGTCACTGCTCGAACACGGAAGAAACCTGCGGAAGGATCGTTTGTTGCTGGAGCGCTCTTCCACTCTTGACCCATTGCAATATAAATCTTGTCATCACAGGCAACGGCTTGCTGTGAACCTTGACCGAATTCAAGTGCGCCATTACCAACGGTGACGCTCGCTGCAAACGTTGACATGACAAATGGAATCAAGCCCATGACTGCAATGCCGAGAACAATCTTTGACTTGTACTTCTTGCCCTCACCGCCGAAACCAGAGTTAACGGGACCGCTGAGCGGTGAGTGCAGTGTCATCGATGCGTTCCCTTCTCTAGTTTGCTTTCATACCGACGAGTCACGCCACCTTTTGGGCGCGCCACAGGGTGATATTGGGGCTCATCCTAGACTGAGGGTTTGCGAGATTACAAGTTAATGTGAGGGTTTTGGGAGCGTACAGAGAGTGTTTTGGGAGCGTACAGAGAGGGTTTTGGAAGCCCCTACTTGAGCTTTCCGCCACCCTTGACTGTCGATAGATCGAGCCCCAATGGGCGCAGAGTCATAGTCGCCCCAGAGCGGGCAGCGGCACAGAAGGCTGGGTCGGCGACGGGCTTAGTGACGGCGACAAAATCGAGTGAGAGCGAGCGCCCGGAGAGGCCGCCGTTGAGGCTTGAGATAAAGAGCCCTTGGTAGGAGTTGAGGAGGTTGACCGCTCGGTTGGTCTCAGCCGAAATTACGAGGTATCCGCTGAGGTCGCCAAAGAGTCGTTCACTGCCACCATTGGAGTTTCCTGAATCCATATTGCTAGCCACCCCCTTCTGCATCGCATCAAAGCGCATTCCCGCACTGCCGCGGACGCAGATCATGGTGAATTCGACTTCAGGGTCATCCTGAGAGGCGAAGATGTGGGGCAAGAAATAGGTGGTGGCGCGAGGGTCGATCGCCCCTGAAGGCGGAACTCGCACTGTGTACTTTGGTTGAATCGCCAATGGCTCTGCCTCAACCTCAGCGCTCACGCTCTCCCCTGATTCAGGAAGCGGCATTGGGCTAGAAGGCGTCATCGGTGGGCGAGAGATCAAAGGCTCTGGGCTTTGAGATGGGGATGTTGCAGGAGAGGCGGTGGGAGTCTCCGGAATAGTAATCGTGGTTGTCGATGATTCGACGGTTTGAACAACCGGCTCGAGCATCGCGGGGTCGGTTGAGAGCTCATCGGCCAGCGTGGGCGCAATTGTTGAAATGACGGCACCGAAGAGAGTCAGGGCCAGAAGACGCGAAAGCAATTTGACCGAGCGCTTTTCGGAGCGCCAATAGCTAAAGAATCGGTCTTTCAACCGATCTATGAGCTCATCAATTGACATGAAAGAAATATACCTTCCTCAACTCGCTTCGGTCTAACCCTGCCGAGCCCGCTACCCGAGGGCACCTGGCACATAGATCAGCCCGAGTGTTCGCATCGCCTTCTCAACGCTCTCCTTAAGCGCCTGATCACCCGCGCGGTTGGCGTAGTACATAGCGAAGGAGAGCGTCTCAGAGCGAGCCGGTGCAATCTCATAGAGTCGATAAACCAATTGGCGCAAATTAGTCATATCGCCAGAGTTCACCACGGCTTTAGTAATTTCAATCTGCGCTGAAACGCATCGAGGATGAACATCAATTTCATCTAGTGCCAATTGGAATGCAGATTCTGCGCTGACGCTCTTTTGGACTAAGAGTTTTGCATCAAAATACATGGCGCATGGCAGCACAGATGTATCCGCAAATTTAACTGGCCCACCCTTCTTGAGGGCATAATTTTCAATATTCGATATGTAATTTACCTGCGCCTGGGTAAACAATGTCGCAACGGTCACAAATAACAGAGCACCGGAGATAGTTGATAGCCGCATCGAACCGGAAGGAAGTGACTTCCAAGACGGTAAGCGATACGCCTGCCCAATCAAAAATCCACAGATCGCCCAGAAGAGATACTTGTGCGGCAAGGTAAATGGGCTCACAAATGAGTTAGTCAGGTAAACAAAAATGTAGAGACCGATGATGTAAAGCGCCTTGCGATTAACTTTCTCTGAATCCCAGAGAATGAAAATAGATCGAATGACAAGTGCTAACAAGAATAGCAATGCGAGAGTTCCTAAGATTCCAACTGTCGCAAGAGTTTGGACAGATGCAGAGTGGGCATCGTTGCTCAAAATGTGTGTGTACTTTTGCACATCTTCTAGAGTTCGATATTGCTCGTAGTGGTTCCCATATTGATCTGGTCCAACTCCGATCAACGGATTGCTAAAGAATTGGCGGGTTCCAGCTAGCCAAAAGTTGGAACGAATCTTCACCTGAACATCGTTTCCGAGTACCGGAACAAAATCTCCCAAGAATGGCATGAGGAAAATAAACTCGGCCCAAATAATTACTCCGAATGTTCCAAGGAAAGTGCGGACATTCAATGTTAATGAACGACGTGGAATGAATTTTCTTCCTGCGAAAATGAGCAGGCCGAGGGCGGTAAAGGCAATATCAAGATAGCCCTGCAAAGGTCCTGCGAGGCGCAGCGCAAATATGTTGACGAGCGCTGCAATAACGAGAGCAATTCGAAGTTTCTTTCCGCTCTCAAGCCAGAGCAGCGCCAGCAACGGCAGTGATGTGCCCACAAATGCGGCGAAGAAGTCGAGATTACCTAAAGTCGAAGTCATCCCGTGGTCGCCGGGCAACACGATGAGTTTGAAGTGCTGTGCTATTCCAATGAGGACCACTATCTCGAGCGCAGCAAGGTAGAACTTGAGAAGATTTATAAAAGCCTCATATTTAAACTGCGTGTGATAGATGGAGACTGTCAATAGCGCAAAGGTGCTGGCAGCACCTACAAAGCGTCCTGCATCGCCAATAAGTGATCCCATTAAATCGCCACTCAACATCATCGACGTCAGCTGTGTGAGAACGAGCGCTAGTGCACCGTAGGTGACCAGCTTCGGAAAGCGGAATCGATGCGACTTAACTGCAATATAAATTGCGTAACAGGTAGCGATGATAAGGAGATTGAGAAATTGAACGGGTGCATTCTTATCGAAGATATATCTAAATAGTGCGTCTGGGATATGAAGAACGGTCAGTGCGAGGTAAGCAATACCTGCAAAGAGGATACTTTTCTTATGCGCGAGCACCGTCGATTAACCTTTAATCTTCTAGTTGGCGAATCAACTTGAACTCTCCCCCACCAAGTTGACCTTGGTCGCGGTACATCTCAAGCTTTGCGCGCGTATCTGCAATATCAAGATTGCGCATCGTTAACTGACCAATGCGATCGGTAGGGCCAAAGGCAGCATCTTCAGTGCGCTCCATAGATAACTTATCTGGGTGGTAGCTCAGTGCTGGACCTGTTGTATTAATGACAGAGTAATCATCTCCGCGGCGCAGACGTAAGGTGACTTCGCCGGTAATGGCAGATGCAACCCAACGAGTCAAAGACTCGCGCAGCATCAAGCTCTGCGGATCTAACCAGCGGCCTTCGTAGAGTAAACGTCCCAGACGGCGACCTTCAGCGTGGTAGTTAGCAATGGTGTCCTCATTATGAATTGCACTGACTAAGCGTTCGTAGGCGATGAAGAGCAGTGCCATTCCAGGTGCTTCATAGATGCCACGTGATTTAGCCTCAATGATGCGATTCTCAATCTGATCTGCCATACCGAGGCCATGGCGACCACCGATTGCATTTGCCTCTTGCATGAGAGCAACAACATCAGAGAATTCTTTGCCATTAATTGCAACTGGTCGACCTTGCACGAATTGAATTCGCACATCCTCGGAAGGAATATTTACGGAAGCATCCCAGAACTTCACACCCATGATTGGTGTAACGATTTCAATCGACGCATCGAGCTGCTCGAGGTTCTTCGCCTCATGAGTTGCACCAAGGATATTTGCATCAGTTGAGTATGCCTTCTCCACGCTATCGCGATATGGAAAATTGTGAGCAACTAACCACTCTGACATCTCTTTACGTCCGCCGAGCTCGCGGACAAAATCTTCATCTAGCCATGGCTTGTAAATTCTTAAATTTGGATTTGCAAGGAGTCCGTAACGATAGAAGCGTTCGATATCGTTGCCCTTGTAAGTGGAGCCATCGCCCCAAATTTCAACATTGTCGTTGAGCATCGCGCGCACCAACAAAGTTCCGGTAACCGCGCGACCAAGTGGAGTCGTATTGAAGTACTGCTTTCCGCCAGATCGGATGTGAAAAGCTCCGCAAGCAATCGCAGCAAGCCCTTCTTCAACTAGTGGAGTCTTGCAATCAATAAGACGTGAAATTTCAGCGCCATACTCTTTTGCGCGATCTGGAACTGTCTCGATATTGCTCTCGTCATATTGCCCGAGGTCAGCGGTGTAGGTACATGGGACTGCGCCCTTATCGCGCATCCACGCGACAGCAACAGAAGTATCGAGACCGCCAGAGAATGCGATTCCAACTTTTTCACCAACCGGAAGGGAAGCAAGTACCTTAGACATGAGAGAAGTCTAACGGTTCAATTTCGCTGCAAGTACGGGCGTTACTCCCCACTGCGAAATCATTGCTTCATACCGTTCAACTTCGCCCTTTTCTGGCTCTGCTCCGGTCTTTACCGCCCGAATCATGAGATTTCTCGGGGTGTGTTCTCCGCCGATAAATTCAATCGCATCAACTCGATAGCCATTTAACTTCATCAATTGGATTCGGAGAGAATCGGTGATGAGATCTCCAAGCCGCTCTCGCATGATTCCATGACGCGTTATCAGTGACCAAGGCTCGGGAGAGATCTTCATTTGAGCTTGAATATCGTGATGGCAACATGGAGCGAAGAGCGCAAGTGGAACATTTCGATTGATTGCCCACGCGATTGAATCGTCTGTCGCGGTATCGCAGGCATGGAGCGCAATCGCAATATCTGCATCATTTATCGATGTGGCACCAATCTCTTCCGCTAGGAAAGTGATGGTTCGATCAATACCAAGCGATGAAGCGATTGCATTATTGCGGTCTCTCGAAGCAGTGCGAACGTCGATGCCAATTACTTTCACTGGAATGCCGGCATTTGTCAGATATTGATGTGCTGCAAAGGTGAGATAGGCATGACCGCAACCAAGATCAACAACGACCAGTGGATGCTCTTTGGTGGGTTGATGGATATGTCCTGCTTCAATTGCATCATTGAGGGTGGGCACTAGCAGTCGCAAGAATTCCTCAACTTGCTTATATTTATCCATCTTTGAAGGCTTGATGTTCCCATTTGCATCTGCAATGCCCACTTCACGTAGAAATGGATCGCTCGAATTGAGTAGGCGCTTCTTTGTTCTATCGTGGTTGAGTTCTTGTACAAGAGAGTTCTTGCTACGAGAATAGAGTGGAACGCCTTTCTTAGAGATGCGAAGCGAAAGGGTTTCGCCTTCGCACTCCACCAAGAAATTTGCATAACCAGATTGCGCAATTGCAGTGAAAGGTAGCTGTGAAGGCGTGAAGTTCTTCGACGTCATCTGGCGACCATCGCTGTAACTCACTTGGATAGAGAGACCGTCCTTTAACTGAACTGGACGGAGGTCAATTCTTTCGTGGTCAGGCTGCATATTTCGGCGGCGTCCTGAGAAAACTGCACGAACAAAATTCTTCCCTGTGATTGCTGATTCAATCTCGTTGAGTGCGCTCGTTAAATGCTCTTCACTCATATAGGTAATCGTACTAGCCAGATAGTTATGACCCAATTAGATCAGCGATGGCGAGGGATGCTGACGTCGATTGCCAAGCCGCCTAATGTGCTCTGGCGAAGAGTCAGCTCTCCGTTGGCCTTGGAAATGACACCTGCCATGATGCTCATTCCTAGACCAGATCCTCCACTTTCACGGGATCGGGATTTATCAAAGCGAGTAAGAGATTGAACCCGCTCTTTATAGGCGTTTGCCGGCAAACCGGGGCCGCCATCCTCAATAATCAATTCAACGTTCTTGCCGTGAGCTTTGACTGAGATTCTTACCGGAGCATCTTCAGGCGTATGGCGAGAAATATTGTTGAGGGCATTTTGAATAAATCTGGAGAAATGATCGCGAACCATTTCTACCTCTAACCCAACAGAAATTTCTATCGACACTTTTCTACTTGAGTTAAGAGTTTTAAAATCTTCAGCATGGGCTTTCGTGATCTCTGAAATATCAAATACTTCAACATCACGATGGGCGCTTTCGCCAAGCTCAGCCAACAGTAGGAGATCCCGAATCAGCGTCTCCATCCGTCCAATCTCAGTGGTGACACGAGTGAGCGCTCGAGCTCGATCGCTTTCCTCAACCAACTGACCTTTACTCAACATCTCCACGTAGCCTTTAATCACTGTCAAAGGTGTGCGGAGCTCATGAGAAGCATCGCCGAGGAAAGATTGCATACGTGCCAGTGCATCCTCTTCATCGCGACGCTTTAACTTTCTGGTGTAGAGCGTTAAAAGCAAGAAGGCAATTAAGGACATCACAATTGTTGCAACAACAACTGAGAATAGGCTCGCGCGATAACTGGCTAGCGCATCGGCTGAGGAAGCGGCGACGACTAAGTAATCTCCGCCTGATATCAATAAGGAGCGGAAACGATACTCACTGGCACCATTTCCGGCACTGACGCCCTTTGTTGCAGCAATTACTTGTGGAAGTGGAATCTCATCGAAGAGATCGATAGTTGATTGGTTTACTAATGTATTTGTGCCATCCCGAGAAACTAGAAATAGCGCTTGATCCAGTGAGTAATCTTCAATATGAAAGAGAGCCGCGCTCAACTCTTCGCCTGGAGAAGCGGCCGCATCTTCAATCGTGAAATTGATTGATTTATCGATGGTGCCTAATGAGTTATTGTAACTTTGTTGTGAGACAAAGGTTCCTAGAGTCGCAGTGAGAATCGTCGTAAGGGCTAGAGTGACGATTCGAAGCCGCGCAGTGGTGGTGAGATTCACTTCTTCTCAAGGAGTAATTGAAAACCTACGCCTCGCACAGTGCGAATGCCTTCAAATCCATCGCGGTGCAATTTCTTTCGTAGATACGAGATATAGGTATCGACAACAGTTGTTTCAGTTTCAAAGTTAATTCCCCAGACTTCATCGAGAAGGAAGCTCTTACTGAGGACTCTGCCTTTTGACTCAAGAAGCACGTGGAGCAATCTAAATTCGGTGGGCGAGAGATCAACTGTCTCACCATTAAAGGTGACGGAATGTGAGTCCTCATCGAGTGCAATGGGGCCACATGAAAGGGTGGTCGGCACTGATTCAGTAAAACGGGCGCGACGTAAAATTGCCCGCACTCGCAAGACTAATTCTTCTAAGCCAAAAGGCTTTGTGACGTAATCATCTGCACCAAGAGTTAATCCTCGCGTGATATCTGCTCGGTCACCTCGCGCACTCAACATAAGCGCCGGGGTGTTATCGCCGTTGCCTCGTATGCGTTCGATGAATTCGAAGCCATCCATCATCGGCATATTAATATCAACAATCAGCAAGTCTGGTTTAGTCGTGCGAAGCAGAGTCTGTGCCACCATGGCATCAGCGGCGGTCACGGTCTCAAAGCCCGCCAACTTGAGGGCATCAGCGAGAAGTTCGCGAACGCCTGCCTCGTCATCGATGATCATGATTAGTTGTGCCATGGCGCAACTGTGCCATGGCAGCAGAGAGTCCGCCACCACCGAGATGGATTCTCAAGAAAAGTTCGGCAACCAAAGCGCGTTTCACAGAGTCTTCACATGAACTTCGTTCACACTAGGGGCATGAGAAAAGTAGTTGCCGTCGCAGTCATATCTGCAGCGCTCTTCTCCCCTGCTCTCATTGCCCCGATTTCAAACGCAGATACCAGCCCAACCCCGGCGCCAACAACATCTCCCCTCACGCCTTTCGAGCAGTATCGAATTGACCGTGAAAATTACTTTGCTGCGATGAAAGAGTTAACCGCGACCTTCAAAAGCGCTTGCGATCGAGCAAACGCCACCTATGCATCTGCTATCGCCATTGCAAAGACAAAAGATCAAAAACGCGCAGCTCGATTAGCTCGCGAAAGTGCCATTACTGCCGCGGCGATTGAATTTGAAAGTGCAAAAAATAATTTAGGCCCGATGCCAATCGAACCAGCGCGAAGCGCAAAAGCTCCTGTAAAGAATAAAGCGAAATCTCGTAACTAATCTGCAAGTGGCATGGTGCGAATAGTTTCGCGCTTGTGGTCTTTCTCTCGCTCGTGAAACTTTCTAATCTGTAGCTCAATGCTCTTGATCGCAACATCAAAAGCGGCAAGATCATTGAATTCAGTTGCTTCCGCACGTAGTGAAGGACCAGAACCATGAGAGGTAATTACCACTCGGTGTGAATGCTTACCCTGATGAGGGTTGGGCTCGTGAGTTACCTCAACATCAACGCGATCTATAACAACGCTAAAGCGTTCCATTGAATGAAGCTTCTCTTCTGCAATCTCTCTAAAGTCACTTGCAAGTGCTGCGTGGCGAGTATGAATATTGATTTTCACAACTTAAGGATGGCACTACTGGGAAGAGAATGTAAGAGGGAAGGTAAATTTTCTTAGAGCGAAAGTAGCGCCGCAAGAACCAAGGTGCCCGCGAGTGCCAGCCCGATTGACTGCGCCACAATTAAGAGAGCTTGGCGGCGATCGGCGGCGATTTCTTCCTTAGAAAGAACCTTTGACATCTTTCCGAGTTCTGCAAAATTAAAGGTGCCAAGCAAGCCAAAGGCGAAACAGAACTTCTTGCGAGACTGTACAAATCCGACAGCTGCTAAAAGCGCGGGTCCAAATGCAAGCGCCGCAGATGATACTGCGCTGCCTGAAATCAATAAATAACCACCCAGTGCAAGGAAAAATGCTGTGCCAAGTTGTGCAACTTTCTTACGTCGCGCTACCTCTGGGCCACCAATGTTGCAGACACCTGGTTGGTATTCGCCGAGTGCCACTTATGCATCCTCAAATTCATCTTCATCAATCCAGGCATCGGTCTCTGAATCTTCCTGCTTTTCAACCCAGCTCAAGAATGAGGCAACGGCTTTAAATGCTAAGAGCGTCACAGTAATTGCAGCGAATAGTCGACGTAGCGCTTTCATGGCTTAAAAATACTCCTCCTTCGACCGCTTTGCGCGTTCAAATCGAGGTAAGTTCGAAAGCAATTTAGATTGCTTGAAGAGCGGTTGAAATGTCTTCCCAAATATCGTCGACGTGTTCGCAACCCACGGAGAGGCGAATGAGGTTTTCTGGAACGCTCTCACTCTCTGCCGGCCAACGACGTCGTCGCTCCCAGGTGCTTTCGACTCCCCCAAGGCTTGTTGCATTAGCAATCAGTTGGGTAGCAGCGCAGACGCGATCGGTTGCCTGCGCATCGCCTGCAATTTCAAAGGAGATGATTGCTCCAAAACCGGGGTAACGCACCTTTGTGATCTGTGGATGAGACTTCAATTTCTCCACCAACGCCTGAGCGTTGCTCTCAGCTGCTCGGAAGCGAAGCGGGAAGGTGCGAATACCGCGGAGCGCAAGCCATGCTTCAAATGGTCCAGGAATTGCCCCGAGTAGAGAGCGAGCCTCCTGGAGTCGATTGTGAAGTGCAGGGTCTTTGACCGTGAGCGAGCCGAGGATGACATCGCTATGGCCAGAGAGATACTTAGTTACAGAATTCATTGAGATATCTGCGCCAAGTTGAAGCGGAAGTTGATTGAGCGGTGTTGCAAATGTGTTATCAACGGCAACACCCATGTTGCGCTTCTTTGCTTCACCAATAATGAGTGACATCTCTGCAACTTCAAGTCCTGGATTTGTTGGTGATTCGATCCAAAGAAAAGCTGCACCAATTAAGGCTTCAAAAACATCTTTGGTATTTGCAATATCAACAAAGCGGACATCGAATCGACCTTGCTCGTGATACTTCTTGAGTAGCGCCATGGTTCCGCTATAGCCCTGATCTGATGCAACTATCGGCGCACCATGTGGGAGCAGTGAGAAGACAGCAGAAATTGCCGCCATACCCGAAGAGAAGGTGAGTGTTGATTCACCTTTTTCTAGCGCGGTGATTGTGGATTCAAGCGCTTGCCACGTTTCATTACCGAATCGACCATACCCGAGCGCTCCACCTGCGGTGAAGGTTGAGTTGAGTGAGATCCCGGTGTTGAGACCAGCGCCTGGTGATACCTCAGGGCGGCCGGATGTGATTGCGGTTGTCTCGGGACGATTCTGATCCATGAGGTAAGGGTAAGGCTTAGTGAAGTGTTTTCGCCGCCCGATTGATTGCCTCTTCAATAATCTCTGGCGAGGTAGCGAAATTCAAGCGCAAGAATTGTGACCACTGCTCACCAAATCGCACTCCCGGCTGAAATGCCACGCGACCTTGCTCAAGGAAGTGTGTTGCTGGCTCAACACCTAACTTGTATTCGCTGAAATCAATCCAAGAAAGGTAAGAACAATGTGGAATATGGCTCTTAGCTAGAGGAAGCTTCTCTTTCACCAACTGATCAACGAGTTTACGATTGTGGTCGAGTTGGGTCATCAACTTGTTGAGCCATGGCTCACCTTCGCGGAAAGCTGCAACCGAGGCGAAGGCACCCAAGAGCGATGCGCGGTAATGAGTTGCTGGTGCAATCTCATTGAGACGTTCAAACATGGCGGCATCTTGCGTCACGATGATGGCACATTTTAGACCTGCGATATTCCAGCCCTTACTTGAAGAAGTCACCGTTATTGAAACAGCGCGTGCTTCGTCGCTAAGCGAGAGAATTGGGGTGAACTTCTGCTCACTAAATGTCAGAGGTGAATGAATTTCATCGCTAATGATGACAACATTATGCGCGTGAGCAAGCTTCACTAATCGATTGAGTTCATCCGGCATATAGACCCGACCAAGTGGGTTATGTGGATTGCTGATCAAGTGAACCTTTAGCCCAGATTGATATGCCTTTTCAATTCCATCCCAATCCATGTGCCAATATGAACCATTGAGTTCGTTCTCTGAGCGGGTAAGCGGAACGTCAATGTAATCAAGATGAGTTTCACGACTCCAAGTCCAGAAATTTGGATAGACCGGTGAATTAATCAAAATCTTATCACCTGGCTTTGTGATGACGCGAAGAGTCTCAACGATTCCGACTCCCACATCTGCAGCGACACGAACCTGAAGTGGATCTGGAGTCCAACCATCTCGACGTGTGGAGAATTCAGAGAATGCCTCTCCAAGCTCTGGAATATTTCCTAGGTAACCAAGGTCAGACTTGTTGATCATCTCAATGATGGTGCGACGAATTGGTTCTGCTACTGGAAAATCCATCTCCGCTACGGGCAGCGGCAGGACATCAGAGGGAAAACCTCTCCACTTCTCGCTCTTGTGAGTCTGTAGTTCGGCAAGGGGGACGAGGTGAAAATCGCTCATGATATGAAGTATTGCACTTAGTGAAGCGAAACTCCATGATTGCCTCGTGAGCAATACTCAAATTACAGAAAAAGAGATGAAGAAAGTTGTCAAAGAAATCGGCGCAGTCGATAAAAAATTTGCTGCGGTGATTGCATCTCACCCCCTCTGTACGATAGGTCGAAATCCAAAGCCTGTCACACACTTCGAAGCGCTTGTTGAATCAGTAATCTCTCAGCAGTTAGCAGTAAAAGCAGCCGACACCATCTTTGGCCGAGTAAAACAAGCGGCGGGCGGGCGCATTGTCCCTGCCCGAATCGCAAAGGTAAGCGAAGCTGACTTTCGTGAAGCCGGGGTTTCTGGTGCGAAAATTAAAACGATTCAGGGCTTGGCAGATGCCGCCCTCAGTAAGCGGATTAATATCAATAAACTCCATGAAATCGATAGCGATGAAGAGATTTTTAATCAACTCACTGGCTTATGGGGTATCGGGCCGTGGACTGTAGATATGTTTATGATGTTTCAGTTGGGTCGCTTAGATATTTGGCCTACCGGAGATCTCGGCGTGCGACGTGGATGGGAGAAAATTTATTCTCTCAAGGAAGAGATCACCCCAAGCGCATTAGAAATCAAGGGCGAGAAGTTCCGCCCTTATCGCAGCGTGACTGCCTGGTATTGCTGGCGAGCTATCTCTTAGTTTCAGGCTTTACTGTTGCGGAAAAGCAACACCGGTACTTGAGTGACAGTCATACCCGTTGGGGTTTTTCTCTAAATAGCGTTGGTGGTATTCCTCGGCAGCGTAGAAAGTAACGCCGGTAGCGTCAAGAATTTCAGTAACAATCTCGCCGATTCCTTCGGCGCTCAAAGCGCTCTGATAGAGATCGCGACTGGCATGCGCTGTGCGACCTTGTTCGGTCGAAGTGAAATAGATCGAACTACGATATTGCGTTCCTATATCGCCACCTTGTTGATTGAGTGATGTTGGGTCGTGCATCACCCAGAATTCTTCGCAGAGACGTTGATATGAAATAACAGACGGATCAAAGTTGACTTCAACCATTTCGGCATGGCCAGTCTTTCCAGTGCAGACTTCTTCATAGGTAGGATTGAGTGAAGTACCTCCCATATAGCCCACTCGCGTTGAAATAACGCCAGGGAGATTCCAAAATCTCCGCTCGGCTCCCCAAAAGCAACCAGTGGCGAAGAATGCTGTCGAAAATTCAGAAGTGCTCATAGTCGGTTAATCTATCCTCT
>CAZNEQ010000028.1:0-13789 GCA_964572265.1 uncultured Candidatus Planktophila sp.
GTTGAAGAAGTAGCTGGCATTCCAGCAGCATCAATCGAACTCGAAAAGAACTTCACAGAGGATCTCGAAGTTGACTCACTCAGCATGGTTGAAGTTGTAGTCGCTTGCGAAGAGCGTTTCGGCGTAAAGATTCCTGATGAGAAGGTAACTGAGCTCGTAACAGTCGGCGACGCAGTCAACTTCATCGTCAACGCTTCGAACTAAACGTCGATAGATCGCTCAAAGGATTATTGGTATGTCACAGCGTCGCGTAGTGGTCACCGGACTCGGTGCAACCACCCCTCTCGGTGGAGATGTCGATTCAACCTGGAAGGCAGTTCTTGCCGGCCAGAGTGGAGTTCGCCTTCTCACCGATGATTGGCGTGAAATGCTTCCCGTGCATTTCGCTGCGCGCGTTGCGACAGAACCAGCTGATCAGATGGAACGCGTTGAGATGCGTCGTCTTGATCGTTCTGAGCAGTTTGCGCTGATTGCCTCTCGTGAGGCGTGGAAAGATGCTGGATCTCCTGATGACCTCGATAAAGAGCGTCTCGGCGTTGTGATTGCCTCTGGTATCGGCGGAGTTATCACGCTGATGGATCAATTTAATATTCTCAACGAAAAAGGTGCGCGCAGCGTCAGTCCGCACACCGTTCCGATGTTGATGCCAAATGGCCCTGCGGCAAATGTTGGCCTTGAGCTTCAGGCAAAGGCTGGTGTTCACACACCCGTTTCAGCATGTGCATCAGGTGCAGAAGCGATTGGATATGCATTCGAAATGATTAAGAACAATCGCGCAGATGTTGTTGTTAGCGGCGGCGTTGAAGCTGCTTGCCATCAACTACCAATGGCGGCATTTGCTGCGATGAAGGCGCTCTCTACTCGTAACGATGATCCTGCGCGCGCATCGCGTCCATACGATCGCGATCGTGACGGATTCGTTCTCGGAGAGGGCGGCGGAATTCTTGTGCTGGAAGAGTACGAGCACGCTAAGGCACGCGGTGCAAAGATTTACTGTGAAATTAGCGGACAAGGTTTAACTTCTGATGGTTATCACATCGCCGCTCCTGACCCAGAAGGTTCTGGCGTACAGCGTGCAATTAAGTTTGCGTTGCAGAACGCTGGTATGACAGCGAAAGATATTGTTCACCTCAATGCACATGCGACTTCAACTCCCGCTGGAGATGTTGCTGAAGCTAATGCGCTCCGCAAAGCGCTAGGCGCAGATGCAGATCATGTTGCTGTATCTGCAACAAAGTCGATGACCGGCCACCTCCTTGGTGGTGCTGGCGCTATCGAATCTGTCTTCCTCGTGAAGGCTCTCGCAGATCGAAAGGCGCCTCCAACAATCAACATTGAAAACCTTGACCCTGCGGTGACCGTCGATGTTGTGCGTGACAAGCCACGCGCTCTTCCAGCTGGTGATATCGCAGCGTTGAACGACTCATTTGGCTTCGGTGGCCATAACGTCGTACTCGTATTCAATTCAATCTAATTTATCTCTACAAATCAGTAATACACTCTTGCTATGAGCGGTTCCATCACCAGCAATCCTCAAGATCCAGAGGTGCGCATCAAGAAGTTAATTGATGC
Source organism: uncultured Candidatus Planktophila sp. (assembly GCA_964572265.1). Taxonomy (GTDB): domain Bacteria; phylum Actinomycetota; class Actinomycetes; order Nanopelagicales; family Nanopelagicaceae; genus Planktophila. The sequence goes on from CAZNEQ010000028.1 coordinate 1,573, forward strand.
CGGTACTTTCTCGTTTCTCTTGCCCCGCACTGATTGCGGAATGATTGCTGCCACCGGAACAATTAAAGGTAATAAAGTCGTTCTCTTTGCATCTGATGCAACATCTAAATCAGGTGCGTTAGGTATTGAAGGCTCCAATGTCATTCTCGCTGCATATCGCGAGGCGATGGCATACCAATTACCCATTGTTGGCATCTGGCACTCAGGTGGGGCGCGCCTCAGCGATGGCGTGCTCTCTCTTAACGCCTTCGGTGAAGTCTTCCAAGCTATGGTCTTAGCAAGTGGTCGTATCCCGCAATTGTCATTGGTGCTTGGCCCGACAGCCGGCGGTGGCGCATACGGTCCTGCCCTGACCGACGTTGTAGTCCTCGCACCAGAAGGTCGCATCTTTGTTACAGGTCCAGATGTCGTTAAATCTGTGACAGGTGAAGATATTGATATTGCAGCTCTTGGCGGACCTGAGGCACATTCGAAAAATAGCGGCGTCGCTCATGTAATCGCGCCTACAGAGGATGAAGCCTTTAACGAGATTCGGGATTTAGTCTCCCTTTTTGCCGATCAAGGGCACTTCACCAGCGATATTGCTGATGTGGATCTCAGCGTTCATATTCCGCCGGTTGAAAAGCGTTCTTACGAAGTTCATCCGCTGATTGATGCCATCCTCGATGCCGATGGCGAAAAACTTGAACTCTTACCAGTGTGGGCAGAGAACATGTCAACAGTTATTGGTCGCTTAGGTGGACGCACTGTTGGAGTGATTGCAAACAACCCTGCACATATCGGTGGCGTGTTAGATGCAGCAGCGGCAGAGAAGGCCGCACGATTTGTTCGTACTTGTGATGCATTTGGAATCCCGATGGTCGTCGTTGCAGATGTGACTGGTTTCTTGCCTGGTCCTGGTCAAGAGTGGGAAGGCGCTGTACGACGTGGTGCAAAGTTGCTTCACGCCTTTGCTGAATCTGTTGTACCTCGCGTTACTTTGATAACTCGGCGAGCATACGGCGGCGCATACGTTGCCATGAATTCAAAATCCCTTGGCGCTACTCGCACCTTTGCTTGGCCTACATCTGAGGTTTCTGTCATGGGCGCAGTTGCCGCTGTGCGCGTACTACATCGTCGCTTACTGGCAGATCTTCCGGAAGAGCAGCGAAGTGCGATGGAGTTAGAACTGGCTGCAGAACACGATCGCATCTCTGGTGGTATTAATACTGCCGTTGAAATTGGTGCAGTCGATGAAGTGATTGAGCCAAACCGTACTCGTACAGCTCTTGTCCAAGCGCTGGCTTTGGCGCCGCACCGCCGCGGCAGCCACGGAAATATTCCTCTGTAAATAATGATGCGCCTTTACTTTATGAAGGGCGCAAGACTCCTAATGCAGCGCCCAGTAGCCCTGAATCACGCAACAACTCTGCCTTCTTTATTTTGAGATCGGCGAGGAATGAGATGTGACTTGCCTCAGCGGTAATGTGCTTCAGTAGCGGTTGCCAGTAAACATCACCAGCTTGTGAAACCCCTCCGCCCACAACCACCAAGTCAAGGTCGTTAATGACACAGACATTGATGATGCTGACGGAAAGAGCATGTGCGCCCTCATCAATTGCTTGCAGTGCGATGGAATCTCCATCGCGTGCAGATTGTGCAAGAGCGATGAAGTCAGTTGCTGGAGAGTGCCAACCAAGTTCGCCTGCCCGCCTCACCATGCTTGGCCCACTTGCATATGCCTCGACACAGCCGATGCGACCACAGGTGCAGCGAATACCGGTGTGATTAATCGAATGATGTCCGAAGAAACTCACATTTCCAGATTCACCAGACACTAAATTGCCATTGAGAATCAAACCTCCGCCAACACCGGTAGAGACAACCATTCCCAACATATTGCGGCTTCCGCGACCTGCACCGAGTTGATGCTCAGCATCTGCCACTGCCATGCCATCTCCATGCAGGACGACGTTGTCAGAAGATGTAAGTTGCTTGAAGAGATCGACTATCTGAAAGCCACGCCAACTTGGGATGTTTACTGGGCTGATTGTTCCGGCGCTGAGGTTGAGCGGACCAGCAGAGCCGATTCCGACTCCAACAAGTTCTCCACTTGTTGCCGCAATAACTTCTCTACTTGCCGCAATCAGCGCCTCATCGAGATGAGAGGCAGATCCTGTCGAAATCTCGCGCCGATGGATGACGCTAAACGCACTATCAATACTGGCAACAGTAGCTTTCGTACCACCGATATCGACTGCGAGCGCGTACTGCATCAATACTCTACTTAACTGCGAAAGTAACTGAGACGGTAGAGGTGACTGTTTTTTCAATACTGCTTGTGTCGTATGCGCCACCGTCAGAGGTCATCGTGGAATCTGGTGTGGTTACTTGAAAAACACCGGCGCGAACGGATTGAACGGAACCAACTTTTCCGCCAACCGCCTTTGTGATTGCTTCGGCGCGAACCTTTGCATCCTTCATCGCTTCTTCAAGAAGCTGAGGGCGAAGCGAAGGAAGTGTTGAGATGTAGTACTGAGGTCCGTAGTTATTGACGCTGACACCAGTCTGCAGAAGTGATCCAATTCCTTGCGATAACTTGGAAATCAATTCAACATCTTTCGAGCGGATAACGACATCTCGGCTTGCACGATAATTAAGAATGCGTCCTGTGTTGTTGCCATTTGAGTATTCTTCATTGGCATAGGTCGCAACCGATCCTAAAGTGATATCTGAATCTGGAATTCCGGCATCAGTGAGATACGAATTTACTGCAGCAACGTCGCTACCAACCTTGGCGACCGCTGCTGCAACTGTGGGGCGAGTAAGAGAGACGTTGAGCGTCCACACAACATTGTCTGAAATTGCAGAGACTCTTGCAGATCCCGTCACTGTGATTCCATTGTTATCTCGAGAGGCAAAACCTGAACCGACCTTCATCAGACCGAATCCGAATGAGATAGCGAGGATTGAAGCTGCCACGATGATGGCGATTGCCTTGCGGCGCTCGATCTGGATAATGGGACTATTGGCTGGGTTGAAGTCGTTGTTGCTCATGCCTTCAGTCTATTACTGGGCCGTATTGAGCGTAGATTGCTTTTCCTGTGGGTTTAGCGTGGGTTTCTAGTCGGATGAGATGACCGCTGCAGGAGTATGCAATCAGCGGTTGCTCTAGTACCCTTATGCCTAGTCGGACGCTTAAATCAGTACCCGTTTGTTAAGGCTTAAATCTTTACTCGGTATGGCTGTAGGCAAGATGAAGACTGGCGATAGAGATATTTATCGCCCCACATATCGAAGGATAAGAAATACATGGCAACAGGTACAGTTAAGTGGTTCAACTCTGAAAAGGGATTCGGATTCATTGCAGTTGATGGCGGAGGACAGGACGTTTTCGTTCACTACTCAGCAATCCAGGGCAACGGATACAAGAGCCTTGAAGAGGGTCAGGCAGTTACATTTGAGGTCGTCCAGGGTCCAAAGGGTCCTCAGGCAGACGCAGTTAACCCAGCCTAATTACACTTACGAAAAACCCCGTCGAGAAATCGGCGGGGTTTTTCTTTTCCTACACTCTAGAAATTAAAACTACTTACTTGGCTCCGGTGGAATCTCGCCGCGCTTAGCCTTTCTTGCGAGAACTTCCTTTACCGGCGAAAGATCTCTGCCCTTCTTCCAGGCATCGAGATATTTCCATGGCAGAACTTCACCACGGCGAACCCACCAAATATCTGCGGGGGTCGGCCATGAGATTCCAAAATGTAAGTGCGGTGCGGTGCCACGCGCGCTTCCGGTAGATCCAATTGAACCTAGAACTCTGCCCGCTTTTACTGAAACGCCTGGCTGAATGCTTGCTGGAATCGAACGAAGATGCGAACCGTAGTATCGAACGCCATCGACGCCAATAATCGAAACTGATAAACCACCACGTGTGATTCCTAAATTCGGTGGGCTCTTCCAGGTGTCGACGCGGTTTACTTCATCGACAACACCATCAATCGGGGCGATGAACTTGCATCCAGCTTTAGTCAGGATATCGGTGGCTGCATAATCATGATGAGCTCGGGCATAGTTGGCCTCGCAATCTGCCACTGGAAACAGATAGACCGGCGCAGCAGATGCTGAGGAGATTGGGGTTAGTGCGATAAGTAACGTAGCAACTATGGCTTTCTTGAACATAGTTGAAGGCTATCGCGTGAGAAGATAAAGCATGGAGAAATACGGATACGTGGCGATGATCGCCTTCACCATCTGCGGCTCCTTTTGGCTTGAAGTAGTTTTCAAAGTCGGAGTTCTTCGCCGGTGGAAGCGCGCATTTTCATCAATTCTTCCCATTTCTGCGCTCTTTATTGGCTGGGATGCATATGCGATCAAACAAGGGCATTGGTTCTTTGATCGCGATCAGATTCTTGGAATCTTTGGCCCTTTTGGAATTCCGATTGAAGAGTATGCCTTCTTTATCTTCGTTCCGATGGCAGCGCTGATGACTATTGAAGCCGTTGTGAAGGTTAAGCCACATTGGGGTCGCAAATGACCTATACCCAATTAGCAATTACCGGTGTCGTTGTTGCGCTAACTACGGATTACTTCATCGCTCGCACGCGATTGATTCTGACAAAGCGATTTTGGACGTCTTATGCAATCATCATCTTCTTCCAATTGATTACCAACTGGTGGCTCACATCAAAGAACATCGTGATGTACTCCCCTGATGCAATTATCGGAATCCGAATTGCTTCAGCGCCGGCAGAAGATCTCCTCTTTGGTTTTGCCCTGGTTATGCTGGTATGGGTGCTCTGGGATAAGCCAGATAACGATGTAAGGAATCCGGATTAAAGAGTCTCTAGATTAAAGAGCGGTGATTTCGAAGAGCAATCCAGTCTCAGGCTTGAAGACCGGTAGCTGAAGTCCAATTGATTGCAATTGTTCGCCGGTGAGGTTTACCGATGGCCACCATCCTGGTTGCGCCTTCTGCAAAAATTCTGGCGTACTGAGCTTCTCATTGACCTTTACTGAGTAAAGAGTTTTGCTATCGAGACCATCGAAAGTTCCTACCAATGGCCCGAAGTTATCGAGAGATGTGAGCTGCATATAGGTAAAGATGGCGGATTTCTTATCCTTGGCAACAGTTCCGTACATCAGTGCATTTCCTTGAATAACATCGCTGCGCACTACATCGCCCGAATGAAGTAATCCACGGTGCTCCTTGTAGAAGTCGATGTAATCCTTCAGCACTGCTAATTCGCTTTCAGTGGCCTCAGTGACGTTCCATTCGATACCAGCATGACCGAAGAGAGCGTTGAGCGCTCTAAATGAAATCTCATGTGTGCGGTGCATCTGATGTCCGACAGTTGGGCCGACGTGTGTACCGAGGAACTCTGGTGGAATCACCATCGCGCTCCAGCGTTGGATCTGTTGACGCTCAAGCGCATCGTTCTGATCTGAGGTCCAGAAACGATCGGCATGTTCAATCATTCCTAGGTCAATTCGACCGCCACCGGATGAACAGGATTCAATTTCAAGACCTGGATGGCGTCGCTTGAGTTCATCAAACAACCGGTAGATGGCTTCAGTCTGCTTGCGCACAACGGGGCGACCATCGCTGATTGGGTCAGAGAGGTGACGATTGTGATCCCATTTAATGTAGGCAATGTTGTTCTCATTCAATACAGCATCTACTTGATTGAGCACGTGGTTATACGCGCCTTCTTTGGTGAGATCGAGAACTTGTTGCCAACGACCCTCAACGGGAATGCGTCCTGGCTCTTGCAAGATCCAATCTGGGTGTGCGCGATACAAATCAGAGTCAGCGTTGACCATCTCGCCCTCAAACCAGAGCCCGAATTCGATTCCCTTATCGTTGATGTACTTGATAATCGGCTGTAAACCATCTGGCCATACTTCTTTAGAGACTACCCAATCGCCAAGACCGAGGCGATCATTGCGCCGTGCGCCAAACCAACCATCATCGAGAACCACCCGCTCGACGCCAATCTCGGCTGCCTTATCTACAATCTTCTTAATGCCATCGAATGAGTGGTTGAAGTAGACCGCTTCCCACATATTAAGTGTCAAAGGACGAGGGCGCACTTTTGTGATGTGGTTGCTGCGCCCACGGATCCAGTCGTAATGATTTTGCGTTAAACCGTCGAGACCTTCATCGGAGAAAGATGCGACAGCACGAGGTGCTTGGTAGCTCTCTCCTGCTTTGAGTATTACCTCGCCTGGCAATAGATATTCGCCGGCACCAATTGCTTTGCTGCCATCAATCAAACGTTCGACGTGATGAATATTGTTTCCAGACCATGCCATCGCAAGTGACCATGCTTGCCCGCTACGGAAGTTGGTTGAATTGTTGAGAGCGATTTGAGTGATGGTGTAATCGTGGCCAGAACGTCCTTCAAATCCTTCACGTGAAGTGAGGCCATACGCAATGTCGCGGCGCTGTGGCTGACGTTCCTTAGTCCAATGCCCAAAGAAATCAAGTACTTGATCTGCCTGTTCGGCTAATGGAATCCAATACAAGAAATGCTCCAAGAAATAATCAGTGCTTCCTTTATTGGAGACCTTGCCGTCAATGAGCAGAACATCAGTGGCAGTCAGCGTGTAGGTGAGTTCAATCTCAAGCTCTGCAATTGCATCTACAAAAAGTGCGATAAGTGTTTGATCTTTCTGAACTGCGCTCTTGAGTACAAAGCGGTTCGAAGCTCCGACTCCCCCACGATGGCCGCGAAGCGCTGGATGACCAATAAAGCCTCGTGAATGTTCACGCAAGACAAGATTGCGAGGAGCTACATCAAGGCCGCCATGAAAATGTGGCTTATGAACCGCTGCTGAGAGCGCCTTTTCGCCGTTGCTATCAAGAGCGCCAACCTTCTTGCCCCAATGCACTATTGAAAGGGTCTCATCGCCTTCTTCAAAGATGATAGATGAGCGAGATTGGCTGAGGTGAATCATGGTGGCAGTCTATCTGCGTATAAATAAGATGGATAGAAGAACGCATCGAGACAAGTAAGATTAGCCCCTCATCCAGTTTCACTGGAGGCGGTAGCTCAGTTGGTTAGAGCCCCGAACTCATAATTCGGTCGTCGTCGGTTCGAGCCCGACCCGCCTCACTTAACTAAAGTACGCCTTATCGATTCTCGAAGACCTTGAGAGTCCCGCCATAGCAAGCGACCCACGTTCTGTTAGTGGAAGAGTCGTAAGTAACGCCAATCGGCTCATTGCATACCTTTATTGTCTGCAGCACTTTCACATCTGAGGTGCGAATCTTTGAGACAGTATCCCCACTGAAGTTCACTACAAAGAGCGCGCTTCCATCGCTAGAGATATCTAGGCTACGTGGCTTGGCACCAGTCTTCACACTCTTAATTGATTTGTTTTCGATCAGATCCCATGCCTGGACCTTGCCAGCGAGATTCATAGTGACGTAGAGCTTGCTCTCATCAGGTGAGAGCACCACTGCACGCGGATTGGAGCCGATTGGAATAAGGGTCTTCGAAAAGTCACTCAGATCAATTCGGTGAATATGCGAGCCGCCCATCTCCGCGACATAGGCGAAACGACTGTCTTTGGTGATTGCGATTCCGCGTGGGTAGCGCCCAATCTTTATACTTTTTACGGTCTTTCCACTCTCCGTTGAAATCACGGTGACGGTATAGGAACACCAGTTGCTCACTAATACGAACCTGTTGTCTGGCGACACCTGCACGACCTTTGGGACCGACCCCACTGGATATACAGCATCAATCTTTTTGGTCTCGAGATTTATTCGAGAGAGGAAACTCTTGTCATAGCCGGATGCTGGAGAACATGTGTCATGACCCTCTTTGGTAAAGCCCTTTCCATACATGGAATAGTTTGTGAAATAGAGGTATTTCCCATCAGGAGAGAAGGCGCCTTCAACAGGAGCTCCGCGATAAGTTCCTGAGTACTGGGTATATCCAAAGTCAGAGAGAACAACAGAATCTGGAACAGTGGCAATCAGTTCTGCGGTGTTGGCATCGTAGATTGTCACGCTATGGCGATACATCATGTTGTGCGCGCTGATTAAGCCAGAGTCCGAAGCCAGAACTGATTTTGGTGAAATTGAGCCACCAATACTGTCTATGAGAACCATCTTCTGATCAGAGTTAAGGGTCTGCGCGTGAGCCGAGAAAGTAGAGGTAGCGAAGAGAATAATGAGTGCCACTACTTTTATCGGTTGCATATCGCGGATGCTATCGCGTTGGGGCAGTCAATAAAGAACTCTATGATGTAGCCATGGCTAAGAAGACCTGGACAATCAAAGATGCGAAGAAGTGCATCATTATTCCGAGCGAGCTTGATCATAAGTACTCTCGTGGCACCCTCGGTGTGATTACAGGTTCTGCCAAGTATCCAGGGGCGGCAGTTCTTACTACTCGCGCCGCATCTGCAACTGGACTCGGCGTGATTCGTTTCCATAGTAATTCAGGCCTGGCACATCTTGTTCTTCATCAAACTCCAGAGGCGCTAGTGCAGCCAGGGCCAGTCACCGCGTGGCTTGCTGGCTCTGGAATTGATTCAAAGAAGTACAGTGACGCCACCACTTGGCTGCGCCATCGCTGGTTTGTTCTATTGGAGCGACAGAGCGTTCCTACAGTGCTCGATGCCGGTGCCTTGCAATTAGCAGGATCTCTCGAGCAACCCACCTTAATCACTCCGCACTCTGGCGAACTATCGAGTCTCTTGGCTCAACGCGGCGTTATCGCGAGTGCCGAACTCATTGAATCTAATCCTTCACATTGGGCACAGGAAGCATCACGGTTATTGGCTGTCACTGTTTTGTTGAAAGGATCGCGAACTGTCGTTGCACAAGATGGCTATGTGATTGAACTTCCAGTGGCATCTCCATGGTTAGCAACTGCTGGTTCTGGTGATGTTCTAGCTGGAATCATTGGTGCGCTCTGCGCAACAAATTACATTGAGATCCTCAACGATATTCGCAGGGTTGCAGAGGTAGCAGCAACTGCAGCGCTGATCCATAACAAAGCTGCAGTGATTGCAAGTAACGGCGGACCTATCAGCGCCTCATCTCTTGTTGATGCAATTCCAGCAGCGGTAGCAACAATCCTCAAATAGGACGGGCAAACCTAAACTTAACTTCACGTTATCTTCACAAGAGCATCACTTCACTACTTCTTCCTCACTTTCCTCGCTACCGTCACACCATGACACAGAACGTAACGACTCTTCAGATTGAAAAACCACGCACACTTATTCTCGATTGCAACCGCTTCGAACTCGCTACCTTGGCAGATTCACTTCGTATGCAAGGCCTCGATATTGTCGGCCAGGTCTCAGACTCGCATGGTGCGCTACAAGTTTTCCGCGCCATCCATCCAGATGCAGTCCTCATTAACTTTCAAGGCTGCGATCATGGATGTGTCGAACTCCTCGAAAGTTTCCGTGAGATTGATCCCTCTCTCGGAATCGTTCTCCTTACTGATTCGCCAGATCTTCGTCTCTACGGAATCCGTGAAGATCAACTCCCCCGCGGCACTCAACTCATAGAAAAGTCAGCTCTCGCCGAACTCCGCGATATCCGCAGCGCAATCGATAACTCACTGAAAGAAGGTGCACGCACTGTCTGGCTTGCCAATGATTGGGATTCATCCCTCAACTCCTTAACCGATATCCAGATTGAGACGCTTCGACTTCTCTCCTTGGGCTTGAGCAACTCCGATATCGGGAAAGCGAGATATGTCAGCGAGAAATCAGTCGAGCAGACCATCACTCGAATCGCGCAACATCTTCATGTTGTTCATGAGAAAGGTCGCAATATGCGCGTCATCTTGGCCTCTGAGTACTACAAATGGTTGGGTTCGCCTCGCGAACATGCGATCTAGGTAATTTCCCTGCGGTAAAGTCGGGGTATGCCAACCGACCTCACCATCGCGGATATCCGATCACGCTGGAATGAGGTCTTGGATTTACTCGAACGCCAGAACCGCATCGCTTGGATGGCTTTCTTTGACGGCCGACTTGAATCATTTGATAACGGCCGTCTGACTCTCGATTTCTCTGATCCTTCCAAACTTGCCATGGGGCACGATTACCGTGAAGCGCGCTCACGAATGGCACCCCAGTTAGCTGGAGTTATCCAAGATATCTTTGGAATCTCCGTTGTGATTATCGAGAAGTAAATGCGCGCTCACAAATTTATCGCCTTTATCTCGGCTCTTACCTTTCTCGCCTTTCCATTGACTGCATCCCCTACCTCTGCCGCGCCACGAGAATCGGCTCTTGCTGCATCATCGCTATCGATGTCAGGGCCAGGCAATCGCATCCATGGCGCCGATATCAGCCGATGGCAACACCCTGGTGGCAAGCCAATTGATTTCACAAAGATGCGCGCAGCTGGATTGGATTTTGTCATTATCAAAGCATCCGATTCACGGCAAGATGCAGATCGCCTTGCGGTGAAATGGGTTGCTGGTGATCGAAAGAGCGCACAGGCATCAGGGATATTTACTGGCTTCTATCACTATGCATCTCTTCCTGATGTGAAAACCGATAGTGAGATTATCAAGGATGCTCGAGTGCAGGCGCAGAAAGCTATTTGGCGTTTGGCATCTCTTGGTGGTTACAACGAATTAGATCTTCCATATGCCCTCGATTTTGAGAATAACTGCACGAGGTATCGCAGCAATGGCACATGCGCAAAGCGTGCAACTAAAGCGGCGGCAACTCTCTGGGCAAAGACATTTCTTGCAACAATGAAGGAGCGCACCGGGCGAACTCCTATCTTGTACTCCTATCCAAATTTCTTAGAGAGCGCGATGCTTCGAGATAAAGAGTTAGCAAAGTACCCACTCTGGCTGGCGCACTATGCAATTGATCCCGCGATTCCTAACGCGCAACCTGGAGTAAAGAACATCGGGTGTTACGTGCACTCTTGGACGACATCAGCCTGTAAATCTGAGTGGATTGTCTGGCAGTACACCTCATGTGGAATCGCCCCTAAGTATGGGGTGCCTGGAAACCGCCTTGATCTCAATGTCTTCCGCGGCTCTCGAGAAGAATTCCTTGCGCTGGCTACCGGAACCTGGATCCCTGGTGAGATAGATCAGATGCCACATAATGAAACTTCAACGATGTTGTTAGAGAGTCAATCTTCATCGACAACAGATAAATCCGTTAACTTCACCTTGCAAGTCCTGCGCCCTGATAGCTCTCCAGTTGTGACAGGGGATGTGAAATTTATTTCTGGTCGCAATCCAGTTCAATTTAAATTTACCCAGTCCATTGTGCGCTCAACGAGCGGTACTTGGAAAATTGCACTGAAAACAGATATGCCGGGCACATGGAATGGCGAGCTACGCTTTAGTGATCCATCCGGAACTCATGCTGATGTTGCAACGCGAGTTACCTTTGAACTTGCGCAAGGAACAGCACCAACTCCATCTCCTGCTCCTACTGCTAAACCAACGCCAAAGAAGACCGATGGTTGCAGGAACCAGATAAAGAATTAATTAAGAATTAATCAGCGCTGCCAGCGCTGTAACTTCTGATTCAACCTGCTCGCGATATTCGGCTATCGACGCCTTCTTCTCCTTCGCGCCCCATCCGAGATATGGTGCAATCAAAGTAGCAATATCTTCTGCTAATTCGATTCCTGCATGCGGTGCCTCAAAAGCTAAGCGAGTACGTCGAGAAATCACATCATCAACGCTCATTGCTCCTTCATGAGTGACTGCATAAACAATTTCAGCTTTAAGATAAGGAAGAGAATGATCAAGCAACTGAGCTAGTTTCTTATCTTCGGTAATAAGTTCTAGAACTTCGCTGATTAGAGAGCCATAGCGATTGAGTAGGTGAACAACTGACTTCTCTTCGATTCCGAACTCTGCTGCAATTTGAGCAGACTGTTGGGTGAGTGCGAAGTAACCATCTGCGCCCACCAATGGAAGCTTCTCGGTGCAAGAGCTATTGACCAATCGACGCAGGTCTGTAACGGCGAGATCAATTGCATCCTTGCCCATGACGCGATATGTGGTGTATTTGCCGCCAGCGATACTGACGAAGCCTGGCGCACTTCGATCGGTTGTATGCTCGCGAGAGAGCTTGGTCGTTGTTGAATCTTTAGCATTTGCCACGAGTGGACGTAGCCCCGCATATACACCGATGATTTCATCGCGGCGAAGCTGTGGCTCGAGCACCTTATTGGCTTGATCAAGAATGTATTGAACATCCTCACTGGTCGCATGAGGATGAGCGC
>CAZNEQ010000029.1:0-13718 GCA_964572265.1 uncultured Candidatus Planktophila sp.
AATCATCTCTACCTTCCCTGAACTTGCTCCGTGGAAGATGCATATGATTGTTGCGATTATTTCTATCCTCACCTACGGAAATCTTCGTGGCGTAAAGGAAGCTGGCAAAGCTTTTGCATTTCCCACTTACTTCTTCGTCGGAACCATGTTTATTGTTTTTGCGATGGGTACCTGGCGTCTCATTAATGGCACCTTACCGATGCTCGATCCTTACGCTCCAGGTGCTGTCGAAATCGGTGAAGCACAAGGGCTACTAACTGCCGCTTCTATCTTTATCTTGCTCCGCGCATTCGCTAACGGTGGCTCTTCATTGACAGGTCTTGAGGCAATCTCCGATGGTGTTGCGCTATTCAAGACACCAGAACACGTCAACGCTAAGCGCACGCTAGTAATCATGAGTTGCCTTCTTGGAACACTTGTTCTTGGTGTCTCATGGTTCTCCAGCCATATCCACGCAGTTCCTTACGAGTCAGGTGCCCCAACCGTTATTTCACAGGTAGCAAAAGCTGCTGTAGGAGATGGCGCCTTCGGTTCAGTCATGTTTATCTTGGTACAGCTAGCAACGATGTTAATTCTCTTTGCTGGTGCAAATACAACATATTCTGCATTCCCATTGCTCTGTAACTTTGTTGCAACAGATGGATACCTTCCACGTCAGCTCACCAAGCGCGGACACCGTCTCGCTTTCTCTAACGGAATTTTGCTCCTCTCTGGTGGTGGGCTCTTCCTGGTGTTCATTACTGGCGGATCGGTCGAACACCTGGTTGCTTTCTACGCTCTCGGTGTATTTACCGGCTTTGCATTAGCTGGTTTTGGTATGACAAAGCACTCCATCCGTACCAAGCCGGAAGGCTGGCGCATCAAGGTAGTTATTAATGCACTCGCCGGATCGGTATCTTTGACAATCGTTATCATCTTCTCGGTTGTGAAATTTACTCAAGGTGCATGGCTCGTTCTTGTTACTGCTCCGATTTTGGTCGCAACATTCTTACGATTCCGTCGCCAATACGTTCGCGAGCAGGAAGCGCTCAAAGTCAGAGAAACCCAAGAACGCGCGACTTCAATCGCGCGCCACAATGTAACTATCTTGGTAGATAACGTTGATCTAGCAACGGTTGGCGCAGTTCGCTACGCACGCAGTTTGAAGCCACATAAAATCAAGGCAGTCCACTTTGTGATCGATGATCGACGTGCTGAAGATATTCAAGCAGCTTGGGCAGAATCAGAGGCGCTAGAAGATGTTCAACTTGAGCTCATTGATTGTCCTGATCGACGTCTTCCAAATGCAGCAGTGGATTACGCTATTAGAAAGACGGAAAAGCCAGATGTGGAACTCACTCTTTTGCTTCCGCGTCGTTCATATTCGAGATTCTTGGGACGCCTGCTCCACGACCAAACAGCAGAAGAAATTGCCGCACCTATCTCACAGTTGCAACGAGTAGTAGCAACAATTATTCCTTTCGATGTAAACAACATCATCTCTGATCACCCAGTCGAATTAGTTCCAGTTGCACCTGTTGCTCCAGCAAAGCTTGCTGTTGCGACACCAGCACCTGCGCAGCGTGCCGATATGCCATTTACACCGGTAAGCCACTACGCAGAGAACATCACGCCGATTGGAAAAATCGAATGGCGTAAGCGCGCCCATGTTCAGGGACGAGTCACTTCACTGACAACTGCTCCGAGCGGAAGTGCGCCAACTCTTCAGGTCGAAGTATGGGACGAGACTGGTGGGATCACACTCAACTTCCTAGGCCGTCGCGAAATTGCAGGTCTGGAAGTTGGTATGGAGATTCGCGCTGAAGGCATGGTCGGCGAAGAAGATGGAACGCTGGTAATTCTCAATCCATCCTACGAACTTGTTGTGTAGTGCTACTTATCTTTAAAGAAATTCGTCAGTAACTCTGCACACTCTTTCTCAAGAACACCTGACTGCACTTCAACTTTAAATATTGATCGTGGGTCTCGCAATACGTCCCATACTGATCCCACAGCTCCAGCTTTTTCATCCCATGCACCAAAAATAACTTTGGAGATTCGAGATTGCGCGATAGCACCGGCGCACATGGCACATGGCTCTAGCGTCACAACTAAGGTGCAGCCGTCGAGACGAGATTTTTGCAAACGCGCGGCGGCGCTTCTTATTGCAACAACCTCTGCATGGGCGGTCGGATCGTTGTTGGCCTCGCGTTCGTTAAACCCTCTTCCGATAACGATTCCATCACTATTTATCACGAGGGCTCCGACCGGCACATCGCCCGTATCAGTTGCACTGTGAGCAACATCAATCGCTAGGCGCATCAGCTCCTCGTTATTCTGCATAGCCCGACTTTATCGGTAAGGTTGGAGCCATGAAAGTACATGTCGCCAATCACCCGCTTATCTCTCATAAGTTAACTGTTCTCCGTGATGAGCGCACAGATTCACCCACTTTCCGCCGTCTCGTTGAAGAACTCGTGACTCTCTTGGCATATGAAGCGACTCGCGATGTAAAGACAGTTCCAATCAAGATTAAAACTCCAGTTACTGAAACAACTGGTCTCAAAATGGCAGAGCCTCGTCCAGTCGTCGTTCCTATTCTTCGTGCAGGGCTGGGAATGCTTGAAGGTATGACAAAGTTGCTTCCTACTGCACAAGTTGGTTTCTTGGGCATGGTTCGTGATGAGAAGACGCTCAAAGCTAGTACCTATGCCAACCGTCTTCCAGAAGATCTCTCTGGACATCATTGTTTTGTTCTTGATCCGATGCTTGCGACTGGTGGAACTCTCGTTGCTGCATTTGAATATCTCATCGAACGCGGTGCCAGCGAAATCACTGCAATCTGTCTCTTGGCTGCTCCTGAAGGAATCAAAGTAGTAGAAGACGCTTTTAAGGATTCCGGGGTTCCCATTACATTGGTAACCGGGTCACTCGACGAAAAACTCAATGAACACGGGTACATCGTTCCCGGCCTTGGCGATGCTGGTGACCGTCTCTACGGAGTCGTGTAATGGCATCAACTTCTCCTGGATACGGAATCACGATCCGCGTTGAGGGCGCACCTGAACTTCAACCAGTCGCACTTGTTACTGCAACGGTGACAAATGCTGGTGCAACGATTACTGCTCTCGACGTTGTCGAATCTCAGCTTGATCGGGTTGTCGTAGATATTACCTGTGACACCGTTGATAAAGATCACGCTTTAGAGATCAATGCCGCATTGGCAGCACATGTCGGACTTACTGTCCGCAAGGTCAGTGACCGTACATTCTTGCTCCACCTCGGTGGAAAGCTGGAGATAAATTCCAAGGTTCCATTGAAGACTCGTGATGACTTATCCCGCGCATACACCCCTGGCGTTGCTCGAATCTGTCAGGCGATTGTCGATGACCCATCAGATGTTCGACGCCTCACCATGAAGCGCAATACCGTTGCCGTTGTTACTGATGGATCAGCAGTGCTCGGCCTTGGAAATATCGGTCCAGCAGCAGCTCTTCCAGTGATGGAGGGAAAGGCAGTTCTTTTCAAGCGTTTTGCAGATATCGATGCCTGGCCAGTCTGTCTCGACACCCAAGATGTCGATGAGATTGTTCGCACTGTTCAATTAATTGCTCCTGTATACGGTGGAATTAACCTTGAAGATATTTCAGCGCCACGTTGCTTTGAGGTTGAAGCACGTCTTCGCGAACTTCTTGATATTCCAGTATTCCACGATGATCAACACGGAACTGCAATTGTTGTTCTCGCGGCGCTACGCAACTCACTCAAACTTGTGAACAAGTCAATCGCAGATGTAAAGATTGTAATGAGCGGTGCTGGCGCTGCCGGTACTGCCATCGCGCGTCTACTCGTCTTAAGCGGAGCTAAAAACATAATCGCTTTTGATAAAGATGGTGTCATCTGTAAATCTTCACAAGGTGAAGATCCAATGCGTCGTTGGTTTATCGATAACTCAAACCACGATAACTTCCAAGGTGATATCCATGCAGCAATGGCTGGTGCCGATGTCTTTATTGGTGTCAGCGCGCCAGATGTCATAACCGAAGCCGATGTTGCATCTATGGCTAAGGGTTCAATCGTCTTTGCTCTTGCTAACCCAAATCCGGAGATTGATCCTGCTATCGCTCGAAACTACGCAACCGTGGTTGCAACCGGCCGAAGCGATCAGCCAAATCAGATTAATAATGTGTTGGCATTTCCTGGAATCTTCCGAGGACTTCTCGATGCTGGCGTAAGCAAGATTGAAGATGAACTTCTCGTTGCAGCAGCTGAAGCGATTGCAGATTGTGTCTCTAGCTCTCAACTCAACGCATCATTTATTGTTCCAAGCGTCTTTGATGCTCAAGTTGTCACCAAGGTGGCAGCTGCGGTGAAGAAGATATCTCTTCGATAGCCATGACTGCCTACGCCGCATCCTTTGACACACAGTTCTCTTCGCTCGCGCCTTTTGTTCTCTACGTATTGATTGGTGCCATTATCTTCATTGAAACTGGGCTGTTATTTGGCTTCTTTCTCCCTGGAGATTCAATACTTTTCAGCGCAGGGATAGTGGCAGCAGCTCACGGCGATGTAAATATCGTAATTCTGGTTTCGATCATTGTCGCTGCCGCTTTCTTTGGAGATCAAGTTGGTTTTGTCTTAGGTCGAGTCATCGGTAGGCCATACCTCGATAAACGCCAATCCCCTAGAATTAAAGCGATGATTGTTAATGCAGAACGCTTTTACGAGAAGACCGGCTGGTGGGCTGTAATTACTGCACGATTCTTCCCTTGGGTCCGCACTTTCGTGCCGCCGATTGCCGGCGCTTCAATGATGAACTACTACAAATTTCTCTCTGCAAATATCATCGGAGCGATTCTCTGGGGAGCCGGGATAACACTCGCGGGTTACTACGCCTATTCAATTCCTTGGGTAAAGAACTTCTCCTACGGAATTGCTGCCTTCTTTATTATTGCTTCTGCAATCTCCGTGTTTGTGAATTATTCACGCCGCCCACGATAACTCCTAAATAAGTCATAGCGATACCTGTTACTAGGTACCAGCTCACTCGTACGCCTTCAGTCGGTGAAATCAAATCAATCAATAATGAGCCCAGGAGATTTCCGCCAACGCTAAAGAGTGTAAAGGTGAGTACTCCAAGGTGCTGCACAATCTTGGATGTAAAGGCGATGTAGATAACTCCAATTACTCCACCGGTGTAGATCCACCATGGACCTGATGGAAGAGGTGATAACTCAGTATCACCGAAAACAACTAAGAGCGTTAATAAGATGAAGAGAAAGCTTGTACCCATAAAGAAGTTAAGTAACGAGGTTGTAAAGCTTTGATGTGAATGTTCATTGATCTGACCATTGAGAGCTCGCTGTACTCCGACTACTGCTCCAGCAACGCCAGCTAGAAAGACAGCGAAGAGTGCCAAGTCGGCCGCTTCAATTCGGTCAAGCACGGAGATAAAGACAGCGAAGACAGTAAATACTGCGGCAGCAGTGCGACGGAAGGTGATCTGCTTCTTTCCACCACCGGTGATGCCTAGGCGGTCAACGAGTAAGGATGCTGCTGTCTGCCCCGCGATTGAGGCGACAGAGTAAATAGCCACGCCTATTACAGGCACCACATGGGTTTGAATTCCGACAAAAATCCCACCGAGTGCACCAGCGAAGAGCGTCCATTTCGGTATTTCACGACGGCTCACAGCGCCGCGCAGATTTTGAACTCCCAATTTAATTGAAGGCGAGAAGAGCGCAATCGCAGCGATGATGATGAGCCCGGAACCAAAAGAGATTAGCGCTGCTTGAACACCATTATCGAGTCGAGTCGAGAGTTCACCATTTGCTCGAGCTTGCAGCGCAATCATTACACCAGAAATTGTTGCTAAAACATCGAGGCGTTGGTTCTCCTTAGAAGCCATCTCTAACTCTCCAACGCCATTGTGATTGAGAGCCACTCTTCTTCGCGCAGCGCTAATTCGGATGAGATCTGTAACAACTGTTCTGAAATCTCAATAAGTTTGGCAGGATCTGCTGCAGAGGATTCTTGCTCTTGGGTAAGGCGTAAGACCTCGGCCTTGCCTTTTTCTATCTGACGTTCCACGCGTGCCAGGTCTTTCTTCAATTGCCGCTCTTCCGCCGCATTTGATTTCTTTCCCGAACCTCCTGCTGCCTGCGTTGGAGCCAATTGCTGGTGGCGCAGCTGTAAGTACTCATCGACTCCGCGGGGTAAGTCACGGAGTTGCAAGTCACCAAGTAGCCCTACAAAACGATCACAAACTCTCTCGAGGAAGTAGCGATCGTGCGACACAACAAGCAGAGTTCCACCATAAGAATCTAGGAGGTCTTCCAGTTCGGTAAGAGTCTCGATATCGAAATCGTTTGTAGGCTCATCGAGCATTAAAACGTTTGGTGCATCCATCAATAAACGAGTTAATTGCAAGCGTCGACGTTCGCCACCCGATAAATCTCCTACCGGTGTCCACTGGCCGTCGCGATCAAAGCCAAGGCGTTCGCAGAGTTGTGATGCAGAGAGCGTCTTTCCTTTTCCAAGTTCGACGTATTGGGCAACATTCTCTACCGCTTCAAGTACTCGCCAGGTTGGGTCGAGTTCATCAAGATGCTGCGTAAGGAAGGCTATTTTCACTGTTATTCCAGTGACGAGCTTTCCGGCAGCGGGAGCCAATTGGCTCGCAAGCACGCGCATCAGAGTGCTTTTGCCGGCGCCATTTACTCCAATGATTCCGATGCGATCGCCAGGTCCAATATTCCAGGTCAGATGTGAAAGTAACTCTTTATCTCCAGCCTTTACCTGCATATCTTGTGTTTCAAGAACTGTCTTACCAAGTCGGTTGAGCGCGAACTTCAGCAATTCGCTTCCATCGCGCGGTGCCGGCTCTGCCGAGATTAATTCATTTGCGGCGTCTACGCGGAACTTCGGTTTTGTTGTTCGTGCCGGAGCGCCTCTACGCAACCAGGCAAGTTCTTTTCTAATCAGATTATTTCTGCGCGCCTCTGTTGCAGCTGATTGACTTGAGCGCTCTGCCTTTGCCAAAACAAATGCTGAGTATCCTCCGTCGTACTCCTCAACATTTCCTTGTACAACTTCCCAGGTGCGATCAGTGATCTCATCCAAGAACCATCGATCGTGAGTCACAACTAGGACAGCTAAATCTGTTCGCTTCTTCAAGTACTGCGCGAGCCATGCAACGCCTTCTACATCGAGGTGGTTAGTCGGCTCATCGAGTAGAACTAGTTCGACGTCGTCAATCAATAATTTTGCTAATCCAACACGACGTTTTTCTCCGCCTGAGAGTTGGCCAAAAGTTCTTTCAAAGAGATGGTCATCAAATCCGCCGAAGAGTCCAGTGAAAATTTCGCGGATACGAGAATCTCCAGCCCATTCATGTTTTTCGCGATTTCCTAAAACTACTTCACCGACGGTTAGATGCGGATCTGCCTTATCAATCTGAGCAAGAAATCCAATATTTGTTGAATTGGACTTTGTAACGCGGCCAGCATCTGGTGATTCTTCGCCTGTGATTATGCGCATCAAAGTACTCTTGCCTGCGCCATTACGGCCAACAATTCCGATTCGTTCTCCCTCTGAGATACCGAGTGAGACTCTGTTCAGAAGTGGGCGAATATCAAAGGCTTTTGAGACCTCTTCAATGTTTACAAGATTGCGCGCCACGGTAGGAGAGCGTACCTTTCCCTCATGAAGGTTACTGACCGCGAATACGCCCTTGAACTCGATAGGAATGACCCGTTAGCTCACTTTAAGAGCCGATTTGTCATCACCGATCCCGATCTCTGTTATCTCGACGGTAATTCACTCGGTCGCCTCCCCCACGACACCATCAAGGCGGTCAACGACTTCCTGACCCACGAGTGGGGCCGTGAAGTCGTAACCGGCTGGAGCCATTGGGTAGATGAAGCCCAGCCAGCAGGTGATTTGTTAGGTCGCTCAGTTCTTGGCGCAGGGCCTGGTCAGGTGCTTGTTTGCGATACCACCTCGGTGAATTTCTATCAGCTCTGTCTTGCCGCGATTAATTCTCGCCCTGGACGAAAAACGATTATCACTGATGCCGCAAACTTTCCAACAGATCGCTACATCCTTGATGGAATCGCAAAGCAGCTTGGCCTCAATCTTGTCATTATCGACAATGAAGATCCTGCTATCTCAGAAAATGAGCGCATAACTGTAGATATCTTGAAGCCATACATGAACGAAGATGTAGCACTTGTGACATTTGAAGTTATCCAATATCGATCTGGTGCTCGCAACGACATTAAATCTATTACTGATTTTGTTCGCTCTTTTGGCGCCTGGGTCGTTTGGGATGCCAGCCATGCTGCTGGTGCAATTGAGATGAACTTCGATGAAAATGGTGTTGATCTCGCGGTAGGTTGTACATACAAGTATGGAAACTCAGGTCCGGGTTCTCCGGCATGGCTTTATGTCAATAAGCGCGTGCAGAATGAACTGCAAGTTCCCATTCAAGGTTGGTTTGGTAATGAAGATCAGTTTGGAATGGGTCCAGAGTATGTAAAGGCTGCCGGCATCCGTGGCTTCCAAATTGCTAGCCCATCAATTGTTGGTATTCGCGGCGTACAGACTGCCTTCGCGATGATTGAAGAAGCAACTATCAAGGCAATTGCAAAAAAGGCCGCGACAGGCACGCAGATGATGATTGATTTATACGATGCTTGGCTCGCAGATCTTGGATATTCACTTCTTACATCGCGTGATCCAAATGAGCGCGGCGGACACATATCTATCGGGCACCCGCAAGCTGCTCAGATCTGCGTTGCACTTCGTAAGTTTGTGAATGTCATACCGGATTACCGCACACCGAATGCAATCCGTCTCGCAATTGCACCACTGCCTACCTCATACGTTGAAATTTGGGATGGATTCGAACGTCTACGTGACCTTACTTTGTCACGTAAATATGAAGACATTAAGGGATCGGATTCACGGGTCACATGAGCGAAAAATTCGAATCAGCACTTACTTACACCTCTTATTTGCAGGTAGATGAGCTTCTTAAGCTTCAAAAGCCACTCTCTGACGGACCAGAGCATGACGAACTTCTCTTTATTGTTATTCATCAAACCTACGAACTTTGGTTTAAGCAACTTCTGCATGAATTCGCAGCTGCTGGAAAGGCGATGGAGGCAGGCGAAACTCATTACGCGTTAGCTCTCTTGGGACGCATCCGTACCATCATGAAGGTTTGCGTTGCTCAAGTAGATATTCTCGAGACAATGACTCCACTTCAATTTAACGCTTTTCGCGGCTATCTCGCTTCTTCAAGTGGATTTCAGTCGGCGCAGTTCCGTAAAGTTGAGGCAATTCTTGGCCGCCGCGATATCAAGATGGCTGGACATCTCCCGCCTGAGATGCAGGCCGAGATTAAAGAGATTACCGATTGCAATTCAATTTGGGATTCTTTCATTTCCTATGTAGCTGGTAGAGGTTTTTCAATTCCTGACTCAGTTCTAGATCGTTCGCCATCTGTTGCCTACGAAAGCAATGTTGATGTTCAAGACGCTCTCTTAGATATGCATCGAACAGATCCTGAAGCAGCGATGGTTGCTGAACGTTTGCTTGATATCGATGAAGGAATTCAAGAGTGGCGCTATCGCCACGTGAAGATGGTTGAGCGAACTATTGGTGCCAAGATGGGAACCGGCGGCTCAAGCGGTGTGCAATATCTTGCAAGCACTCTCTTTAATCCGGTATTTAAAGATCTCTGGGAGATCCGGTCACGTTTCTAGGCTGGCAGCCCTTTAACAACGATTGTTTCAAGCGGTAGACGTTCGCGCTTTGCGAGTTCGCGCTCTAACAAAGGGCCACTTAACTTCTCGGGAACATCTTGTGTGCCGACTGCCATAACAACTACCGGAATTAAATCACTAGCAATTGAAAGTACATTTTGTGCGATTGCCTTATCGAAGCCGGTCATCTGATGAACGATGAGGCCGCGATCATGAGCTTCGATTGATAGCTGGGCTACTGAAAGACCGCAGTCATACTGATAATCAGCATATGGGGAGCCATCCCCCTTGGTGGTCTTTCCCGCGACCAGAATAAGCGCAGAAGCATTGACTGCCCATTTCTGATTGAACTCACCCAAGGAAGAGAGGATTTGAGTAAAGACTTCATCGCCGCGCTTACCGACAAAGTAACGCCAAGGCTGTCCATTAAATGCTGATGGGGCCCAGCGTGCTGCCTCCAGGATGGCCAAGAGATCTGTATTGGAGATGACTGCCTCTGCGCTAAAGGAACGTGGACTACGACGAGTCGCAATAATTTCGTTTACTGGTGTTGATGTCTCTGCTCTCATGAGTGAGAACTCTAGTGGAGAACTCTCGTTACTTCTCTTTGAAATCTGTCAGTAAATTACTGTGGAGTCTTCTTGATATTGATTACTTCGCGTTGAATGCCATAAGCCTTCTCTGCAATCTCTCGACGGCGAGCGATATAAGTCTCAGATGCACCTTCAATAAGATGTTCGAACCTTTCATTACCTTTTATAAGCGCGTGTAGTTCCTTTGCAGTTGTCTGCGATCCCCACACTGGAGTTTCACTCTTGATTTCATTGACCTTTAAATATGGATGAAGTGTGCGATAGATATGGGCTAATCTGCGAAGCCCGACCCATGCAATATGTCTTTTCCCACGATTAATGTGATCTTGCAGTTTCAAACGGTTATAGGTAAACCAGGAAGGACGTTTTGGCTCTTCACGATTGGCTAGGTCGAAAAGAATCTTTGCAATCTCGGCGCCTCCGGTAGTTGCCGGAAGTTCTTTACATTTCGCTGCAAGCCTTGCACGAACTTCCGGATCTTGTAACTTTTTAACTGCTGTGGTGATGTCATGTAAATCTGCTTGATTACCACGAATCGCGAAACCGAAATCATGGCCCCACTGTGCACGAGCCTCTTGATCATCGGTACCTCGAATATTAGAGATAAAGACGGTTGGCAAGCAGGCAGGTAAGTTCTCATGGAAACCGTTATAGCCAGTTGCAGAAACACCTGCATCAAAAGCATGGAGCACACGAGCCAATGGGAAATGGCGGACCACCCGGATATCCAAGCCTTCGGGAGCGAGTGATTTTCCATTGGTATCAAATGGTTGCTTGGTAAGAATTACCTGTAAATCTTTCCAGCCAAGTAGGCCAGCTAGAGCAGCTGTTAACTTCTCATTGACATCGCTATCGCCTGTGCCTAGCTGGACCAATACCGCTGGGCGATCAAGATCTAACCCCAATACTTTGCGGGCTTCATCGCGAGATAAGGCTTCATCTTCGCGATAAAGGGATACTGGAGAAGTCAGCGTTGCATCTTTGCGATTTGCTGTTGGACCAAAATCATAAGCGCGTGCCATATCACCTGGTTCGACGATGTAATCCATCATCTTCGACTGCATGCCAAGAACGAATCGTTGTGGTTTTTTCTGCCATAGCCCTCGACGAACCCAGACCAATGCCAACTTGGGATGCGAAAACTTTGCTGCAATAACACCTGGGTAAGGCACAACGCCATCAAAAGACATCACAGTCGCGCCTGTTTCGTCCACGAGCGCCATAAGGCGATCACGTAGATAGACATCCCAATTATCACGTGTCATCCAGCCGCGATCTTTACCTGGAATGTATTCGACTCTGATTCCGAGATATTCGGGAATCTCTGCTATTCCGCCAGCCATTGAGACAATGATGGGATTTGCTACCTTCTTCAGCTCAATCGCAATCGCAGTCGCCCGCA
The DNA here is from genome assembly GCA_964572265.1 of uncultured Candidatus Planktophila sp. Lineage (GTDB taxonomy): Bacteria > Actinomycetota > Actinomycetes > Nanopelagicales > Nanopelagicaceae > Planktophila. The sequence continues at coordinate 11,745 of CAZNEQ010000029.1, forward strand.
CAAGGTGACCCATTCCAACGCCATTACTTGTCGCGAGGATGATGGTTGGCTTATTCATGATGGGAAAGGCTACCAATAGTTGCCAATAATGAGTTTAATTAGCCCTATGCCTCAGACAATTCATCCAACAAAGGCTCGACTCATTGAGACTGCAGCAGAGATTTTGGAGACCCAACTTCCGGAGGCGATACAAGTAGATGAGATTCTTGAGAAATCAGGAATTTCAAAGGGAAGCCTCTATCACCACTTTGAAGATCTCGGTGAATTACTTGAGGCTGCGCAGGTCACACGTTATGCAGCATGGGTTGATAGAAGTATTGGTTTGATTGTTCCCGTTCTTTCAGGGGCGAAAAAACGAGATGACATTATTGAAGGATTGAAGAAAGCCACCCTCTACACGCAATCAGCGGACTACAAATCGACACGATTTTCACGTGCCCGCACTTTGGCTAACTCAGAGAATTCAGAACGATTTAGAAAAGCGTTGGGACTTGAACAAGAACGCTTAACTACTGCACTTGAAGATTTAGTATCTGAGGCGAAAAACAAAGGTCTTTTTAAAGCTGAATTGGATTCAAGAATAGTTGCAGTCTTTATCCAGAGTTATACCTTAGGAAAAATTGTCGATGACGTCGTTCCGCACCCTATGGATCAAGAAAAATGGGATGATTTCATCTTAAATATGCTCATCGCCACGATGGTTTCCTAACAGTTGCAACTTTCTTAACCTTCGGAGATAATTACGCAGCGCAGTAATGCGTGATTCAAAGGAGAGTACAGAACAAAACCGCTTCTAAGCTAGAGGCTTTTGTAGTACAGCGTTACAAATGACAACATCACATACGATGCAGGCGCCACACGCCAATACATATCGTCGAGTCCCAGCCACATCAACACCAATTTCTCCCGAAAAAGTTGCCGCAGTTTTAGCGGCCGAATGGGAGCTCTTCACTAAGAACACCAAGGCCTCAGAGGCCGAGAGCAAGCGCGCCTTCACTTCGCTGCCACTTGGTGTGACCTCAAGTTTCCAGCACTGGGATCCATATCCGATCTCAATTGCCAGCGCCAACGGCGCATACATGACCGATGTCGACGGCCGTAAGTTGCTCGACCTCTCTATGGGCTTTGGCGCAATGCTCGCCGGCCACCTCAACCCGGTAGTCGTCGAAGAGATTGAAGATTCACTCAAGCGAGGAATGCTCTTTGTAACTCCTTCGCCAACGTCAACTGATGCCGCAGAGCGCATCTGTAAGCGCTTTGGCATCGATCAGGTGCGCTTTACCAACTCAGGTACCGAATCGACCATGTATGCCGTACGCGTTGCACGTTCTGCGACAGACAAAATGGGCATCCTCAAGATTGAGGGTGGTTACCACGGTAGCTACGACCCATTCGTGGTCTCATCAAAGCCACCAGTCAACAAGATTGGTAATCCTGAGAAGCCAAAGCCTTACATCGATTCGAATTTGGTTCCAGGTGACATCTATGTTGTTCCATATAACAACATCCCAGCACTTGAGAAGATGTTTAAGAAGAACGCAAAGAAGCTTGCCTGCTTCATCGTTGAGCCAGTTCTCGAAAACCTTGCCATCGTTTTACCAGATGCGGGTTACCTCGAGCGTGTTCGCGAACTCTGCGATCAATACAACGTTGTTCTTATCTTTGATGAGGTAAAGACAGGTCTCACAGCTGGCGCACATGGTGCTTCAATGCGCCTCGGTGTGCAGCCAGATTTGATTACGCTTGCAAAGTCAATCGGTGGCGGACTTCCACTTGCTGCTTTTGGTGGCAAGAAGAAGTACATGGACTTTGTTACCAATAACAAGATGGCGCACTTCGGTACCTTTAACGGTAATCCGCTTGCGATGGCCGGTGTTCGTGCAATCGATCGCATCGCCACTACAGAAACGCTTGGAGCTGCGGAAGCTCTTAATTTCCAGGCACTTGAACGCATCGGTGACATCATTGATGAGT
>CAZNEQ010000030.1:0-13109 GCA_964572265.1 uncultured Candidatus Planktophila sp.
CAGCAATCAAGCCAGAGCTCTCTACCTTTGAAACATTTAAGGTTGTTGTCGACACATCATTTGGTCCAAGCCGTGGACAGACTCTCTGTGATCGCCGTGCATGGAAAGATGAAGAGCCAGAGTCAACCCATGCAAAGGCTCCAAATGTTGAGGTAGCGATGCAGGTTGATGTTCCAGCGATGATCAAGCTATGGCTGGAGACAATTTCCGATAAGTAATTCGGATCAAACCCCGATTGGGTGCCAGACCGTCTTATTCTCCATAAACGAAAGCACGCGCTGAGGTGACTGCGCCTCTTTGAAGGTATGGATACGCTTGAGGTTATCTGCACCAGCAATGCGTAGCTCTTTCTCCTGAGCCTTAGTTAGGCCTGATGCATCCACGCCATCAATATCCATATGTGAACCAATCCATGGCGCGAGTTCTGCACTCGAGCCGGTAAGAATATTGACTACACCCTTAGGCACATCGCTAGTGCCGATGACTTCGCTAAGTGTGATTGCAGATAGTGGCGACTTCTCTGATGCAATCAGGATTGCGCTATTGCCAGCAGCAAGTACCGGTGCAAGTGCTTGAACTGCTCCAAGGAGTGACGGTTTAGCTGGTGCAAAGGTTGCAACAACTCCGAGCGATTCTGGAGTGGTGAAGTTGTAGAAAGAACCTGAGACTGCGTTAGTGGAACCGTAGATGGCGCCAATCTTGTCGCACCATCCTGAGTACCAAACCCAGAGGTCAATTGCTTCTTCGACCTGCTTGCGTGCAGCAGTTGGAGTGAGACCTTCGAGGGCAACAATCTCATCGATAAATTGGCTAGTGCGACCTTCCATCATCTCAGCGATACGATAGAGAATCTGACCGCGATTAAATGCAGTTGCGCCAGACCAGCCACCGTGTGCTGCGCGAGCGGCAACTACTGCATCGCGTAGATCTTTACGGGAAGCGAGTGCAGCATTAGCTACAAATCCGCCCTTAGCGCCCTTAACTTCGTAGGTGCGTCCTGATTCGCTGCGAGGGAATGCTCCATCGATAAATAACTTATAGGTCTTCTTTACATCAAGACGTGGAGTTGAGCTAGCCATTACTTTGCTCCCTTCAAGTATGCCGAGAGGCCGTGGCGACCACCTTCGCGTCCCCAACCCGACTCTTTATAGCCACCGAATGGGCTAGCGGGATCAAACTTATTAAAGGTATTAGCCCAAATAACACCTGCTTTGAGGTGCTTGGCAGTCCACAAGATGCGTGAACCCTTATCGGTCCAGATACCCGCCGAGAGGCCATATGGAGTGTTATTTGCCTTCTCAATCGCCTCTTGCGGAGTACGGAATGAGATTACCGAGAGAACCGGCCCAAAGATTTCTTCACTGGCAATGCGATGTGCCTGAGTAACGCCAGTAAAGATTGTTGGTGGGAACCAGAAACCTTTTCCTGGAATTGTGCAGCTTGGAGAGAATCGCATCGCACCTTCCTCGTCACCTGAGTTGGCGAGCTCAGCAATTTTGTTGAGTTGTTCCTTTGAGTTGATTGCACCGATATCGGTGTTCTTATCTAGCGGATCACCTAAACGAATCTGTGCCATTCTGCGCTTGAGCTTTTCCAGAACTTCATCCTGGATATTTTCTTGCACTAGAAGACGAGATCCAGCGCAGCAGACATGACCTTGATTAAAGAAGATGCCATTAACAATTCCCTCAACGGTCTCGTCTATCGGAGCATCTTCAAAGACAATATTGGCACCCTTGCCGCCGAGCTCGAGGGTCAGACCCTTGCCAGTTCCGGCAACAGCACGTGCAATCAGCTTTCCGACATCGGTAGAGCCAGTGAATGCAATCTTTGAAATATCTGGATGGTTAACAATTGCTGCACCTGTTGCGCCATCACCGGTCACGATGTTGACCACTCCTGCTGGAAGTTCTGCTTGTTCGCATACTTGTGCAAAGAGCATTGCGGTCAATGGTGTGGTCTCAGCAGGCTTTAATACAACGGTATTGCCCGTTGCAAGTGCAGGAGCAACTTTCCATGCCAACATCAAAAGCGGGAAGTTCCACGGAATGATCTGTCCTACAACACCATATGGCTTTGGATTACTGCCAACGCCTGCGTGCTCTAACTTATCGGCCCATCCTGCGTGATAGAAGAAGTGAGCAGCAGCCAGAGGAACATCTACATCGCGAGTTTCGCGAATCGGCTTTCCATTATCCATCGTCTCAAGTACTGCAAATTCGCGAGCACGCTCTTGCATAATGCGAGCGATTCGGTAGAGATACTTACCGCGCTCTGATGGCACCATCTTCGACCAGATCTTTAACCCAGCCTGCGCTGCTTTCACTGCCTTATCTACATCGGCTTTTTCGGCATAACCAACCTTTGCCAGCACCTCTTCAGTTGCAGGGTTGATGGTCGCGAAGGTCTTACCTGACTTTGGCGCAACAAACTTGCCACCGATATAGAGTTTGTAGACAGGGTCGATTGAAACAATCGCCTTTGACTCTGGAGCGCTGGAATATTCAAATGTCATCGTTAATCCAATGTTACGTAGTTAGGGCCTTCGTAATGGCCAGAGGTGATTTTCTTTCGCTGCATCAGGAGATCATTGAGTAGCGCACTTGCACCGATGCGGAATAACTCTGGATTGAGCCATTCATCTCCCGCTGTTTCCTTTACTAGAACTAACTGCTTGATTGCATCCTTCGTTGTTCTAATTCCGCCCGCTGGCTTAACGCCAATGCGTTGTCCAGTCATCTGATAGAAATCACGGACCGCCTCCAGCATCACTAAGACGACCGGTGCTGTCGCCGCAGGCGTTACTTTGCCAGTACTGGTCTTGATGAAATCGGCTCCTGCTGCCATCGCCAAGAACGATGCTTTACGGACATTGTCATAGGTAACTAGCTCACCAGTCTCGAGAATGACCTTGAGATGAGCCTTACCCTCGCAGAGGGATTTAATGTAAACGATTTCACTATAGACCTTCTCAAGGTCGCCAGAGAGGAATGCTCCGCGGTCAATGACCATATCAATCTCGGTCGCGCCATTGGCGATCGCATCTTTGGTATCTCGCTCTTTTACTTCAAGTGATGCGCGACCAGAAGGGAAGGCGGTGGATACAGCTGCCACTGGAATATCGTGGCCGCCACTTGCATCGAGATGTTTACGTGCAATCGAAACCATATCGTTGTAAACACAAATTGCACCGACATGAGGAACAGTTGGATCGGAAGGATCGGGACGAATTGCTTTGCTGCAAATCGCTTTAACTTTTCCTTCGGTGTCTGCACCTTCGAGAGTTGTTAAATCAATCATGCTGATTGCCATGTCGATTGCCCAACGTTTGCTTGCTGTCTTAATGCTTCGAGTTGCAAGCATCGCTGCGCGCGCATCTGCTCCGACTTGATCTACCGGAGAAAGGGTTCGCAAGAATCCTTTAATGGAGATAAGCGAACCGTCGGTGAGAGCCATGCACCAATCTTAACCACGCTTACTCTTACTGAGAAGGGGTATTGTGGTTATTCTTACGCGCATGAAACCAACACCGATTGTTCTCGATTGTGACCCGGGCCATGATGACGCTTTAGCAATGATTTTGGCGGCATATAACCCGCACATTAATCTCTTAGCAATCACAACTGTCTCTGGAAACGGCATCATCGCCAAGGTCACAGAGAATGCTCTGCGAATCTGCGCTCTCGCAAAGATCAATGTTCCGGTAGCTGAAGGCGCTGGTAATGCAATTCTTGGTTATATCGAAGCTGCTACAGATATTCATGGTGAGACCGCACTCGATGGCGCTCCCCTACCTAAGCCAACTTTTGAACTTGAGAAAATCTCCGGCGTTGATTTGATTGCAAAGGTTGTTCGCGAACATTCTGAGAAGGTGACTCTGGTTGCAACGGGGCCACTTACCAATATCGCGCTCTTTCTTAAGCTCTATCCAGAACTTCGATCTAATGTGGCAGAGATTGTCTTTATGGGCGGAAGCGCATCGCGCGGAAATCGAACCCCTTACGCTGAATTCAATATCTGGATGGACCCAGAAGCCGCTGATATCGTGATGAAATCCGGCATTCCCTTGACGATGTGTGGCCTCGATGTCACCCACCAAGCGCTCGTGACCAAGCCTATTTTTACGGCGTTAGAGGCGATGGGAACCGAACTTTCAACCACTGTCATTGGACTACTGAAGTTCTTTGCATCTACCTACAACGATGTCTTTGAGATGCCTGACCCACCATTGCATGACCCAGTAGCGGTCGCTCTCCTCATTGATCGTTCTGTCGTGAAGACTCGTCGATCAAATGTAGAGATTGAACTCAACGGAACCTTTACCCGCGGAGCGACAGTTGTAGATATCTATAATCGCAGCGGCGGACCTACAAATGTAGATGTAGCGCTGGAATTAGATTTTGATAAATTCTGGTCGATGATGCTCGATGCAGTTGAGAAAGCCGGAAAGGCTTAATCGACTGCTCGACCGTTTGCCTTATCTTCAGCGATGATTTCGCGAAGAGAATCCACAGCAACCTTTAATAATTGATCCAGTGGCGGCATTGGGTCTTTAGCGTGGACCGCCATTACGCCTCCTGCGCGAACACGGAGCATTGATGCAATCACAAAGAGAGCCGACGCTTCCATCTCTGAGCAAATAGCTCCGCCAATTTCCCACGCTTTCCAGCGATTAAGAAGATCAGATGCGACTCCCATGCGCTCTGGCTCATGCTGCCCATAGAAGGAATCTTTAGATTGTGTGATTCCGAGGCGATATCGAGCGCCATTCTTAATTGCAGCGCGCTTGATTGCAGACACCAAGTCGATATCGGCAACAGCAGGAAATTCGATTGGCATATAGTGCCTTGATGTTCCTTCATCGCGAATTGCGGCAGTAATAATCGCAAGCTCGCCTGAAATGCTATCTGGCTGAATGTGGCCAGATGTGCCCACGCGAATAAATGTATCCGCACCAACACGCACGAGTTCTTCTAAGGCAATCGCCGCTGATGGACATCCGATACCGGTTGATGTGACAGAAACTTTTACACCATCGAGATAACCGGTATATGTGTTGTACTCACGATTGCTTGCAACGTGAACCGGGTTATCGAAGAGCGCAGCAATCGGTTCGCAGCGGCCTGGGTCGCCAGGAAGCAGTACATACTTTCCGACATCACCTTTTTTTAACTGGATGTGATACTGCTTCTCTTCGTTAAGCATTCTGATCTCCCTTGATTAACTCACGGATTGCCAACACTGCAGTCTCGATTAAAGGCTCAAGCGAACCGAGTTCACCTTCGCCATGCATCACCATGATGCCACCTGCTCGCACTCGGAGCATAGATGCAAGGACAAAGAGAGTCGATGCCTCCATCTCGGAACAGATCGCTCCCCCGATTTCCCAAGCGCGCCATCGATCTAATAAGCGTGAGGTAACTCCTGAGTGCTCAGGTTCTACCTCGCCATAGAAGGAATCTTTAGATTGTGAGATTCCAACTCTAAAAGGTAATTTCTTAGCGGTCGCTGCCGCACGAAGTGCCTGCACAACTTCCAGGTCTGCCACTGCCGGAAACTCAATTGGCATGTAGTGGCTAGAAGTTCCCTCATCGCGAATCGCGCCCGAGACAATCGCTAACTCGCCTGACTTAGTCCCTGGCTGAATAGAGCCCGAAGTTCCCACCCGAATAAAGGTTTTTGCACCGACTCGAACCAACTCTTCCATTAGAATTGCAGATGACGGGCAGCCAATTCCAGTTGAGGTAACTGAGACCTTCACGCCATCGAGATAACCGGTGTAGGTCACGTACTCACGATTGGTGGCAACATGTACGGCGTTATCGAAGTGACGAGCAATAACTTCGGCCCGGCCAGGATCTCCCGGAAGCAGAACGTACTCGCCGACATCGCCCGGCTGGAGCTGAATGTGATACTGCTTCTCGCTCATGAGGTCATTACTCAAATCGACTTCACTCGATCGATAAAGAAATCCATAAATGCTTCGACATCTACCTCCATGGCAACTTTGGCATTCGGTGGATTGCCTGTTGCCGAGAAGTGATCCGCGGAAATCTTTGCCGTCGTAAAATCACCATGGAGTTCAATATCCACGTAGTAATCACGGAAAGTTACGAGATCTGGCTTAACTAAAATTGCGGCAGCCAATGGATCATTGATGGCACACCCTTCAATCCCCTGATACTCCGCATGGAATTCCATGTAGAAAGCGGTCGCACGATCGATAAAGGTGCGGATATCTTCACGAGCTCCAGCAAGACGTTCGATATGTGATTTAGTGAAGAGACATTTATAGGTCACATCGAGCGGCACAATTGTGAGATCTAGCCCAGAGCGAAGAAGAATGTCGAAAGCTTCTGGATCGCAGAAAACGTTGTACTCAGAGGAAGGTGTTGCATTTCCTGGGTAATGAATGGTGCCAGCCATGGCGACAACGCTCTTAATCTTCTTGCGAAGCGAAGGTTCTTTGAGAAGAGCAAGTGCAAGATTGGTGACGGGTCCTATTGTCAGAATTGTTATTTCGCCTGGATTTGCATTGACAATATCGATGATGAGGTTTGCCGCGTTGCTGGTAACTGGCTTCACGGATGCTGGCGGTAAGACTGCATGGCCAAGGCCAGTATCGCCGTGGGTCTCCTCTGCAACCGAAAGCGCCTTCACTAAAGGCTCATGAGCGCCTTCTGCTACCGGAATATCCTGCATGCCTAATAGCTCTACCAACCGGAGCGCGTTATCAGTGCACTTCTGCACCGTTGTATTGCCATGAGTAGTCGTAATCGCCATTAACTCAACCTCTGGCATCGCCTTCAGCAGAATAAATGCCAGCGCATCATCGATTCCTGGATCAGTATCGAGAATTACCTTCATGGCGCGACCTTCTGACTCTCTACATTCTTATGGAAGTTCCAGCCAGCCACCGATATCAAAGCTGCTAGTGCGGTAGCGCCGGTCATAAAGTAGAAACCTTTCCACCCATCAAATTCATCAACGATAACTCCACTAATGGTACTTCCCATCGTTATTCCAATTGATAACGCGGCGCCAAGAAATGCAAAGGATTCGTTGAGGCGGCTGAGAGGCACGAGCTCCTTCATAAAGGCGTTGGCGGAGATCAATGCGGGACCAATCGCGATTCCAGAGACAATAATCCAGAAGACGATTGTCTCTAAATCCTGGAAGAAGAGAATTCCTGAGGTGCAGAAAGTCATAATTACAAGCGATGCGGTGTATCGAATCGAACTTGAAATCTTCCAATGAATAAGGCCGTAGATAAGACCTGAGACGGCGCTACCAATCGGATAGAGACCTACCCAGAGCCCGCCCTCTGCTTCACGGCCGCCCTCAGTTGCTACCGCGATGATTACAACAAAGTTTGAGCCAAAGAGCAGACCTAATGAGATGAGTGAGAGGAGGAGAGTCTTGATATAAGGAATGGCAAGAATTCCACGTGCATGATCTGCGTGAACCTTTGCAAATCCCCCATGGTCAGTGCTGGTTAGTGAGATTCCAAGTCCGGCAATTGTTAAGAAGACGATGGATGCAATCAATGGTGAGTTCGATCCGTGGAGCGAGAGTAGAAGTCCCGCCAACGCTGGTCCCACAACAAAAGCTGTCTCATCGAATACCGACTCGAGCGAGAGCGCCGAATCGAGTTCCTTTGGGTCCTTCAGAGATCTACTCCAGCGCGTGCGAGTAATTGTTCCAAAATTCGGAAAAGTTGCGCCAGCTAAAGCGGCAAAGAAGAGGAGGCCAACAGTTGAGTGATGAATAAAGTAGAGAATCCCAACAGTTGCGAGAATGTTGATTGCCGTAACCGGTAGAAAAACCGCCTTAGTACCAAATTGGTCGGCGAGTTTTCCCACTCGAGGACTAATTGCAGCTCCCGAAAGGGTGTAAAAAGCTGATGTGAGGCCCGCTAATGTAAAAGAACCCCGAACATCCGAGACAAGAAAAACGATTGCAACAGTATTCATCGCTAATGGGATTCGGCCAATCATTCCGAAACCAATAGTGGATAAAGCCTGAGGTTTGCGCATTATCGTTGCGTAAGACCCAGCCAAGAGTTCCTCAGTTTCTCTCTTTTTCTACGGTTTAAAAATAGACTAGAAAATTAGGAGTCTATTTCTTGCTGCCACTTGAGCAGAATTTCAAACGCTTTATCAAAACTATCTAATACATACCCTGCATCTTCTACACATCCACGAACGAAGAGGTTGATTCCCTTTCCGTCAATCATGTTGCGATCACGGATAACTCGAGTATCTGTCACGAGTCCAATCATCCCTTTCTTGGATTTATCGTGGCGCATCTCAGACCAGAAGATTCCAATCTCATTCGCCGTTCCATCATCAACCATCGGTCCATCCAGGAGAGCAAGAATTACATTTGCGCCTAAAACCTCGCGGGCATCGGTCTCGAAGATGAACTTAGGGGTAACTGGATCTGGAAGTGGGATCTCATGAGGAACAAATACCTCCATGCCAGCATCGCGCATTCGCTTGGCGCATTGATCAATATATGCGCGCTCGTATGGAGTGAAAAGCGGTCCAGCGAAGTAAATCTTCATGGTTAGTACATCACTGTCTTTGTGAGGTGGTGTGGCCAATGCGTTGCGTGGTAAGTCTTCCAGAATCGGAAATCAACCTGTGGCTGAAGAAGTGGCTCCATCCCTGGGCGACGCTTATTGATTTCCTCTGTCAAACGCGCAATTGCATAGATTGAGTTAGCGCGGAGTTCGATTTCGGCTTGGCTATCGCGAGGAACTTCGACCAGTGAATTAATCTGTTTTTCGAGCTCTGGCGCATATTCAAATATTTTCGTAACGCGCATGCCAACCGGGACGATGTAATCGGCAAATGCAGTGAGCTTATCGGCATCTTCTAGCGCCCAAGCTCTCCTTGGAGAGAGTGCGAGATGCATTCCCCAGATACCGAGTTGGGCTAATTTAAATATCTGTACTTGTGAGCCGTTGTATTCACTGACATCGTTGAATCGTGGAAATTCACCAGTAAGACGCTCAAGCAGGCCATTTCCGCCATCGTAGAGACGCGGCGAACAATCACGCACAAAGTTGGAATAGCTACCGTTGTACTTTTCTACAAGAACTCGTCCAACTTCGTTAAAGATTACTACTCGCTCGTCGAGCATTGGCATTTCGATGGTGCCAGCAAAGACACCTTCGAGATCTTTTCGGGTTAAGTGAGCGAGATACTCTCCTGAAAAGAACGGAATACCAGCGCTATGAGCGCGATGGAGGGATGCCAACATCGCCTCTGAATCACACCAACGCTTACCCATGTAATCAGTCTCAAACTTCACACCAGTATCAAAATTGGTAAATGCGAAGTTCATCGTATTGACCACCAGAGTGAAGTCCATCAAGAAATCTGGGTCATTACCAAAATCGAAGAGCATAGAGCCGTCAGGCTTTGCAAACTCTTCGTATGCCATCCAGTCAGCCACATTAATGAGGCGTTCTTCATTGATTCTTACCAATGAAGAGTTCTTCACTACCGGCGCAAGACTTGCAAGAACTGGTGAACTCCAGTCAACTGACATGCACTATCTCGTTTCTACTCGGAACCGCGGCGATATGGCATACCAGCTGCTGCTGGAGGGGTAAGTCTCTGCGCTAAGAATGTAAGCACAATCAAAGTTGCAAAGTTAGGGAAGACAGTGACGAACTCTTGTGGGATTACATCTACTGTCTTGTTAATCCAGAGTGCGAAGATTGCAACGATGCTTGAGTAAATTGCAGGCTTCCACTTCTTGGAAAGTACGAAGTAGAGAGCAAGTAACGCTGCAACAACGCCACCGACGATAATCAGCGACATTACGGATTCGTTCTGGCGAACACGGAGCGCATCGGTAAAGCCGAAGAGGATTGAGCCAGCAAAGACTCCGCCTGGCTTCCAGTTTCCGAAGATCACAGTAGCCAGACCGATAAATCCTCGACCTGCAGTCTGACCTTCACGGTAGACAGAAGATGCGATTAGAGCAAGATATGCGCCGCCAAGGGAGGCGAGCATTCCTGAGATTGAAATTGCTACGTAGCGGATTCGATAGACATTAATTCCGAGAGACTCTGCTGCCATCGGATTTTCGCCAGAGAAGCGCATCCGTAAACCGAATTTGCTTCGCCATAGAATCCAGGAAGTAATCGGAACAAAGAGCAAGAAGGAGACGGTGACGAGAGATATCTCTTTCGTGAATCCGTTGAGAATTCCAGCAACGTTGGAGATATAGAAAATATTCTTCTCATCGATGCTTTGTAGTAGTGGAGATATACCCGGGACCGTAAAGGTAGGGAATGAATCCACGGGAGGTGAGACGGTTCGGTCTCCACCTACTGGCGGGAAGAAGATTCCTGAGAGGTATCGCGCTCCACCAGCTGCAATCAAGTTGATTGCAAGACCAGAGACGGCCTGATCGATTCCGACCTTTACCGTCAAAATTGCGTGGAAGAGCCCGGAGAGAAGGCCAAAGAAAGCAGCTGCCAGCAAGCCAACAAGTGGACCATGCTTAAAGCCAAACCAAGCACCTGTCCACGTTCCGACAATCATCATTCCTTCAAGACCAATGTTGATGACACCGGCACGTTCTGCCCAGAGACCACCGAGTCCTGCCATCAATAGTGGAATCGCAAAGCGCAGGGTGGCGCTGGATGTTCCTGGTGATGAGATATCTGTTGAGCCAGTTACCTTCTCAACAATAGAGAGGATGAAGAGCAGAACCGCAACAAGGATTGCGATGCGTGCAGGAGAGGAAACTAACGATTTCGCTTTACTCTTCAAGGTTGAAGAAGCGACGGTGGAGTTAGAAGTTGTCTCTGTGCTCATTATTTTGACTCCACTTCAATTGCAGTTTCTGCACTTACTTTTCCGACCGCCCGTTGCTGTTGACGCAGATTTATTCGAGCGACAACTTCATATGCGATGACGATCGAGAGGACGATTGTTCCCTGCATAACAATGACAATCTCTGGTGGAACTCCCTCGAACTCAAGGACTTGACCTGCGCGCTCGAGAAACGACCAGAGGAATGCTGCAAAGAAGATTCCGACTGGATGGTTACGCCCGAGGATTGCGAGAGATAGTCCAGTGAAGGCGAAGCCTGATGGGAAAGCCATGCTGTATGAGTGAGTATCTGAGAGCAATGTACCGATACCAACGAGGCCAGCAATTGCACCAGAGAGAACCGTTGTAACAAAGATCATTCGTGGTGCATTGACACCGCTTGAACGTGCAGCTCGGAAAGAGAGACCCGTCGCTCGTAAATTAAATCCGAAGACTGTTTTGTTAAGCATGATCCAGTAAGCGATTCCGACAAAGACTGCCAAGAAGATTACTGAGTAGACCTCACCATCAAACATCTTGATTGTTGGCATCTGGCCACTTGCTGGGATTGGCTTTGTCTGAACGTTCTGAGAACCCTCAGGAAGAGAGCCCAAGAGATTAGGGCTGAGCAAGAAAGCGATAATTGCCGCGGCGATAAAGTTGAGCATGATGTTACTGATGACCTCAGAGACACCGCGCTTGACCTTGAGATAGCCAGCGATTGCGGCCCAAGCCCCACCAGCAATCATGGCAACTACGATGATCACTGCTACGTGAAGGATGGGTGGCAAATCGATTGCCGCGCCGACAACTGCGCCGAAGAAGGCGCCCATACGATATTGACCATCAATACCGATGTTAAAGAGAAGCATTTTAAATCCGATTGCAGCTGCAACCCCGGCGAGGTAATAGGAGACAGTTAAATTGGTTTCAGAGACCAAGTTACGTGGATCAAAACCGTAAGAGACCATCAACTTAAAGAGCTCGAATGGATTGGCACCGCGCAGCTTCAAGATGATGTACATCAAGAAGAGAGAGGTCAGAATCGCTGCTACTGGAGCAACTGCACCCCAGAAAAGTTTATTTTTTCTCATTAGTTCGCAGCTCCTGTCATTGCTAATCCAATATCTTCTGGAGTTGTCTTTGACGGGTCAAGGACAGAGACGATACTTCCACTGTAAATAACTGCGATGCGATCTGAGAGTGAGAAGAGTTCTTCCAGGTCGGCTGAAACCAAGAGAATCGCAGCTCCACGAGATCGAGCGCGCATCAGGTGCTCCCAGATAATTGCCTGAGCGCCCACATCTACGCCGCGTGTTGGCTGCGCCGCAATGATTAACTGAGGATCGCCACTGAGTTCGCGCCCCACAATAAACTTCTGCTGATTTCCACCGGAGAGAGCGCTTACCAAAACATTAATTCCTGGTGTGCGAACATCGAACTCTTCAATTACTCGAGTGGAGTCTTCCGCAGCAGCATTCTTGTCAATCCAGACACCTTTAGCCATCGGAGAAGCAAACTGATGTCCGAGGATGCGGTTCTCCCAGAGAGGGGCAGCCATCAAGATTCCATCGCGCTGGCGATCTTGTGGAATGTAAGCCACTCCTGCATTTCGAATATCTTTTGTGAGAGTGGTTGATGCATCGAGATCAAGTACTTCGACTGACCCGGAATTCGCTTGTAAGAGTCCCATCACTAATTCAATGAGCTCGCTCTGACCATTTCCTTCTACTCCAGCCAGACCAACAATCTCTCCCCCATGAACTTCGAGGTTGAGTCCATGCAAGATTTCGCGGCCATCTTCACGGGTGTAAGAGGCATTTTTGATGGAGAGGAAGCTCTTCTCGCTGATATCCAATTTACCTGCGATTGGCTTAGGGAGTTCTCCTCCGACCATGAGCTCAGCTAGCGCCTTCTTTGAAGTATTGGCCGGAGTAAGTGAAGCCACCGTTGTTCCCTGGCGCATTACAGTGATCTCATCCGAGATCGAGAGAACCTCATCGAGTTTATGCGAGATAAAGAGAACGGTAAGACCCTTCTTTACCAGCTCTTTTAGGTTATTAAAAAGTTCGGTTACTTCTTGCGGAACAAGTACCGCAGTTGGTTCGTCGAGAATCAGAATTTTTGCGCCACGGAAAAGTACCTTTGCAATCTCTACGCGCTGGCGTTCGCCTACTCCAAGATTAGATAGACGCTCATCTGGGTCGATATCCAATTGGTAGGTCTGCGCAATTTCAATTAACTTCTTGCGGGCTTCATCATATTTAATGACGA
>CAZNEQ010000031.1:0-12852 GCA_964572265.1 uncultured Candidatus Planktophila sp.
AGGGAATCGTAGATAACCCTGACGATGTTAACGTCAAGGAGAAGAACGGACGTCGCGGGGCAACTCTCGAAGTTCGCGTCAATCCTGAAGATATCGGTAAGGTCATTGGTCGTAACGGTCGTACAGCAAAGGCGCTACGCACAGTCGTAAGCGCGCTCGCTGGCCGCTCTGTTCGCGTTGATCTTATTGATACAGACGAACTTCGCTAATTTCATAGGTACGTCATGCGCCTCAATGTAGGACGTATCGGTAAAGCCCACGGAATTCTCGGTGAGGCAACTATCGAAGTGCGAACAGATGAAGCGGAAGATCGTTTCGCACTCGGTGCACGTTTAGAGACAGATAGCCACGGTGTTCTCACCGTGGCTTCTGCTCGTGTACACAACGGAATTCTCCTGCTTGGCTTTGAGGGCATTGAAAACCGAAACCAGGTAGAAGAGCTTCGCAACGAACTCCTCTATGCCGACGTGGATATTGATGCTCCGGGTTATGACGAAGATGATTATCACGTCCTTCAACTCATTGGTTGTATTGCTTATTTAGAAGATGGCTCTGAATTCGGCACCATTACAGAGGTACTTAATCTCCCAGGTCAAGATGTTTTAGCAATCAAGACCAGTAATGGCGAGGTCATGATTCCTTTTGTTCACCAACTAGTTCCAACGGTTGATGTGCGTAATAAGCGCATGACGGTGATTCCGCCTGAAATTTCAGGGAGCATCTAATGAAGATCGATGTCATTTCAATTTTTCCTGAATACCTTTCGCCGCTCAATCTCTCACTTCTCGGTAAGGCACAGAGCGCAGGGTTGGTAGATATTGAAGTTCATAATCTCCGAGATCATGCAGTAGGAGTTCACGGATCTGTAGACGACACTCCATATGGTGGCGGTGCGGGAATGGTGATGAGCCCTGAAGTCTGGGGAAAAGCTCTAGATCCGTTGATGTCAGATGAAACCGATCTGATTATTCTCACGCCAGCTGGAAAACAATTCACTCAACCAGTGGCACAGGAGTTTTCAACTCGTTCACATTTGATATTTGCTTGCGGTAGATACGAAGGAATAGATGACCGTATTCGCCAGCACTATTCACAGCCCGAATATGCTGCACGCAATATTCGGGTACACGAATATTCCATTGGTGACTATGTTCTTGGCGGGGGAGAAGTTGCATCGATGGTGATGATTGAAGCCATTACTCGATTAATCCCAGGAGTATTGGGCAATCCAGCATCCCTTGCCGAAGAATCTCATAACAGCGAGGGGTATCTCGAATATCCAAATTTCACCAAGCCTGCACAGTGGCGTGGCATTGATGTGCCAGAGATATTGCTGAGCGGCAATCATGCAGCAATCGCCAAATGGCGGAGCGAGCAAGCTCAATTGCGCGCAGAGAAGAACCGATAACAATGGCACGTACATATCTCGTTGAGACATATGGGTGTCAGATGAATGTCCATGATTCTGAACGCATCGCAGGTCTACTGGATGCTGCCGGACATATTCCGGTCCAAAAAGGTGAACAGGCCGATATCGTTGTTTTTAACACCTGCGCAGTCCGTGAAAATGCAGATAACAAACTTTACGGAAATCTCAGCTTCCTTGCTCCCATCAAGAAAGCTAATCCTTCGATGCAGATTGCAGTTGGCGGCTGCCTGGCCCAGAAAGATCAATCAACAATTCTGAAGAAGGCTCCTTACGTTGATGTCGTCTTTGGAACACACAATGTTGGTTCGCTCCCAGTCTTACTAGAGCGCGCACGTATCGAAGAAGAGTCGCAGATTGAAATCCTGGAAGCGCTGGAGCACTTCCCATCTACACTTCCAGCACGTCGCTTCTCAGCATTCACCTCATGGGTATCTATTTCAGTGGGATGCAATAACACCTGTACCTTCTGCATCGTGCCGACCTTGCGCGGCGTTGAGAAAGACCGCGAGCCTGCAGATATTCTCGCTGAAGTTAAAGCGCTCGTAGAACAAGGTGCAATTGAGATCACTCTGCTCGGCCAAAACGTTAACGCATACGGTGTAGAAGCCGGTAGAAAGGGCGCCTTCGCACAACTTCTTCGTGAGGTTGGTGCAATTGAAGGCCTCGAGCGCATTCGTTTCATGTCTCCCCACCCACGCGATTTCACCGATGATGTGATTGAAGCAATGGTAGAAACTCCAAATGTAATGCCACATCTTCATATGCCACTGCAATCTGGCTCCGACGCTATTCTTCAATCAATGCGCCGCTCATATAGAAGCGAGAAGTATTTAGGGATTCTCGAACGCGTTCGTACCGCGCTACCGCATGCAATGATCACTACCGACATCATCGTTGGATTTCCTGGCGAGACAGAGGAAGATTTTCAAGCGACGATGGATCTTGCGACGAAGGCAGAGTTCGCTGCTGCGTATACATATAAGTATTCAATCCGCCCCGGTACACCAGCGGGTGAAATGCCGAATCAAGTTGATGAAGCGGTCGTCGGAGAGCGTTACACCCGCTTACACGAGCATCTTCAGAAGATTTCACTCGCCATTAATCAGCGTGCAATCGGTACTACCCACCGAGTAATGGTCAATGAAATTGAGGGACGACGCGATGGCGATCGAGGCCGAATCACAGGGCGTTCTGAAGATTTTAGATTGGTTCACTTTGCTCCCATTGATGGGGCGCGTCCAGGTGACTTTGTCGATGTGAAGATTACTGAAGCATCTGCTCACTACCTCATCGGAAATCCGATTTCAGTCATTGCTACTCGCGGAGGCGATGCTTTTGAAGCACGTAACCGTGAGACCTCCGGACCTGTGCCAACGATGCTCGGAATCCCAACGGTAAAGCGATAAGAATGAGCACCCCACTCATCATCATCTGCGGGGCAACTGCTACTGGAAAGAGCGATTTAGCGCTCGAAGTCGCGGAGAAATTTAATGGCGAAATCATCAATGCCGATTCCATGCAGCTCTATCGCGGCATGGATATTGGTACCGCCAAACTTTCACCCCAAGAACGGCGCGGAATTCCACATCACCTCTTAGACATTCTCGATGTCGTACAAGATGCATCAGTCGCGCAGTATCAAGGCCAAGCGCGATCTGCAGTAGATGAAATTCGTGGGCGAGGTAAAGCTGCAATCATCGTTGGCGGAACTGGTCTCTATATTAAATCAGTCATCGATGAGATGAATTTTCCTGAGACTGATCCAGCTATTCGTGCCCGTCTCGAAGATGAAGCAGAGCAATTAGGCACCGCCGAACTTTTCAATCGTCTTCGATTGGCGGACCCAGAAGCGGCTGCAGCAATAGAGCCGGCAAATACCCGTCGAATCATTCGCGCTCTAGAGGTCATAGAGGTGACAGGAAAGCCGTACTCGGCAAATCTGCCCAGTGATGTCAGTCTTCGCTATCCCGATGCCTTTCACTTCGGATTAGCGATGGAGAGATCTTCTCTCGCTCCGCGGATCGAGAAGCGCGTTCACCGCATGTGGAACCAAGGATTGGTTGATGAGGTGAGGACATTGATCTCACAAGGTCTACTCCTTGGCTCGACGGCGCAGAGAGCTATTGGCTATGCCCAAGTAATCGCCATGCTGGCCGGACAAATGACAGAGGAAAAAGCGATTGAAGAGACGATTGTTGCAACCCGCCAATATGTTCGCCGCCAGGAAACCTGGTTTAAGCGTGATCAGAGAATTCAATGGATAGGCGAAGAAGTTTCAAGGCTTGCATTTATCGAAGAGCGGATAAACTCATAGCCATATGAATACGCCTGTTATCGCCACGCTCGGCCACGGAACCCATAACGATTTCCTCGTATTCTTTGACCCTGACGATCAATTAGTCATAACCCAACCTCAAGTAGCTGCCATGTGTAACCGCGCCACTGGCATCGGCGCTGATGGAATCATCCGAATCATTAAGAACGATAACGGCCAATGGTTCATGGATTACCGCAACGCAGATGGATCGCTAGCGGAGATGTGTGGCAACGGAATCCGCGTGATGGCGCGTTACTTGGTAGAAAAAGGCCATCAGCGCGAGGGAATCTTCGCAATCGATACCCGAGCAGGCATTAAGCATTTGCGCGTTCCGGCAGATGATGACATCTCTGTGAATATGGGAAAGGTCTACGACGAAGGCGAATCTGTTGAAGCAACCGTCAACGGCGTCACTTACACCGGCTTTAATATTACTGTTGGCAATCCACACGCTGCCGTTTTTATCGATGACTTATCAACTCTTGGCTCTCTAGAAGAAGCTCCGCTGGTAAATCCAGCATCGTCATACCCAGAAGGTGTGAACGTTGAATTCATCGAAATTCTGCCTAACCATGAAGTCAAAATGCGCGTACACGAACGCGGAAGTGGCGAAACACAGTCTTGCGGAACCGGTACATGTGCAGTTGCTCTAGCAGCAACGATGAAGTCAGGGGAGTCACTACCTTCGCGATGGGTTATCTATCCTCCAGGGGGACGTCTTGTCGTTGATATCGATGGACACTCCAATGCCACCCTGACTGGACCTGCAGTCATGGTTGCAGATCACGATGTGAGTACTTATCTTTGATGAGTCTTCTATGAGTAACGCCGACGACGGCTACGACAAGTTATTTGAAGAACTCCTTCGCGAAAGCGCAAGGGCGGCGGCAGATTTCGATGCCGACGAGATTGATGAAGTCGAAAGCCAGCAAGATCTCTCTGATCGCCATGCCTTGCGACGCGTTAAGAGTTTCTCGACTGAACTTCAAGATATCTCTGAAGCTGAATATCGCCAACTCCAATTAGAACGCGTGGTTCTGGTGGGAGTCTGGACTGAAGGCACCTCTGAGATGGCAGATAATTCTTTAGCAGAGTTGAGAGCTCTCGCTGAAACAGCTGGATCTGAGGTTTTAGAAGGATTAATTCAACGTCGCGATAAGCCAGATCCATCAACATATATCGGTGCCGGTAAGTTAGAAGATCTTCGTGCAGTCGTGAGATCTACAGGTGCAGATACAGTGATTTGTGACGGTGAACTTTCACCTTCACAATTGCGCACACTAGAAGATAAGTTAAAGGTCAAGGTAGTCGACCGCACAGCACTCATTCTCGATATCTTCGCGCAGCATGCCAAGAGTCGCGAAGGTAAGGCGCAGGTTGAACTAGCTCAAATTGCTTACCTCTTACCTCGCCTACGCGGTTGGGGAGATTCCCTCTCCCGCCAAGTAGGTGGACGTGCCGCAGGTGGTGCAGGTATTGGTGGTCGCGGACCCGGTGAAACGAAGATTGAGACAGATCGTCGTCGCATCAGAGACAAGATGGCGAAGTTGCGACGCGAAATTTCTGAGATGAAAGTTGCGCGCGATACCAAACGACAAGAGCGACGACGCAACAATATTCCTTCCGTGGCAATCGCCGGATATACCAATGCGGGAAAATCATCACTCCTAAACGCACTTACCGGTGCCGGTGTTCTCGTTGAAAACGCGCTCTTTGCAACTCTCGATCCAACAGTTCGTAAATCTCAAACTGCAGAAGGTCGTATATACACGCTCTCTGACACGGTTGGATTTGTGCGCCATCTTCCACATCAGTTGATTGATGCCTTTAAATCAACTTTGGAAGAAGTTTCTGGAGCTGATCTCATCGTGCATGTTGTGGATGGATCTCATCCTGACCCTTTTGAACAAATTCGAGCAGTGCGGGAAGTTATCAATGAAATCGGCGGGGGAGATATCCCAGAAATCATCGCCATCAATAAAGTTGATATTGCATCTCCTGAGATTGTGATGGAGCTTTTACGTAAAGAGAAGAATTCATATGCCTTCTCGGTAAAGAGCGGTTTTGGCATCGAAGGCTTGCTGCATGCGATTGAGAAATCTTTGCCACATCCGAGCGTAGAGATTGACTCGGTCATCCCCTATCATCGAGGTGACTTGGTCCATGCGATCCACGAAACCGGTGAGATTTTGCTAGAAGAGCATCTCGCTGAGGGAACTCATATCCACGGTTATGTGGACGGGGCTCTGGCACAATCAATTGACCGCGCGACCCAATCTAGGGAATAAAGGCGACACGCCGAGCGTTCTAACAGGCAAATCTAAGATTTATACGCAACTATTCGCACACGAGCAGGGAATGCCTTGTTCGCTATCGATGAAGGAGAGGTGAGATCAGTGGCAACAGATTACGACACACCCCGTAAGACCGATGAGGAATTACACGAGGAGTCTCTCGAAGAACTCAAGGCTAAACGAGCTGATGCACAATCCGGTCAGATCGATGTCGATGAGGCAGAGGCAGCTGAGAATCTCGAACTCCCAGGCGCAGACCTCTCAGGAGAACAACTTGCAGTTCGTGTTGTTCCAAAGCAGGTCGATGAATTTACCTGTTCACGATGCTTCTTGATTCACCATATGACTCAGCTCGCAAAGGGTGAGGGCGCTAAGGCTGTCTGCAAAGATTGCGCTTAACCTTTAAGAGCTTTTTCCAATTCACTCGCTCTGCGAGTTGAAATCAACCAATATGGCGTTGGATCTCTCTCATCAATGACTTTTACCGTTAATCCCTGAGAGATCCAAAATGTTGTTGCAAAATAAGCAGCTGGGTCGGCATCACGCGTGCGCGCCTTACTAAAACTGCTTTTATCGATGATGGTGCAATCTCCGAGATACTTCAGGGGGATATGAGCCCGCTTTATTCGAAGCTCATCTTCATCGACAATGATGGTCGATGTTCCAAAGTGAATAATAAGAGCGCCTAGCACCAGGCTGATTGCAAGAGCATTGATAGCGGCGTTATTTCCCAGAGCCGCCCAGATTGCCAACACAATAGAGAAGAGCATGAAGTAAAGAAACGAAATGAGCCAGAATGGGGGGCGAATCACTTCCTTAAATCTTGGTTTTATGCTCATAGAGATAGATTACTGGTACTTCTATCAAGTAACCTACCCTAATGAGTCGTGTAGCTAGTACAACACCGCCTCCTGGTTCAGTACTTCCAGATCGCCACCCAAAGTCACCTGCCACCGGAAGTGAACTCCCATCACACTTCAAGCACTGCTTCGGCTGCGGTGATCTTCATCCAACTGGACTTCATCTCAAAGCAAAGGTCGAAGAAGGTCTTTCAATTTCAGCCGAATTCACGGTCACTGAAAATCATCAAGGTGCTCCAGGACTTGCACATGGTGGGCTGCTCTCACTAGCCTTTGATGAAGCTCTCGGAAAGTTGATGTGGTTGCTGCGCGCCCCAGCGGTGACAGCGCGACTCGAGACAGATTTCCTCGCTCCAGTGCCTATCGGAACGACTATCTATATCTCAGCTCGCATCACTGGCGTGCAAGGTCGAAAGGTCTATTCAGAGGCGGAAGGTCGCCTCAACGGTCCGACGGGAGCAATCGCTGTGCGAGCTGCTTCACTATTTATTATTGTGCCGATGAAACACTTTCTCGAGAATGCTCCAGCGGAATACATCGCAGCGATTAAAGCTAACCCTGAACTCCTCTCATTCGTCGATCCAGAATTCAATATCAACCCATGAAAAATTTGCAGGTACTCATTACTCGCCTCGATGCCGATTTGCCATTGCCGCAATATGCAAAGGGTGGAGATGCTGGAGCAGATATCTACTCGCGTATTGATGTCACTTTGGCACCGGGGGAGCGCGCGCTTGTCCCGACCGGAATCGCAATCGCACTTCCCGATGGATATGTAGCTCTAGTACATCCGCGTTCCGGGCTTGCCATCAAACACGGAGTCACAATGGTGAACGCTCCCGGAACTGTTGATGCGGCTTACCGAGGTGAACTTCAATGCATTCTGATCAATCATGACCCGAAAGAATCGGTTTCATTTAAACGCGGAGATCGGATTGCGCAATTGGTATTTCAAAAGGTAGAGCGTGCTGAGTTTATTGAAGTTGAACATCTACCAGGTTCGGGTCGTGGCGATGGCGGCTTTGGATCGACGGGACGCTCATGAGCCAGGATGACGATCGCCAGAAAGTCCTCTCCGCCTTTGGTGGTAAGAAAGGGCTCATAGATTCCGGAATTCCATCGGTCATCTTCCTGCTGGTATTTAACCTTCGAGATGATTTACAAGATGCGCTTTATGCATCCGTTGGAGTATCAATCGTTCTCACCATCATCCGCTTACTTGCTCGAGATACTGTCCAGCATGCATTTAGCGGATTGATTGGCGCTCTCATATGCGCATGGTTTGCCAATCGCACCGGAAATCCCAGTGATGTTTTCGTTCCAAAGCTGCTGACTAATTTGGGATATGGAACTGTTTACCTCATTGCCAATCTCGCTGGCTGGCCAATACTTGGCTTAATGCTCGGACCAATTTTGGGAGAGAATTTCCTCTGGCGTAACGACCCGGCACGTAAGAAGGCGTATCTTCGCGCAAGTTGGATTTGGGTAGCAATGTTCTTCACACGCATTGCTGTGCAATATCCGATCTACAAGAGCGGCAACGTCAATCTACTCGGAACCGTAAATCTCGCGATGGGGTACCCGCTCTTTATTGCAACTGCGTACGCGAGCTGGATGATTCTCAAGAGCGTTCCCATCACCAAGCATCATCAGGGATAAAGGGCAGAACTAAGAATAAGAGCTACAGGGACTTATTCGTTTTGAGCGATGAAGCAATCCTTCAATAAGCCCTCAGCGGTAGTCGATGCAACGAATAACAGTTCATCGCCAGCAATAAAGATGTCAGTTGCGCTGGGAGTAAGTACGCGACCATCGCGAACGATTGCCGCAAGAGAGGCATCGTCTGGAAGCTCTACTTCGTCGACCGTCTTACCGATACAGGTTGATGTATCTGGCAATGTGAGTTCAACCAAATTAGCTTGACCCTTACGGAATGAGAAGAGGCGAACAACATCACCAACACTGACTGCTTCTTCAACGAGAGCTGCAATGATGCGAGGCGTTGATACTGCAACATCGACGCCCCATGAACTATCAAAGAGCCATTCATTCTTTGGATGATTGACGCGAGCAACTACACGTGGGACGCCGTACTCAGTCTTACCGAGGAGAGAGGCGACGAGATTTACCTTGTCATCGCCAGTTGCAGCGACGAGTACTTGGCAATCGTTGAGACTCGCTTTATCGAGTGATGTAATCTCGCATGCATCGGCCATCAGCCATTCGGCATCTGGAACTGATTCGAGCTTGAGCGCTTTTGGATCACGGTCAATCAGGAGAACGCGGTGACCATTATCGAGAAGTTCACGCGCAATCGCGCGGCCGACATTTCCAGCACCAGCAATAGCAATACGCATCTTCTTACGCCTCCGGTGACTTTCCGAGAATTACTTCGACCTTTGGTAGCTCTTCATCTCTCACCATGATGTGAATGAGGTCGCCGTCTTGCAAGACAGTGTTCTCATCTGGAATCAAACCTTCACCGAGGCGAGTTAGGAAAGCGACGCGGAGTTCGGCGGCGTCCTCGAGCTCAGAAATCGGTCGACCAAACCATTCAAGATGCGGGTGAACTTCAGCGAGTTGAACGGTGCCGCTGGCATCACGCCACTCAGAGCGCGAACCTTCCGGTGTTAAGCGACGAAGAATCTGATCGGTTGCCCAGATAACGGTAGCTACTGTTGGAATACCTAAGCGCTGGTAAATCTCTGCGCGACCTGGATCATAGATACGGGCTACAACATTGGTAACGCCGTAGCTCTCCCGCGCAACGCGAGCTGCCAAAATATTTGAGTTATCGCCATTACTGACAGCTGCAAATGCGCCAGCACCTTCGATTCCTGCTTCGAGCAAAGTGTCGCGATCAAAACCAACGCCAGTGACGGTGCGACCCTTGAAATCAGGACCTAGGCGGCGGAATGCCTCCTTCGATTGATCGATAACTGCGACTGAATGGCCTTTGGCTTCCAGCTCGATTGCGAGCAAGGAACCAACGCGGCCGCAACCCATGATGACTACGTGCATGGGGCTTAACTTACTCCCTTACTCTTCTCTCTATGACCGAATCGCAGCGCAAAACTCTCCAGATAGGCGAAATTCTTCGGGTAGAGATTGAGAAAGTTGCTCACGGAGGTCATTTTATCGCTCGCCACGATGGCGCTGTGATCTTCGTCCGTCACGCTATCCCGGGTGAAATTGTGGAAGTAAGAATCACGGGGCTCGATAAATCCTTCGCCCGCGCAGATATTGTGGCAGTCCTCGAGCCAAGTCCAGATCGAACAACACCACCTTGCCGCTATTCAGGTGTGTGCGGTGGGTGCGATTTTCAACATATCGAAATTGCGCGCCAGCGCCAACTCAAATCAGAGGTTATCGCTGAGCAATTTGCTCGAATTGCAAAGATGGAGATAGATATAGAAGTGGAGGAGATCTCCACGCCACTGCATTGGCGCACTCGCTATGCAGCATCAACAAACGAACGAGGCGAAGCGGGTTTTAAAGCATCGCGCAGCAATGAAGTGATTCCCATTTCCTCCTGTCCCATTCTCTTGCCGGAAATTGACTTCCCAACTCTGCCATTTGAAGAAATCTCAGCGGGTCAACGAGTTGAAGTGGCTATCGGTAGTGATGGTTCTCGTTCTATCGCGAAGATGAAAGAGAGAGTTGGTCGCACCAGCGAACGTGCGGTTCCGGAGATTATCGAGGGAAAGTCAGAGCTTAATTATCAAGTGGGGGAACGTAACTATCGTGTCTCCCAATCATCATTCTGGCAGAGCAATGTCAGCGCCCCACAAACGTTAGTAAATGTCGTGATTGCATCAGCTGGTTTAAAGGCGGGAGATCATCTCCTTGACTTGTACGGGGGAGTCGGCCTCTTTGCCGGGGCAGCACTTCCGTTGGTGGGACCAGGTGGCCGCATAGATATTGTTGAAGGTAGCGCCTCAGCAACTCGTGACGCAGCAGTCAATTTTGATGGAGCCTCCAATGTTCACATCCACACTGGAGATGTTGCTCGATCAATTAAGAAATTTAAACGAGCTGATGTAGTGATTCTTGATCCACCACGAACTGGCGCCGGAAGAGATGTGATTGAAAATCTTGCTCACTTGGCCGTGCGTTCGATTGTCTATGTTGCCTGTGATCCTGCCGCACTGGCGCGAGATACGACCTATCTCAACGATGTTGGCTATCACTTAGAGCAATTGCGCGCCTTTGATCTCTTCCCGATGACTCACCACATCGAATCTATTGCGCTCTTCACCCTTTCTAAGGTATCTTGACGTCAAGATACTTTTAGAGTCAGGGGCTCGTCATGAGTAAGAACTCGCTTGGAACACAGAAGAACCTCACCGTTGCTGGAAAAGATTATGAGATTTTTGATATCTCATCTCTCGCCGGTGCCAGCGATCTCCCTTACTCGCTGAAGGTTCTCCTCGAGAACTTACTCCGCACTGAAGATGGCGCCAATATCACCGCCGATCACATCAAAGCGCTGGCACAGTGGGATCCGACGGTAGAGCCAGATACCGAAATTCAATTCACCCCTGCCCGTGTCGTGATGCAGGACTTCACCGGTGTTCCATGTGTGGTCGATTTAGCGACCATGCGTGAAGCAATCGTTGAGCTCGGGGGAGATGCATCGAAGGTCAACCCACTTGCTCCGGCTGAACTCGTCATCGATCACTCCGTCATCGCAGATTTCTATGGCAGTGCCACATCATTTGAGCAGAACACAGATATTGAATACGAGCGCAATCGCGAACGTTATCGTTTCCTTCGCTGGGGCCAAGGAGCTTTTGATGAGTTTAAAGTGGTTCCACCAGGAACCGGAATCGTTCATCAGGTAAATATTGAATACCTTGCTCGTGTTGTAATGACTAGAAACGTCAACGGTGTTTTACGTGCTTACCCTGACACTGTTGTCGGTACCGATTCCCATACAACGATGGTTAACGGTCTTGGCGTGCTTGGTTGGGGAGTCGGTGGAATTGAGGCAGAGGCTGCGCTTCTTGGTCAGCCAGTATCAATGCTCATCCCACGAGTTGTTGGATTTAAATTAAAGGGCGAACTTCCTGTTGGTACTACTGCAACAGATATGGCTCTCGTTATTACCGAAATGTTGCGAAAGCACGGAGTAGTCGGAAAGTTTGTCGAGTTCTACGGACCTGGTGTTACTGCAGTTCCAATGGCAAACCGAACCACAATCGGAAACATGTCACCAGAGTACGGATCAACCTGTGCGATATTCCCAATCGACGACGAAACACTTCGCTACCTACGCCTGACTGGACGGAGCGAAGATCAAGTTGCACTAGTCGAGCAATACGCGAAAGCACAGGGCATGTGGTTCGATCCAGTTGCAACCCCACGTTACTCAGAACATCTCGAGCTCGATCTTTCCACAGTGGTTTCATCTATAGCTGGACCAAAGCGTCCACAGGATCGAATTTCAATCTCAGAGTCGAAGAAGAAGTTCGAGGATATTCTCCCTACCTACTTCTCCGAAAAGACTGGCAAAGACGCCTACCCTGTCTCTGTTGGTGCAGATAAGACCACCATTAAGAATGGCGATGTAGTCATTGCTTCAATTACCTCATGTACCAATACTTCAAACCCATCTGTGATGATTGGTGCTGCTCTCTTAGCGAAGAAGGCAGTTGAGAAAGGCTTGAAATCCAAGCCATGGGTAAAGACCACTTTGGCGCCAGGTTCAAAGGTTGTCACTGATTACTATGACCGCTCCGGACTTACTCCATATATGGAAGCTCTTGGCTTCAACCTCGTTGGATATGGCTGCGTTACCTGTATCGGTAACTCAGGACCACTCCCAGTTGAGATCAGCAAAGCCGTCAATGAGAACGACCTAGCAGTAACGGCAGTTCTCTCCGGTAACCGTAACTTTGAAGGTCGCATCAGCCCTGATGTGAAGATGAATTACCTTGCATCACCTCCACT
>CAZNEQ010000032.1:0-12520 GCA_964572265.1 uncultured Candidatus Planktophila sp.
CGACCACATCCACTCTTCGTGGGTCTGATCGCAGCAGCAATCAAGAAGAAAGGCTAGTCATGCTCGTTGGAGTTCCGAAAGAAATTAAAGTACTTGAGGCGCGAGTTGCCCTTACACCTGAAGGCGCGTCAGAATTTATTCGCGCTGGCCATTCAGTTGTTGTTGAAAAGGGCGCTGGACTTGGTTCGGCGATTACAGATGAGCAGTACATCGCAGCCGGCGCAACAATTGAGGCAGACGTTGAGAAGATTTGGCGAGATTCAGAGATGATTCTCAAGGTAAAAGAGCCGATTGAGGCAGAGTATCCGCGCCTTCGTGCCGGCCAGATTCTCTTTACCTATCTTCACTTGGCTGCGAGCAAAGCGTGCACGGATGCGCTACTTGCAAGTGGCACAACAGCGATCGCATACGAGACCGTTGAACTCAATGGATCATTGCCGCTCTTGGCGCCGATGTCGGAAGTTGCCGGACGTTTGGCAACACAGGTGGGTGCGACAGCTCTTCAAAAACCACATGGCGGACGTGGGGTTCTCCTTGGGGGAGTTCCAGGCGTTGCTCCCGGCAAAGTAGTTGTTATTGGTGGCGGAGTTGCTGGCCTTAACGCTGCAGTGATGGCGATGGGTCTCGGTGCCGATGTCACCATTATCGATCGTTCTCTCACCCGCCTCGCCTACATTGACTCTATGTACCTCGGTCGCATCAAGACTCTCGCTTCTACATACGGAGCGATTGACCGAGAAGTAAAGGCGGCAGATCTAGTTATCGGAGCGGTCCTCGTTCATGGTGCAAAAGCTCCGAAATTGGTTACCAACGAGCAAGTTAAGGGAATGAAGCCAGGCGCAGTCCTTGTTGATATTGCGATTGACCAAGGTGGATGTTTTGAAGATTCACGCGCCACTACACACGCAGAGCCGACTTACAAAGTACATGAAGCAGTCTTCTATTGTGTAGCGAATATGCCAGGTGCTGTTCCAGTTGCATCCACATATGCACTCACCAATGCAACTCTTCCTTACGCACTATCCCTAGCAAACAATGGTTGGGAAGCGGCTATTGCGAAGGATTCGGCGCTAGCAAAGGGTCTCAATGTGCACGCAGGCAAGGTGCGATATGAGGCGGTTGCGGTAGCTCATGGCTATTCAATGTAACGTTGCAATCGCAACTTATATTGATCATTTGAGAATCGAGCGCGGACTCTCTATCAATTCGATAGAAAGTTACCGCCGAGATTTAGTAAAGTTTGAAAATTATCTCATCCATAAGAATTTATCATTTGACTCTATTACTGAGAACGAGATATCTGCGATTATTGGCGCATTGACCGAGCATGGTCTTTCAGTCACATCCATCAATCGTTTTTTATCTTCTTTAAAAGGATTCTATAAGTACTCGGCAATCGAGTATGGTGTTATCAATCCGATGATCGATATCAATCAATTTAAAGTTTCTCGAAAGCTCCCGAAAGCTCTCTCCGTTGCAGAGATTTCGTCGTTGATAGAGTCTACAAATAATCCTGCAAATCCGATTTCTCTTCGCGATCGAGCGATTTTGGAGATTCTCTACGGCACTGGCGCGCGCGTAGCTGAGTTGGTCGGGATTGACATTACTGATATCTCTAAGGATTCGCTCGATGGCGAAGAGATAACAATTCTCAAATTACGGGGCAAGGGTTCCAAAGAACGACTCGTACCTCTGGGAAAGTTTGCAATTGAAGCTATCGATAATTATCTAGTGCGTCTTCGTCCAGCACTTTTAGCGAAGAATTCCCAGAACAATCGTGCGCTCTTTCTCAACTCACGCGGAACAAGACTTACTCGACAATCTGCTTGGGCAACTGTTTTGAAAGCTGCTGCTACGACCGGTTTAGAGGGACGAGTGTCACCACATGTGTTCAGGCATAGTTATGCGACACATCTTCTTGATGGGGGAGCAGATATAAGAGTGGTACAGGAACTTCTAGGACATGCCTCTGTGACTACAACGCAGATCTATACCTTAGTAACAATAGATAAAGTGCGCGAAAGCTATTCTCTCGCGCACCCTCGTTCTTAATAGTTGCTACAAACCACGCAATCTACGAGCAAGAATGCTCTGTTCTCCCTTTGATTCCAAGTCAGCAATAATTACAGCGATAGATTCTCGAACGATTCGTCCGCGGTCAACAGCCAATCCCAAATCGCCCCGCAGCATAAGGCGTGCTTGATCGAGATCGAAGAGTTCATCGGGAGAGAGGTAGACCGTAATTTTTTCATCATGACGTTCTCGACCAGAAGGAGACTTATCCGCCTGAGTTACTCGTCGTCGAGGAATCGAGCGCACACCTTTCTTCGCCTTAGGTGCTGAGGTAGTGACAGGTGCAGTGACGCTTGGTTGTGCAATCGCTGGTTCTACCGCTACTTCGCGAACCGCGGAAAGTGACGGTGCGTTATTTCTGAATAATTCATCTGCTCCAGGCAAGCTTGCTCTACGTGTCATCGTGCGCCTCCTCGGGAAATTAGTTCACGTGCCAGTCGTCGATAAGACTGTGCACCGGCGGAAGATGTTGCATAGGCGGTGATTGGCTCACCTGCAACTGTTGCTTCAGAGAAGCGAATAGATTTTGAAATTAATGTGTCAAAGACAACGCCCGGATGGCCCTCAATAATGCGAGAGATTACCTCTCTGTTGTGAAGAGTCTTCTTATCGAACATCGTGGCGATGATTCCGATGAGTTTGAGATCTGGGTTGTAAACCTCACGCACCTTGCCGATGTTCTCGGAGAGTTCAATAAAGCCGTGCATTGCAAAGTTTTCGCACTGCATCGGAACGATAATTTCATCAGATGCAACGAGTGCGTTAATTGCGAGGCGTCCCATTGTCGGTTGGCAATCAATCAAAATAACGTCGTACTCATTGCGTAAAGGTGCGAGCGCCTTCTTCAAGTAAAGATGGCCTGAGATATCACTAGATAACTTCATTTCAATACCTACAAGATCTTTATTTGCGGGTAAGAAATCCAAGTTTGCCACTGATGATTTAAGTACGATCTCATCGATATTTGCATCAGGAGCTAAGAGCGCGTAGTAGACAGTGTTCTCTAATGGAAGGCGATGTGCATTAACGCCCAA
The DNA here is from genome assembly GCA_964572265.1 of uncultured Candidatus Planktophila sp. Classification (GTDB taxonomy): domain Bacteria; phylum Actinomycetota; class Actinomycetes; order Nanopelagicales; family Nanopelagicaceae; genus Planktophila. The sequence continues at coordinate 3,108 of CAZNEQ010000032.1, forward strand.
ACCAAGGGAGAGACCACCTTGCGGATCGAAGTCGACCAAGAGAACGCGACGTCCGAGTTCTGCAAGAGCAGCTCCGAGACTGATAGTAGTTGTCGTCTTTCCTACTCCACCCTTCTGGTTGAAGATAGAAATGACCTTCGCCTGTCCATGCTCTGTGATGGGAGCGGGAAGTGGGAAGTTTTGGGGAGTTCCTCCGAAGAGAGCGGCAGCGGTCACCACATCATCTTCAAATGTCGATTTAGCGTTCAAGCGTCAAACCTCTTTCTCAATTGACGCGACTCTACGCTGGAAATGCGCGTGCATGCAACTAGACCAAGTAAGGTTCGCGCGTGGATATTGTTGAGAGCGTGGCGACGGACGGGCGCGAGCCTGCCACTGAACCAATTGCAGACTCAGTTCCAGAGACGACTCCAGATACGGGCAAAGAGGGCCAATTCCAGGTCCACCTCGATAACTTCGACGGCCCCTTCGACCTTCTCCTTCAGCTGATCTCCCGCCATAAACTCGATATCACCGAGGTCTCACTGAGCCTGGTGACCGATGAATTCATCTCATTTATCCGCGCCCTTGAGGCATCCGGAGAGGGCTGGCGCTTGGATCAGGCGACTGAATTCTTGGTGATTGCCGCTACCTTGCTTGATTTGAAGGCTGCACGTCTTCTACCGAGCGGTGAGATTGAGGATGAAGAGGACCTAGCCCTTCTAGAGGCCCGAGATATCCTCTTTGCTCGACTGCTGCAATATCGAGCCTTTAAAGAGATCGCCGCGAACTTCCAAGAGGCGATTGCAGCAGCGGATAAGTCCTTCCCACGCGTGGTTGCCCTCGATCCGACCCTCTCCAGCCTCCTGCCAGAGGTACTCATCGGCGTGGGTCCAGAGCGCTTCGCCGCGATTGCAGACCGCGTTCTAACGCCCAAGGTCGCTCCTGTAGTGGCTGTAGAGCACCTTCACAGCGCCCTTGTCAGCGTCACCGAGGAGTCCCGATTGGTTGTTGAGGCCCTGCGTACAGGCCGTACCGTCAGTTTCAGGGCGCTTATTCAAGATGCCGATTCGACCCTAGTGGTAGTGGCGAGATTCCTCGCCCTCTTAGACCTTTACCGCCAAGGCGCCTTACGATTTGAGCAGGTTGTTGCGCTGGGCGAGCTCCAGATTAGCTGGGTTGGTTCTGATGAAGGAGAGGTTCTCGCATCAGCTGAGTTCGATATCCCTGTAAGCGAGCAATACCCTGAAGAAGAGGTTGAGGGTTTCAGAGCGGAAGACCCTCAAGTAGCAGTGGAAGGTTCCAATCTTCCGGAAGAAAGTATTGAAGACGAGAATGAGAGCGAGAGCGATGATGAGTGAAGAAACATCTCCAATGGTAGAGAGCCCTGATTTAGAGGCTATCGAGCCGGTCACAGAGCCATCCGAAGGCCAGCTCGCTCATGTCTATGATGAGGCGACCCTCGGACGTTCGATCGAAGCGATTCTCATGGTGGTTGATGAGCCAGTTACTGAGCTAACGCTCGCCTCAGTCCTTGAAGTTACCGTTGACCAGGTGGTTGACGCTCTCGACCGCCTACAGAGCTCGTACCACGATCGTGGCTTTACCTTGAAGGCGATTAATGGCGGATGGCGCTTCTACAGTTCGCCTGAGTTCAGCTCTGTAGTCGAAAAGTTCGTTCTTGACGGCCAACAGAATCGCCTCACACAGGCAGCGCTTGAGACGCTTGCGGTGATTGCCTATCGCCAGCCCGTCTCACGAGCTCGAGTTTCGGCGATCCGTGGAGTTAATGTTGAAGCGGTGATGAAGACCCTTATTACACGCGGACTGGTCGATGAATACGGCATCGAGAACGAGACCGGCGCGATCCTCTATAAGACTACGACCTACTTCCTTGAGCGCTTGGGCCTTAACAAGCTCGAGGACCTCCCACCGCTGGCTCCACACCTGCCAGATATTGATGGTCTCGATGAGATCCTCGATTCGCTCACTGACTAGTCTCTCCGTTACACTTCTTCCACCCTGGTGTGTTCAGGGCAACTTACGCTGACTGTCGTTAATGGATAGCCGCAGAATGGAATAACTCTCATGGCAGAAATTCGCCTCAATAAGATAATCGCCGACGCCGGTGTCACCTCTCGCAGGGGAGCGGACGACCTCATTATCTCTGGCCGAGTTATGGTCGATGGGCGGGTGGTCCGTGAACTTGGTGCCAAATTTGACCCTGAAAAGGTTAATGTAGAGGTTGATAGTGAGACAATTACACAACAATTGACTAAGACTTATTTAGCGCTTCATAAACCTAGAGGCGTTCTGTCTACCATGTATGACCCAGAAGGTCGACCATCTTTAGCGGACTTCATTGACCTTCGTACCGAGCGCCTCTTTCACGTTGGTCGCCTGGATAAGGATTCAGAAGGGCTAATTCTGCTCACAAATGATGGCGATTTAACCTTCCGTGCGACCCACCCATCCTTTGGGCTCGAGAAGACCTACATCATTGAATTTGAGGGGAAGCTTCCTCAGGGGATTGAGAAGACTCTGCGCAATGGGGTCGAACTGGAAGATGGAATGGCTCGCGTTCTGGATTACAAACAGCTATCGCCGACCTGGCTTGAAGTCACCATTCACGAGGGTCGATATCACATCATCCGACGTCTCATGGAGGCGATCGGCATCGAGGTACTTCGCCTGATTCGCACCAAGTTTGGACCGATCTCTCTTGGAGAAACGCCTTTAGGACGGTGGCGTGATCTCAATGATGGAGAATTGCTTAACTTACAAAACGCTTTAAATTTAAAACCATAAGTCGATACCAGATTGCTTTACCAATAAATCGATATATCGGCTACATGGGATTCGTTGGAAGAAAAATTGTTTTATCGACAATAACACGCTCAAAACGCCGTCAAGAAAGTCATTTTATCGATATTACGGAGAATATGGCTGGGAACGGTTTTCCTAAGGGATCGGTTACAGGAGCTTCAGTGAGAGAGTTACTTACTTACAGTTTTATCGATAAAAGGTTTTAAGAACATCATCAAAGAAGCAGTGAAAGGGTATGATTTCGACATGTCGGTGCGCGCAATTAGAGGAGCGATTCAGGTGGAGGCTAACTCCACCGAGGCAATCTCTGCTGGAACAAAAGAGCTTCTATCTGAGATTCTCAAGGCTAATGACCTGGCGGTAGATCAAGTTATCTCGGTTATCTTGACTGCAACGCCTGACCTCACCGCAACTTTCCCTGCGGCAGCAGCGCGTGAAGTTGGTTTTGAAGCCACCCCTTTGCTTTGTGCAGTCGAGATTGACGTGGTGGGGGCGCTCCAAAGAGTGGTTCGCGCAATGGTCACAGTTGAGACTGATCTACGGGCAAGCGAAATTTCGCACATTTACCTCGCAGGCGCTAAGGCGCTCCGCCGCGATATCGCTCAGTAGGGGCACCAGATGGCTCTCTCGCATATTCGCATCGTAGGTTCGGGACTCATTGGTTCCTCAATCGCCCTCGCTCTAGTAGCAAAGGGTATTAAGGTGACGATGTCCGACATTGATCCTGCAGCTGCGGCGTTGGCGCAAGATTTAGTGGGAGAGATTCCTAGCTCCCTGCCAATTGATCTGACAGTAATCGCTTCTCCAGTTTCGACGGTTTCCTCGGTCATCAAGGAAGAGATTCAACAAGGTCTCAACTTAGGATTTATAGATATTTCAAGTGTAAAGGTTAATCCTGTACTTGAGGTATCAGCTTTAGGTCTTGATATGTCTCGATTCTTACCGACTCATCCAATGGCTGGACGTGAAGTTGGGGGAGCCGAATCGGCTCGCGGAGACCTCTTTCAGGGACGACCTTGGATTATCGATTCGTCGGGGGTCTCGCCAGAGCTCTTGGCTGCCGGAAGGGAGTTGATTGAGATCTGCGGAGCACATCTGATTGATATGCCGATTGGAGAGCACGATCGAGCAGTTGCACTGGTCTCACATCTCCCGCAGATCATGAGCTCGGCTCTCGCAGCAACTTTAGAAGGTGCCCCGGCTGAATGGCTCGATCTTGCCGGGAGTGGCCTTCGCGATACGACGCGCATTGCGGGATCTCACCCAGGGATTTGGCGAGAAATCATCTCGGCCAATGCTCAGGCGATAAAACCGCTTCTCGATCGAGTTATCTCAGATCTCACCGAACTCTCAAACGCACTTGAGGATTCAAATGAAATCGAGGAGTTCATCAAAGGCGGCAACCGCGGGCGTTCGATGATTCCAGGAAAACATGGCGGTGTCGCACGAAACTACACCTTCTTGCCGGTCGTCATTGAAGATAAACCTGGTCAGCTCGCTGCGCTCTTTGATGAATGTGCCTCTGCTCAGGTAAACGTTGAAGATTTAACAATTGAACATTCACCGGAGCAATTCACTGGCTTGATCACCCTAGCGCTGTCAAAGAGCGATGCAGAGAAACTTCATCAGCATCTTGTAGAAAAGGGGTGGCGAGCCCACTCACCTCGCTAATTGGTGAACCTTTGAAGATTAGTGCGAGACAATTACCTCACGATTTATTAATGAATTTATATAGATAAAGCATGAAATCGATGAACAAGATTAACGAAGAAGAAAGGCGTGGGTCAGAGAGATGATTGTTGTCGCACTTGATGGCCCAAGCGGTGCCGGAAAATCTTCTACCTCCAGAGGGATCGCTTCGAGAGCGGGATGGAATTACCTCGATACCGGCGCGCTCTATCGCGCTGTTGCCCTCGTTGCGCTTGAAATAAAAAGCGATGACGCAAAAGATATTCTGGCAAAACTATCGACTGCAAGAATTACCTTTACTGCAGATCCTAAGAAACCAGAGATTTTTCTCGGTGAGAGAAATATTTCGCAAGAGATACGCACCCTTAACGTAACAAATAAAGTGTCGACGATTGCTGCAATGCCCGAGATTCGAGCAGAGCTTCTTCAAGTACAGAGATCAATTATTGAAAAAGCAGAGCGTGGGATTGTGGTTGAAGGTCGCGATATCGGAACAGTGGTTGCGCCCGATGCAGCGCTGAAGGTTTATTTAACTGCCGATATTGATGCGCGTACTGCGCGACGTGAACGTGAGATCGGTGATTCAAATATCTCGACCGAAGTTGTCGCTGAATCACTGACCTCACGAGATGAGATTGATTCCACTCGTAAAGCAAGTCCACTCGCGATGGCATCGGATGCTGTTCATATAGATAGCACCGAACTCAATCTTGAAGAGACAATTGAACGAGTGTGGGAGTTACTTGTTGAGCGCTCATTGCTCGGACTTCCCATCGTCGCCATTCTTGGTCGACCAAACGTTGGTAAATCAACTCTGATTAATCGATTTATTGGTCGCCGTGAAGCAATTGTCGAAGATACTCCTGGCGTAACTCGTGATCGCGTTCAATACGAGTGCGAGTGGGGCGGTCGTCGCTTTATCGTGATGGACACTGGCGGTTGGGAATCACGTCCTGATGGAATATCAGTTGCTATTTCTGCGGGTGCTGAACTTGCAATGGAAGAAGCTGACATCCTTGCCTTTGTTGTAGATGCTCAAGTTGGTGCACTTGATGAAGATGACGTAATGGTCCAGGAACTTCGCAAGGCAAAGAAACCAACAATTCTGGTAGCCAATAAAGTTGATGGCGATCACGACGAAGCAGATGCGCATGCGCTGTGGAATCTCGGACTCGGTGAACCGCATTTTGTCTCGGGTCTTCATGGCCGTGGCTCAGGAGATCTACTCGACACAATTGTGAAGTCACTCCCAGAAGTCGGACGCGCACAAACTCAAGATGGATATCGTCGCATCGCTCTTATTGGACGTCCCAATGTTGGTAAATCTAGTCTGCTCAATGCACTTGCTGGAGAGAATAGATCCATCGTTGACGATGTTGCTGGAACCACTCGCGACCCCGTTGATTCGCTCATCGAGATTGGTGGCCAGATTTGGCGCTTTGTTGATACCGCTGGAATTAAGAAGCGCGCTAATCAGGCATCCGGTACTGATTACTATGCAACGCTTCGCACTCAGACGGCGTTAGAACGCTCCGAATGTGTTGCGCTAGTTCTCGATGCATCGGTTCCAATCTCTGAACAAGATTTACGCATTATTTCGATGGTTGAAGAGTCCGGTAAGGCGATGGTTCTCGTTCTCAATAAATGGGATCTCGTTGATGAGGACCGCCGCGAACAACTCGAGAAAGAGTTGGATCGCCACCTTGGCCATATCGAGTGGGTACAGCGGGTCAATGTCGCGGCGAAGACGGGGTGGCATAGAGATCGACTCGCTCCTGCCCTTCGCACAGCGTTGAGTTCATGGGAGAAGCGAGTTCCCACATCGAAACTCAACTCATTCTTGGGGGCTCTCATAGGCGCCACCCCACCACCCGTGCGTGGTGGAAAGCAGCCGAAGGTTTACTACGCGACCCAAGCAGGAATCGCTCCACCGAAATTTGTTGTCTTCTCTTCAGGTTGGATCGAAGCTTCATACCGTCGCTTTATCGAACGGCGTCTCCGCGAAGAATTTGGTTTCCCTGGCACCCCGGTCCAGGTGGCGATTCGAGTCAAGGAGCGCGATAAGGAGTGAGTCAGTATCTGACCATCCCGAACGCGCTCACGGCGTTGAGAGGGCTAGGAGTTCCGCTCTTTATCTGGCTTGCCCTCGATCAGCGTAGCGATGGATGGGCGATTCTCGTTCTTGCCATCGGGGGAGTCACAGATTATCTCGATGGAAAGCTCGCCCGGGCATGGAATCAAACGTCTCGCTTTGGCGAGCTCGCCGACCCTTTCATCGATCGTATATATATTGTGGCAACACTAGTTGTCCTCTTTGCAAGAGAAGCCATCCCGCTCTGGATCATCATCGCACTGCTGGGTCGCGACCTCGCCTTAGCCGCGATCACCCTCGTTCTCACCCGCAAGGGTCAACCGCCGTTGCAGGTTACCTATCTCGGTAAGGCAGCGACCTTTAATCTCCTCTACGCATTCCCCTTTCTTCTCCTCGCTCTCAATGAGTCTTGGTATGGCACGTTGGCCTATATCTTCGGATGGGCTTTTGCGCTCTGGGGAGTTGTCCTCTACCTCTTCACCGGTGTTTCATATTTCCGCACCGCGGTGAAAAGCATTAGAGTCCGTCCCAGTATTCATGATTAATTTTTGAGATAGAAGAGGGCGCCATGTCACAGATTCCTGCAGAACTTCAGTACACCAAGGAACATGAGTGGGTTGCAGATACTGCAACTGCGGGAACAATTCGTATGGGTATTACTGATTTTGCGCAAGGTGCATTGGGAGACATCGTCTACGTGCAGATGCCCAAGGTCGGAGAATCAGTCACCGCTGACAAGGTATGTGGAGAAGTTGAATCAACAAAGTCCGTATCTGAAATCTTCGCCCCTGTATCAGGGACAGTCGTTGCTGTTAATGAAGCTCTTGCAAATACTCCAGAACTTGTCAACTCTGACCCATATGGCGCCGGTTGGTTGGCAGAAATCTCAGTAAGTGGCGAACCGACATCCCTGTTGAGCGCAGCCGAGTACGCCGCAATTACTGGCTAATCTCCCGCTTGATATTTTTTTATTAACTCTCTACTGTCAGCCTCAAGTTGAAGGTGAGTCAAGCGAGGGGAGTGTTCGATGGAAGAGCTGCAGCCAAACCACGAACTCACCACCACGCTTCATCTGGGCCTTCGTTCAGTAGCTGATTCTTCCCCCGGCTCTGTAATTGAAAGCCTCCTCGCTGAATCAACAGCAGAGGAGCGAGAAATTATCTCGCAGATCATCAACGGCTCGGCCGAACAGGCAATGATTGTGATCCATCGCGGACCATCTCGTGGTGCACGTTTCTTAATCACAGCAGATGGAGCATCCATTGGTCGCGCACCATCGAGTGACATCTTTCTCGATGATGTCACTGTCTCTCGTAATCACGCAACGATATCTCGGGATGGTAAAGCATTTACCTTTACTGACTCTGGAAGTCTCAACGGTTCTTATATCAATAACGAACAGAAGGCATCTCATCACCTCGTCTCTGGTGATGAGATTCAAATCGGAAAATTCCATATGCTTTTTATCAGCAATAATTCAACATCAGGGGAGAAGTAAGTGAGCGTTCCAGCACGTGCCTATTTAAGTATCGGTGAAGTTCTATCGAAATTGCGTGGTGATTTCCCTGATATCACGATATCTAAGATTCGATTTCTTGAGTCAGAAGGTTTGATTGAACCCCAGCGAACACCTTCTGGGTATCGCAAATTCACCAGCAATGATCTTGAGCGCCTCCGTTATGTGCTTTTGGCACAACGCGATCAGTACTTGCCTCTTCGAGTGATCAAGGAGAATCTTGATGCCCTTGATCGTGGACTTACGCCAACACCACATGGTGTCGCCGTTCCTCGTCCCAATCTTGGTTTAGCGACCATTGATGGCGAAATCGCTCCATCTACCTTTGGCGAGCAGTCTGAGATGCGTCTTTCTCGCGAAGAGCTGATCAATGCATCTGGCGTCAGTGAGGATCAGTTAGTAGAGCTGGAATCCTTCGGTCTCATCACTTTGCGCGGCCGTCATTACGATGCAGATGCGCTCTCAGTGGCAAAGGCAGTTGCAGAAATGGCCGCCTTTGGAATCGAAGCTCGTCACCTCCGTTCATTTAAGACAGCAGCTGATCGTGAGATCGGATTAATTGAACAGGTCATCACACCATTTACGCGTCAGAAGTCGACAGAGGCAAAAGCTCGCGCCGAGGAAGTTCAGAAAGAAATTGCTGCTCTCTCTGTTCGACTTCACGCATCGCTCGTTCGCAGCGGTCTCAACCGCCCACGATAATGTTCACTTTGGTTGAAGTTGTTGGCGTACGAATTGAGATGCCTTCCAATCAACCGATTGTGCTCTTGAAGGAGCGAGAAGGTAGAACTTTCCTTCCGATATGGGTTGGCTCAGTGGAGGCGACTGCAATCGCCTTCGCTCAACAAGAACTCAAGGCGCAACGCCCTTTAACCCATGACCTCATTGTCGATCTCCTGGCGGCGACAGGGACAACTTTGACTGCGATTCACATTACCGATATGCGTGATGGAATTTTCTACGCTGAACTCTTGATGCGTAATTCCGGTGGGGATATTGCACCGCTCTCGGTCAGACCATCCGATGCGATTGCAATCGCACTGCGGACAAAGACCAATATTCTGGTCAACCAAGAACTCCTGGCGAGCGCTGGAATTGATATCCCCGAGCCAGGGGCAGGGGAGAGCGAGCAAGAGGTCGAGGCATTTCGCGAATTCCTAGATCAGATCAACCCAGAAGATTTCGCCTAAGGGAGGCTCAACTCTCAACCTCAAGTAGAGGTTTTGGGCGTGTCGGAACGGAAGAACTCTCAACCTAGACTGTAGCCTTCTCGCAACCCCACAATGAAAGCGAGCCCCCTCTCGTGACTGA
>CAZNEQ010000033.1:0-12500 GCA_964572265.1 uncultured Candidatus Planktophila sp.
GCTTCGAGATCTACATAGCCAGTCTTTGGATCCCACTGAACTTCATCGGGGGAGACCGGCGTGCGGCGCACCAAACGTTGCACAGTGTGGCCCTCGCTCTTGAGATGACCTACAAGTGCAGAACCAATAAGTCCTGATGCACCAGTGATTGCGATGCGCTGTGGCGTGCTCAAGTTAGAGTCCCAAGTCCGCTTCAAATGCTCCACCCTCGAGACGCTCCTTGAGAGTCACTAAGAATCGAGCTGCATCAGCGCCATCGACTACGCGGTGATCGTATGAGAGTCCGAGGTAGACCATTGAACGAATTGCGATTGTCTCGCCACCATCTTCACCCTTTACAACCATCGGACGCTTTACAACTGCGCCGAGACCAAGGATTGCAACCTGTGGTTGATTGATGATCGGGGTATCAAAGAGAGCTCCACGAGAACCGGTATTTGTAAGCGTGAATGTTCCGCCACCAAGTTCGTCGGGTGTGACCTTGTTATCGCGAGTACGTGCCGCAAGGTCGGCAATCTTGCGCGCAACGCCACCCATGTTCAGGTCTCCTGCGTTATGGATAACCGGAACGAGAAGTCCGCGCTCTGTATCTACAGCAACACCTAGGTGCTCTGCGCCGTGATACACAATCTGATCTCCTTCAACTGAAGAGTTGAGGACAGGGTGCTGCTTTAGCGCCTCACAGGTTGCTACTGCAAAGAATGGAAGGAAGGAGAGTTTTACTCCTTCGCGTGCTTCAAATGATGCTTTAGCGCGATCGCGCAAGCGAGCAATCTTCGTTACATCTACTTCAATCACTGTTGTGAGCTGAGCTGAAACCTGAAGAGATTCAACCATGCGAGCAGCAATGACTTTACGAAGACGTGACATAGTCACTGTGGTTCCGCGAAGCGGTGATGCAGTTACTGGTGCAGGTGCTGATGTGCGTGCCGCAGCAGGTGCAGCTGAAGTCGCTATTGGAGCTGCAGTACCTGCTCGAGGTGCAGCTGCTTCCACGTCCTCACGACGAATGCGTCCGCCGATACCAGTTCCCTTAACGGAGGCGAGGTTAACGCCGAGATCATTTGCAAGCTTACGAACAATTGGAGTGACATATGCATCTGCTGGTTGTGAAACAGGTGCAGCAACGGGAGCAGCAGGTGCAGCAACGGGAGCAGCAGGTGCAGCAACGGGAGCAGCAGGTGCAGCAACGGGAGCAGCAACAGGTGTAGCAACAGGAGCTGGGGTCGATGCAACAGCACTTCCTGAAACACCAATAAGTGCAAGACGTGCACCAACTGGCACTGTTGTATCAACCGGGACATCAATTGCTAGCAATACGCCTGCAACCGGTGATGGAATCTCGGTATCAACTTTGTCAGTTGAAACTTCTAGAAGAGCTTCATCAACAGCAACTGAATCACCAACATTCTTGAGCCAACGTGTGACGGTACCTTCGGAGACGGATTCACCGAGCGCTGGCATTGTGATGACTGTGCCAGCAGAAGAATCCGCTGGTGCTGGTGTTGAGGCAGCAACCGGAGCCGCGACAGGTGCTGCAACGGGAGCCGCGACAGGTGCTGCAACGGGAGCCGGTGTCTCAACAACCGGTGCAACTGGTGCAGGAGTTTCAATAACGGGTGCGGATGCAACTGGCGCTGCGGATCCTGCGGCGCTATCAGCAATCACTGCAAGTTCTGCTCCAACTGGAACGGTCTGATCTACGCCGACAACGATTTTCTGCAATACACCTGCAACAGGGGAAGGAATCTCGGTATCTACCTTGTCGGTGGAAACCTCGAGGAGTGGTTCGTCAACAGCGACATGATCGCCCTCGGCCTTGAGCCAACGTGTCACTGTTCCTTCGCTTACTGATTCGCCCAGTGCTGGCATTGTTACTGAAAATGACATTCTCTTCTCCTCTATTAACCGTGTGCGTGAAGTGGCTTGCCGGCAAGTGCAAGGTGCGCTTCGCCCATAGCTTCTGACATTGTTGGGTGTGCATGGATAAGAGGAGCTACATCATCTGCAGTTGCCTCCCAGTTGAAGATTAATTGCGCCTCTGCGAGAAGTTCTCCGACGCGAGCGCCCACCATGTGGATACCGAGTACCGGACCATTCTTCTGCGCGACTAGTTTGATAGAACCAGCAGTCTTAAGAATCTGCGCCTTGCCATTTCCTGCGAGGTTGTAATCAACTTCGACAACATCGTAACCGCGTTCTTTAGCAACTTTTGTAGAGAGGCCAACGGATGCAACTTCCGGTTCTGAATACGTAACGCGGGGAACGCCGTCATAGTTGATTGGACGAGGGTTTAATCCAGCGATGGTTTCAGCAACCAAAATACCTTCTTGGAAGCCAACGTGTGCAAGCTGGAGCGTAGGAATGATGTCTCCCACTGCGTAAATTCCTGGAACATTTGTGCGGCAGTGATCATCCACAAGGACATATCCACGGTCCATCGCGATTCCTGCCTCTTGATATCCGATGCCATCGGTCACCGGACCGCGCCCGATAGATACGAGGAGAATTTCGGCAGTGAATTCACGGCCATCTTCAAGAGTGACGGTAACTGAATCTGCATTGACACGGTGCGACTTGAATTTGATACCAAGTTCAAAATTAATTCCACGCTTGCGGTATGCACGCTCAAGCAACTTAGAAGAAGATTCATCCTCGAGCGGAACGAGGTGGCTAAGGCCTTCAATGATGGTGACGTCCACGCCGAATGACTTCCAGACTGAAGCAAATTCACAACCGATGACTCCGCCACCGAGAACAATTGCGCTCTTCGGAATGTAATCTAGTTTTGTTCCATGATCTGAAGTAATGACTCGATGGCCATCGATTTCTAGTCCAGGAATCGTCTTTGCATATGAACCGGTTGCAAGAACTATGTTCTTACCGGTGATCTGCTGACCGTTAACCTCGATGGTGTTGTTGTTGACCAAGCGGCCCTTACCTTCGATGAAGGTGACATTGCGAGATTTGATTAATCCTTGAAGACCCTTATAGAGGCCAGCGATCACGCCGTCCTTGTAAGTATTAACGCCGTTAATGTCGATTGAATTGAGAGTTGCGTTGACACCAAAGAGGTGAGATTCGCGCGCACTATCTGCAACCTCGCCTGCGTGAAGTAGCGCCTTGGTAGGAATGCAACCGCGGTGAAGACATGTGCCTCCGACCTTGTCCTGTTCGATGAGCGCAACGCTAAGGCCGAGCTGTGAACCGCGAAGCGCTGCTGCGTATCCGCCACTTCCACCACCGAGAATGACAAGATCAAAATTCGACATCGAGCAACTCCTTTTAAGCCTTGAGGATCACATCGAGAGGCTCCCGCTCAAACGGGCTCATCTACGCCCATATCTTGCCAGCCTTGGCCGTGTATGACTAACTCGGAGAGGAGTCTCCTCGCTCACTCGCGGGTGCACTGCTGGGCTATTTGCCTGCGGCAATAGCCATCTCAATGGGCTATTTGCCTGCAGCAATAGCCATCTCAACTAGTGAGCGGAGCGCCACGCCAGTTCCGCCAACAGGGGTATAGCCGTGAGGCTTGGACTCGTTGTAGGCAGGTCCAGCAATATCGAGATGGAGCCAAGGAAGGTCATCGGCGATGAATTCCTTGAGGAAGAGGCCTGCGACGAGCATTCCACCCATGCGCTCACCAATGTTGGCCATATCAGCCACAGGGGAGTCGAGGCTCTGACGAAGTTCGACTGGAAGTGGCATCGGCCAGAAAGATTCTCCCGAAGTTTCAGTTGCGGCCATGAAGTCAGCGGAGAACTCATCATTATTAGTCATGACCGCACTCGTGCGAGTTCCGAGTGCGACAACTTGAGCGCCAGTAAGAGTCGCGACATCAACGATTCCATCGAGGTCACCAGCTTCTTGCGCTTTCACTAGCGCATCGGCCAGTACTAAGCGGCCTTCTGCATCGGGGTTGAGAACTTCGATCGTCTTTCCGCCGTAGATTGTGATGACATCAGATGGGCGAGTGGCGTTATCGCTCACCATGTTTTCCGCCAAAGGCGCCCAGGCATCAATCGCAACTGGAACTTTGAGAAGAGCAAGTGCAATAGCTGCAGCACAGACAGCAGCTGCACCAGACATATCAGATTTCATCGCTTCCATTCCAAGAGCCGGCTTCAAAGCAAGACCGCCGGTATCGAATGTAATTCCCTTGCCTACGAATGCATACTTTTTAGAAGCTTTTACACCCTTTGGCGTGTAGGAAATATTGAGTAAACGTGGTGGATTTGCAGAACCTTGACCGACGCCGATGATTCCTCCGTAACCCTTGGACTTCAATTGTGAATCGGTCATTACCGAAACTTTCAAACCAATTGATGCTCCACCTGCTTCTTTAACCGCATCGCTCACCATGGAGCAGAACGAAGCTGGTGTCAGATGGCTTGGGGGAGTATTAATAAGGTCGCGAACAAGATTTGTGTACTTTGAAATGATTTGTGCATGGTATGCAATTGCATTTGCATCTGCGCCGCTGACTAAAGAAGAGTAAATCGTGATTGTCTTGAGCGGACTCTTCTGCGCGCTCTTGGTAGAACCTCGGAATTGATCAAAGAGATAGCTTCCAAGGCCGGCACCTTCAGCGACCGCCTTCACCGCAGCAGGGGTCATTGCTGGAAGCGCAAAGGTAGCGCTGCTATTTCCAGCTAGTGCTTGCGCGGCAGCCCCTGCAGCACGTCGAAGAGTCTCATTCTTATAGGTTGACTGAGCCTTTCCGAGACCGGTGAAAACCAAGAGTCGAGTTGATGTGCCAGGGATGCGAATAACTTCATCGCTCTTGCCAGTGGCGCCGAGATCGTTGAGCGTTGCGATGAGTGACTTTGTGTCGAGGGCCAAATCGCCTGATTCGATTTGAAGCGCACCTTTGCCGGACTTGATTGAGACGCCTACAACGAGGACGTCATCTTTGATGATTCCATCTGAGATCTTGATGGTCGACATGGTGCTCCTTCGGTTCGATTCAACTCGCTTTCGCGCTGGGTAAGTGTAAGTTCTCCATGTGAAAAACTCACCATTACATCAGAAGCATATTCAGCTCAACGCAAAGATGGCCGACTTTGGCGGTTGGTTAATGCCCATTGAATACCCAGGGGCTGGGGTTTTAGCCGAACATACGGCAGTGCGTGAACGTGTGGGCCTATTTGATGTATCGCACCTTGGCAAAGCAAGCGTTATTGGTGCGGGTGCGGTTGATTTCCTAAACACCCAAACAACCAATGACATTAATCGCATCTCTGATGGCAAGGCGCAGTACACCATGCTCTGTAACCCAGATGGCGGTGTCATCGATGATTTAATCGTTTATCGAAATTCGCAAGATGATTTGTTTTTAATTCCTAATGCCTCAAATACAACTGATGTTGTTGAGATTATTAAGGCGGCTGCACCAAGTGGAATCTCCGTTGAAAATTTACACAATCAATATGCTGTACTTGCCCTTCAGGGACCGAAAGCATTCTCTGTCATTGAGTCGATGGGCGTGACTCCTGAGATGGATTACATGGCTTTTGCACATGTAACAATCGCAGGTTGTGATGTAATCCTTTGTCGCACCGGATATACCGGCGAACATGGATATGAACTCGTTCCTCGTTGGGATGATGCAGAAATGGTTTGGGATGCCTTAGTTGCTGCGATGCAGCCATACGATGGAGTCATTTGTGGATTGGGTGCCAGAGATACCTTGCGCACTGAGATGGGATATCCATTGCATGGCCATGAGCTCTCTCTTGAAATCACTCCGGTCCAAGCAGGCGCAAACTGGGCAGTTGGCTGGAAGAAAGAAGTTTTTCGAGGAAGCGAAGCCCTGCGCGCAGAACGTGACAATGGTCCAGCTCGCGTACTCCGAGGCTTGCAATCCAATGATCGAGGAATTCCGCGAGCTGGAATGTCGGTTAAGGATCAGAGTGGACGAGTTGTAGGTGTTGTCACGAGCGGTACTTTCTCGCCAACGCTGAAGAAAGGCATTGCTCTCGCATTAGTAGAGCCATCCTTTGTGGAAGGTGCCACAGTTATTGTCGATGTTCGTGGGCGCGATAGTGAGAACGTCGTGGTCTCGCTACCTATGGTTCAATCGCACGTTCGCTAATTCCTTAAATTCAACTTCGCTGAGAAAAGCGGCCTTATGGCGTGCGCGCCGGAGTGCGTTCAATGAAGATTTTCCGGCGAGAGTTATTAATAGGACAGTGATAACAGCGCGTGGAATATCCCACGCTAAGGCTGAGAGAAAATGATAAGAAAAGAAGCGGTTGAGATTCTCGGTGATTGGCGCCCCTGCGATGTAGGAGAGCTCTGTATCTGTGCCTAACGCCCATGGCCAGAATTGAAGATCCATCATGATGCCAAATATCTCTGCCGCTATCGCCCCGTAGATGGCGAGGAAGAGAATTTCGATTTTTCCGCGCAGGTTTCTCGGAATGACTCCAACGCCAAAACCAATAACAGCTGCCGCAAAAACTTGATAACCAATCCATGGACCAATACCGCCAGTGAGTAGAGCCGAAAGCAACATGGAGAGCGCACCCAAGAGAAAGCCAAAAGTTGGCCCCATTACTCGCGCTGCGAGAATCAACGCGAACCACATCGGCTCAATTCCGATTGCACCGATACCAAGCGGTCGTAGCGCTGCCACTAAAGAACTGAGAATGCCAAGAAAGGCGACATTCTTTGAACCAAGATCATCTGCCGCAATCAGAGCGACCAGTAAAAGAACGGTGAATGTGGTTGATGCGAAGAAGAACCAACTAGCCCAATCTGCCTGGCTCTCACTCGAAACAAGAAAAGGCCAGATAAAACCCAATAACGTTGATGGAACTAGTGCTGCGACTGCAACAAATCGAAGAGACTTCACGACGATAGCTCCTGAGCGCGTAAGACATCGGCAACGGTGAGCCACCTACGTGGCGACATAACTTTTGCCACCTGTGGTGCAAAGGCAGGTGATGCCAATAAAACCTCGAGCGTTGAACCATCGGCTACCTTCTCGCCGTCGGCCAAGAAAATAGTTCGATCTGCAACATCTGCCACGACTTCAACGTCATGAGTAGCAATGAGAATTGTGGTCTGATTTACCCGCGCACGAGTATGCAGGAGCGCCATCAATTTGTGCTTGGCGACGTAATCGAGGCCTCTCGTGGGTTCGTCCATGATCAAGATTGCTGGTGAGCTTGCCAGAACGATTGCGAGAACCAATATCAATCTTTCACCCTCAGAGAGGTCACGAGGATGAGCATCAGGGGAGATGCTTGGAAGGGTTGCGTGCAAAAGTTCTAACGTCGAACCTGCCTTTAGATTGTGATCCTTATCTGCTTGCGCACATTCTTCTCGAACAGATGTGAGATAGAGCAGATCACTTGGTTCTTGCGGAACGTACCCGATCAGTTCAGAACGTTTAGACTGCTTGATCGTAGATAAATCAATACCGCCAAGAGTGATCACTCCATTTAGTGGCACAACCAATCCGACTAGGGATTTAAGTAACGTGCTCTTTCCAGCGCCATTGCGTCCCATGAGAGCCGTGATTTCCCCGGCTCGCAGCTCTAGAGAAACTTTATCGAGCGCAATCTTTTCACCGTAACCAACGCGAAGATCGATAGCCGAGACAACTACTTCTCCCTTTGCATATTCAGGTCGTACGGCGTCAGGTAATTCATTTCGAAGGGTTTCAGTAATGCGGCGGACATCACGAGTGCTCGTACCAACTTCATCAAGATTGAGAGCTCGAGTCAAGCGAACAATAGGTGGAACTAGCTCACTTTTCTTCAGGATATCGGCGGGCGTGCCGATGGAGGTAGATCCATCACCTTCAATTAGAAGGATTCGATCGACATAACCTATGACGCGTTCTAATCGATGCTCGGCGAGGATGACAGTGACACTTAGGTCATGAACTAATCGATGGAGAATGGCCAAGATTTCTTCAGAGGCAACAGGATCTAGAGCGCTCGTGGGTTCGTCGAGGACTAATACCTTTGGATGCATTACCAACGCTGATGCAATTGCTAAGCGCTGTTGTTCGCCTCCGCTCAGGGTTGCAATGGTGCGATCTCTCAAAGCTGTTAATCCAACTTGGTCGAGCGCTTCTTCAACGCGCTTGCGCATCACATCATGAGGAAAATTGAGGGATTCCATACCAAATGCGAGTTCATCTTCTACGGTATCTGTGACAAAAGAAGCAAGCGGATTCTGTCCCACAATTCCAACGACTCCAGCAAGTTCGCCCGGCTTTGAAGTTCGCGTAGAACGACCATCAACTTCAATCTCACCGGCGAGAATTCCACCAGTATGGTGTGGGACCAAGCCATTGATGAGGCGTAGCAGAGAAGATTTACCAGAGCCGGTATGTCCCATCACGAGAACCATCTCGCCCTCACTGATTTCAAAGGAGAGATCTTCGATAACAGTTGTGGTGCTATGCGGATAAATGAGTGAAACTCGGGAGAATCTGATCACAGTGCCACCATCGCACTTGCAGAGATAAGCCCAGCCACAATCAGTACTAGATCTCTATTGGCATATTGAACTGGCCTATATCGGCTCTGAGATTTAGATTGACCGAATCCTCTCGCTTCCATCGATTCAGCAAGGGCGACTGCCTTTCCTAAACTCTCTTCGAGCAAAGGAATTGCAACGCGAGAGATTCTCGGCTTCTGACCGCTTCGCAAGAATTGTGCTTGACGAATACGGGTGATGCTTGAGATGAGTTGCGGGAAGACTGACGTTGCAATTGTCAGGGTTACCGCGAGTTGATAGACGCGTGATGGCATCACTCGCAAGAGTTTATGTGGACTTGTTACAGAGTTTGCAGCTCCAAAGAGCGCTATTACAGTTGCAATCATGAGTCCTTCGTGTAGCGAGAAAGAAAGTCGTTCCCATGTGACCGGGCCACCGATGCGGATCCCTGGCATCCAGGACGGAAGATAAATTCTTGGAAGAGTAAAGAGGGTCTCTCCAACTCGAGGCACACCGATAACAATCCCGGCTATCGCCCGAATAGTGATTAGGTAGAGGCCCGCAATAACTGACCATTTAAAGCTATTACGCCACGGACCGTCTCCACGAAAACGAAAGACAATGAAAGCCGCTCCACCCAGTGCAATTACGGCAGCAATAGCACTATCTGAAAGGACCACGCCCACTACCAATGCAGTGAAAATGGACCAGAAAGTCAGTGGGTGAAACGGCTTGACCATTGATCGAGTTCTATTTTCTCAAGAGAGATTTTGGTGTCACTATTTCAACACCACATTCTTTTGCGGGATAACCACTTAATCCGCAGATCAAGCCGGAGTCATCTTGGCGAACTTTTACTGACTCAGCTAAAACCTCAAGACCTTGTGACTTTGTATCTGTGACAACGCAACGAACAATCCGCTTTTGAATCGCTTCTCCTTTAGGGGCGTAAGTTCGCTTACCGAAGTCGATCACGAGGCCGATTCGCTTCTTGCCGCTCTGTGCTTTGGTCTTGCCACAAATCTGGTTGAAATCTGGTTTCACAGATGGGGGTGTTGATGGAACATCATCACCGCTAAAGGTGAAAATCCATCCCTCTACTGCTCCATCAGCAATATCGACAGTAGGTCCAGTCATTGCTGCTACCCAGGTATTTGTTTTGGGCGCTGCCTGAAAGTATCCCCAATAGCGCCAACCCTTTGAGGCAGCATTAGCGGGGGCGACGATTGATTGTGAGAGAAGCGCTGCAGCAATTACTGCAACGACGGTTAATTTTTTCATTCTGGAGCTCCAGTGTTAAAGAGTCTCACAGGGGTAGATAGCAAAGGTCGAAACGACCTATACGACTACGCCCCGCAAACCTCGGCGGGTGTTGGTCTTAAAGATGAATTAGGTAATCCGACTTAAGTCGCGAAGGACTCTTACGGTTGCGGGTCAGCGTCGGAATTGCACCGAACTTCCCCTAAAACATCTCAACTAGAGATATCTCCTCTAGAAAGTTGTTATTAAGTTGTGTGCGAAATAAACCATAGCCTCAATCCATTGGCAACCACCAACCCACCCCATACGATGGAGTTATGGAATATCGTCGCTTAGGCTCGTCTGGAATGTATGTATCTGAGATTTCCTACGGAAATTGGATAACTCACGGGTCGCAAGTGGAATCAGAGGCGGCAATCAAATGCGTGAAGACCGCCCTTGAGGTCGGTATCACTACCTTTGATACCGCAGATGTTTATGCTGGCACCAAAGCTGAGAGCGTTCTTGGAAAGGCTCTGAAGGGTGTTCGCCGAGAGTCATACGAGCTTTTCACTAAGGTTTACTGGCCAACTGGCGAAGGCAAGAATGATCGTGGCCTTTCTCGAAAGCACATCATGGAGTCATGCCATGCATCGCTCAAGCGACTTAACACCGATCATATTGATCTCTATCAGGCGCATCGATTCGACTTCGAAACACCTCTCGAAGAAACGCTCTCAGCTTTCGATGACCTTATCCGTCAAGGCAAGGTGAGTTACATCGGTTTCTCTGAGTGGAATGCGGAGCAGATTAAGGACGCACTAAATATTCAAGATGCTCGCGGCTACACCCGTTTTGTCTCTAGCCAACCTCAATATTCCGCCCTCTGGCGCGTCATTGAAGCAGAAGTAGTCCCACTCTCTCGCAGAGAGGGAATTGGTCAAATCGTCTGGTCACCAATGGCCCAAGGTATTTTGACTGGCAAATATTTGCCAGGAAAGAAACCACCTGCGGGATCACGTGCTACTGATAAGAAGAGTGGTGCAGGATTTATCTCTCGGTGGATGCGCGAAGATGTCTTGGAAGCAGTTCAAAATCTCAAGCCAATTGCAACTGATGCAGGACTGACCGTTGGCCAACTCGCTATTGCTTGGGTCCTTGCCAATGACAATGTATCCAGTGCAATTATGGGCGCTACCAAACCTTCTCAAGTAAAAGAGAATGTCAAGGCTTCTGGCGTGAAGTTATCGCCAGAACAGTTGCAGGCAATCGATGAGGTTCTCGGAACTTTGCCAGAGCGAGACCCAAAGAAGAATGAGAGCCCGAATCCCAGGGCTTAGTTAAATAGAGCTTAACTAATCTTGGTACCTGCTGTGACCTGTGGTTTTGGTGCACGCATACGACGCATCTGAGTCGATCGCAGCCATCCATACATTCCGAGCCCCTTAAGGGGAGTGCCAGGGAATTTCGCTTCGACTGCCTTCTTGATTTTCCGGCTCAAGCGAATGCCATCAAGGACGGAGACAAGTAAGACTGCATACATAATGGCGATCGAGATGACTTGAGTAAGTGGAACTTTTGGTAGTCCTTCAGCATTAGTTGATGTTCCAGTTGGGATCATCGTCAGAATAAGTACAACGAAGATAATAGGTAAGAAGTACTCACCGATTGAGCGGCGTGAATCGATGTAATCTCGGACAAACTTTCGAGCCGGACCGCGATCGCGCGCAGGTAGCGCACTCTCATCACCGCGCATGTAAGCAGCGCGAGCTGCGATGCGAGCAGCTTTAGCCGCCTCTTTTGCACGTCGCTTCTCTTCTTTTGTTTTGATTGGCGCAAGCGAATGGTGCTTCTGCGTAGCTTCACTTCTCTTTGGGGTCGGGCGACCCTTCTTCTCTGCTTTGCTTGATTCAGTCATGGCGGTAACTATAGAGCGAGCATTTGCTCGAGAGCCACTTTTGAATAGCGGGCAGTCTCCGGGTCTACCTTGATCTGATTAACAACCTGTCCATTAACCAATGATTCAAGCGCCCACACCAAGTGCGGAAGGTCGATGCGGTTCATAGTGGAGCAGTAGCAGAGAGTTCGGTCGAGGAAGTAGACATCCTTGTCTGGGTTCATCGCTGCAAGTCGTCCAACGAGATTGAGTTCAGTACCAACCGCCCATGACGTTCCCGGGGCCGCTTGACTGACCACTGCAATAATTTTTTCAGTGCTCCCAACGTAATCTGCGGCTGTTACAACTTCATGCTGGCATTCAGGGTGGACGATGACATTGATCTCAGGAACTTTGGCCCGGAATTCTTCTATTGATTGACGAGTAAAACGTCCGTGCACCGAGCAATGGCCACGCCAGAGAATTATCTTCGCGGCGCGAATCTCTGATTCGGTAAGACCACCCATCGGCTTCCAAGGATTCCATACGACACAATCTTCGATGGATAGCCCTAACTCTGTGACGGCAGTATTTCGTCCCAAGTGTTGATCAGGTAGGAAGAGAACCTTCTCGCCCTTAGCAAAAGCCCATCGCAGTGACTTTTCTGCATTGGATGACGTACAGATGGTTCCACCATTTTTCCCAGTGAAACTCTTGATAGCAGCCGATGAGTTCATGTACGTCACTGGAATCGTGACATCGGTTAGTCCAAGTTCCTCTATTTCTTTCCAACATTGATTGACTTGAGCTGCAGTCGCCATGTCGGCCATGGAGCAACCCGCGGCAAGATCAGGGAGAATCACCTTCTGATTGTCGCTGGTGAGAATATCTGCGCTCTCTGCCATGAAGTGAACTCCGCAGAAGAGTA
>CAZNEQ010000034.1:0-11572 GCA_964572265.1 uncultured Candidatus Planktophila sp.
GTAAGGGAGAGAAGTTCCTTCCAGAGGAGTTCCAATTTGGAGATTGGTGTGATCCGGATGCACCGGTCGATCAACCTTGGCTCTCTAAGGTAAAGGCACAATTTGTTGCCAATGCATTCTTTGCAAATACCGTTCAAATTGCGGCAGATGTCGAAGCGCTCGTTGGCGATGCTGCTCATGCCGCTAAGTACACCGAACTCGCTGCAACTCTTAAGCGCGACATCTGGGAGCACTTCGGTGCTGAGGCAAAAGAGACAACTGCTGGTTGCTCAATTGCAATTGAATTCGGTATTGTGCCAGAAGCAGAGAAGCGCGATGTCGCTAAGATTTTGAGCGATAAAGTTATTGCAGATCAAGGAAAAATCACTACTGGCTTCCTTGGGACCCCATTGATTCTCCATGCGCTCTCCAAGAACGGTCACTTCGATGCCGCATACACGATGTTGATGCGTCGCAAAGTTCGGTCATGGCTCTATCAAGTAGATCAAAATGCAACCACAATCTGGGAGCGCTGGGATGCGATCCGTGAAGATGGATCAATCCATAAGGGCGAGATGGCTACCTCATCAGAGGAGCAGCCGGATGCATCGATGATCTCCTTTAACCACTATGCGTATGGCGCAGTGATTGATTGGGTCTATCGCAACGTAGCCGGTATTGCTCCGACTGCAAAGAACCCAGGCTATCGCCACATTACATTTGCACCTCGCCCGGGTCAGGGATTCACATTTGCATCAGCATCCGTCAACACTCCATTCGGAAATGCATCGATTGATTGGAGAATCGGTGATGCTGGTCTACTCCTTGCAACAATCGAAGTTCCCTTCGGTTCACGAGCAGTGATTGATTTCCCAGTGACATCTTCTTCAACTCTTCGCGTCAACGGCGGAACTGTCGCTAATGGCCTTGAAGTGGGTCACGGAACTTATGAGGTAACGCTCACAGCTCCTGCAGTTGCATCATTCAAAGTTGCTTAAGGAGTAGGCGCCATGGATTTCACATCGGCCGTAGCAAAGTTATCTCTGGAAGAGAAAGTCAAAGTTCTTACCGGTGAGGATTTCTGGACGACGAGGGCGCTGCCATCAATCAACCTTCGCAAGATGGTTGTATCCGATGGGCCATCCGGTGTGCGCGGTGAAATATGGGATGAACGTAGCCCATCACTTTCATTACCTTCAGCAACAGCGATGGCTTCGACGTGGGATCGCGACGTGATGCATCATGTCGGTGAGGTGATGGCATTTGAAGCGCGGCGTAAGAATGTAGACGTTGTACTCGGTCCAACAATTAATCTCCACCGATCACCGCTCGGCGGTCGCCACTTCGAGGCATATTCAGAGGATTCAATTCTCTCGGGCGTCCTGGCAGCCGCATTTATCAAGGGAATTCAAGGGCAAGGGGTGGGTGGCTGCCTTAAGCACTTTATCGCCAATGATGCCGAGACTGATCGCCATACCGTCAATAACATCGTAGATGAACGGACTCTGAGAGAGGTCTATGCCCTTCCTTTCGAAATTGCCGTCCGTGATTCAAATCCATGGACAATCATGTCGGCCTACAACCGCGTCAACGGCCCAAAGATGGCTGCCTCACCACTCCTTAATTCAATCTTAAAAGATGAGTGGGGCTGGGATGGAATGGTGGTCTCAGATTGGACGGGTGTCACAACCACAGTTGAAACCGGAAATGAAGGTAACGACCTAGAGATGCCAGGCCCGTTCGGGCAATGGGGTGAGAAGTTACTTGCTGCAGTACGCAGTGGTGAAGTCTCAGAGGCAGCAATCGATGCAAAGGTAGAGCGAATCCTCCGCTTAGCTCAACGAGTTGGTAAGTATGCAGAGGCAGAGAGCAGGGCAGCTAAGGCATATACAGATGTCGACCTACAGAAAGCTGCACGTGAAATCGGTGCACAATCAATAGTTCTCGCAAAAAATAGCAACGAAGTGTTACCGCTTGAAGTGCCAATGAAGGTTGCAGTGACTGGTGCGCATGCGCGATTTGGGCGCGGTCAAGGCGGTGGGTCAGCAACTGTCTACCCTACAGAATTTATCGGTCCGCTCGATGGACTGATGGCAAATGCGCCATCCGGGACTGCAATTGAGTACACCCTCGGAGTCAACGCAGATACAAGCTTGATTGAATTCAATAGAAACTACCTCAAGAATCCGGCAACAGGTCAAGGTGGATGTCTTGCTGAGGTGATTGCACCAGATGGAAGCATCTTGTTGAGTGAAGATCGCTTTGGAGGATTTTTTAACTGGGCAACCCAACCATGGATGTTTCAGTATGCATTCATCCGCGTCACTGGAATCTTTACTGCTGAAAAAGATGGCGAGTACCAATTTGGTGTAGGGATGGTCGGCAATTACAAAGTCACTATCGGAGGGCAGGTGCATGAAGGGTTTATTCCAATGCACTCAGATGACCTCGGCGAATTTATACTTAATCCACCCTTTAGGTCATTTGGCTACACCCTGAAAAAAGGTGAAGAAGTCCTTATTTCATGGGAATATCCGAGAGATTCTCTGCCGATTCCGATCGCATCTTTCTATATTGGATTCCGCGAACCAGAGCGTTCGCGAGAAGAAGAGTGCGCAGATGCAGTTGTCCTCGCATCGAAATCAGATGTTGCTATCGTTTTTGTCGGCACAACTTCAACTATTGAATCAGAAGGACATGATCGAACGAACATCTCACTTCCTGATGGACAAGACCAACTCGTCTCGGCTGTCGCTAAAGTCGCGAAGAGAACAGTAGTTGTTGTAAATTCCGGCTCTCCAGTAGAGATGCCATGGTTTGATGAAGTAGATGCCGTTTTGTTGACATATTTTGGTGGTCAGCAGATGGGTAACGCTCTTGCTGATGTGATTTATGGAGTTGTAAACCCGGCAGCTCGTACTACGACTACGTGGGCGCGAAAGATGGCCGATCTCCCAGTCGCTAACACAACTCCAACAAATGGCGAGCTTCATTATTCCGAAGGCCCGTTTATTGGCTATCGCGCTTGGCGTAAAGCCGAGAAGACCCCCTTGCTGCCATTTGGCTACGGACTTTCTTACACATCATTCAACTCTGAATTAGTCAGTGCAGATAAGAGCAAGGCTTCAGTGAAAGTTACCAATACAGGTCCTCGACCTGGCGCCGAAGTACTTCAACTTTATGCAGTGAATGAAAGCGCGGATAATTTTGAACGCCGCCTCGTAGGATTTGCAAAAGTTCAGCTTGATTCAGGAGAGAGTCGCACAATAGATATTGCCTTGGAGCCACTGGGCTTTAAGCAATTCAATGGCGCGTGGCAGGATCTGCCTGGCAAATGGAGGATAACTCTTGCCCAGAACGCTTTTGATTCAGGATTGACTCTGATTGTTTAAGACTTACTCAGAGCTCTTCCAGATTCCTGGGGCAAAGCGAATAGCTTCAGCGGGATTTATAGCTCGCATTCCGATCGCGATGGATACCATCGCAATCATTCTCTTCGTCCAGTCGGTCGATGGCCGCTACACAATTGCAGGTGCCCTCACCGGGTTTGCAGCCCTCACCACTGTTATTTCAGCACCATTATGGTCGAAGGTCGCAGACCATCACGGGCAGCGATTTATCTTAAAAATTGCCGTCCCGATACGTATTTCAGCCCTCATTCTCTTTATATATTTGGTTCAAGGTGGGGCGCCTATCTGGAGCTGGTTTCTCACTATCTTTATCGCCGAATCTGCATCGGTCAGTATTGGATCGATGACTCGACGCCGCTGGGTGCACATGATTGATGGCGATAAGAAAGACCTCTTATCCACCTCTTACGCCTTTGAATCTCTTTTAGATGAATTCATTTACATTTTAGGACCAGTAATCACTACCGCAGTTGTCGCGGCAATTTCGCCCATGGCGGGTCTGCTCCTGGGAATCTTTTTTCTTATTGTCGGCGCACCCCTCATCGCTTCTCATAGAGCATCTGATCCAGGGATTGAACACCGCGAAATTGGCGAAAAATTAAATTCGGTAATGCGCAATAGGAAATTACAAGCGGTTGCGATTCCAATTACGATTGCAGGCGGTGCTTTTAGTGCAGTCAATATCTCTGTTGTTGCCTTCTCGGATGAGCGGGGAATGAAATCATTCTCAGGTCTATTGCTCGGTGTATGGGCTGTGGGAGGAGTTGTATCAGCGCTCATTAACGGCGCCATCCGTTGGAAAATCTCACATGGCTCGCGTTATCTTGGTTACCTACTAGGGATGACGTTGATTGCCTTTACTTTCCCTTTTATCGAGAACATATACATTCTTGGTGTAGCGCTCTTTGCACAGGGTCTCTGCATCGCGCCGCTACTACCAAATGGACTTCCATTGGTAACGAATTCAGTTCCTGCATCACAGATGACGCAGGCAATTACCCTCGCAACGGCTGGAATTCCATTAACCGGCGCAATTTCAAGTTTTCTCTCAGGCAGAATTATTGATAACTCCGGCGCCAGTGCAGGGCTATGGCTACCATTTGGATTCTTGGCACTTGCCTGTGCAGCAACTATTCCTTACTTAAAGGAATATAAAGATCAAATAGATTAGCGCCACTTAGTCGCGAGGCTGAAGCCCACTGCGATAAAGCTAAAACCAATAATCATGTTCCATGCGCCGATGCCAGAGATTGGGTACTGGGTCTGGCTGACATAGAAAATAACGATCCAGAGAAGGCCGATAAGGAAATTGGTCACCATGACAGGTGCGAGCCAACGAGGGCTCTCTGTTGGTACGGCTTCGACAGCGTGGACCTGCTCTTCGTGAGCGTGGCTCTGCTGGACCTTCTTACGCAATTTCGACTTTGGCATGCGGCATAGATTACAGGAGAATAATGGCGTGGCCCGCATCCTTGTCGTCGATAACTACGACTCCTTTGTCTTCAACATCGTGCAGTACCTCGCACAGTTAGGGGCAGAGTGCACAGTCGTGCGCAATGACCAGGTTGAGGCGGCCGAGGCAGGCAAATATGACGGAGTCCTTATCTCTCCAGGGCCAGGCACCCCAGCTAAAGCGGGTGTTTCGATAGCGATGATTAAGTATTGCGCCGAGCACTCGATCCCACTCTTTGGCGTATGTCTTGGCCACCAAGCAATTGCTGAAGCTTTTGGAGCAACAGTCTCGCGCGCACCTGAACTTTTGCATGGAAAGACTTCTGTTGTGCATCACAACGGCAAAGGCGTCATGGAACATCTACCGACACCATTTACAGCAACGCGCTATCACTCACTCGCTGTTGAAGTTGATACCGTTCCTGAAGTTCTAGAGGTAACTGGTTCTACAGATTCTGGTGTGATCATGTCGCTCCGACATAAGTCACTTCCGATTGAAGGCGTGCAATTCCATCCTGAATCAGTATTAACTGAACACGGACATAAAATGTTAGCTAACTTCTTGGTGCAATGTGGTGATGCTGGAGCGCTCGCTCGCGCTGAAGGTTTATCGCCGGTCGTAAATCGCTAACACTTATTATGGTGCGCGATTGATTGTGATTGTGACAGGTTTACCAATCGTTTGCGTTGCACCGGCATCTGGTGCCTGACGAATCACAACACCATTGGGTTGGCTTGCATCAAAATCGTAGAATTCATTGATTAAGAATCCCGCTTGAATCAACATCGTCTTTGCCTGAATTGCTTCAACTCCAACAAGATTTGGAATCTCAACTTCGCCACTTGCGATTGTGAGAACTACACCGCTACCTGCAGTAGTGACGGAGCCAACTGGTGGGCTCACTTCAAGAACTGTTCCTTGTGGTTGATCGGATGGAGAGGCAACTGTCTGCGAGACAGTAAGACCTACCGCGGTAAGCGCAGCACGCGCATCAATCAGAGACATCCCAACCAAATTATCTGGAACGATGGCATCACCTGGACCATCTGAGATGGTGAGAACAATCGAGCTTCCGAGAGGCGCACGCATCGTTGCTAATGGACTCTGACTAGCAATGCGATCGACAGGGATCGTTCCATCGTGCGCACGCTTGATGGTGATGACATATCCATCAAGTAGCTCTCGCGCCTGAGCCTCAGTAAGGCCTACCACGCTAGGAATAAGCGGGCCGCTATCTTTTGCGCCACTCATGAGAAAACCGGTGACAGAGAGAGCAATCGCCGCAAGGAATGAACCGCCATATAAAAGAGCGCTTCGGCGCGTGAAGAACGGCTGTGTTGCAACCTTTGTTGTGATTGCTTTACCTTGATGAATCTTTAATAAATCATCGAGCATCGCTTGTGCGCTCTGATAGCGATCTTCAGCTTTCTTGGATAGCGCTACCTTCAAAATTGTGTCAACACCAGCGGGGAGATCTGGTTGTAGTGCGCGAGCAGATGGAACTTCACCAGAGACATGTTGATATGCGATAGAGACTGGGGTCTCGCCAGTAAATGGTGGTTGACCTGTGAGAAGTTCAAAGAGCAGACATCCCGTCGAGTAAATATCGCTGCGCGCATCTGCAGAATCGCCAATCGCTTGTTCTGGAGATAGGTATTGTGCAGTACCGACAACATTCCAGGTACTTGTGAGTGTTGCACCGAGATCATCCATCGCACGTGCGATTCCGAAATCCATCACCTTTACATCGCCCGTGCTGGTGATCATCACGTTTGCGGGTTTGATGTCACGGTGAACAATATTGCGTTGATGTGAGTATTCGAGAGCAGCAAGAGTTTGTTCAGTAATCGACAATGCATCGTCGAGCGATACTCGTTCACCTTGGTGAATTAGCTGTCGAAGCGTGTGGCCTGAGACGAGTTCCATCACGATGTATGGCGCAGGTTCTTCGCCTGAGTCATAAACGGCAACAATGCCAGGATGATTGAGTCCAGCAGCAGCTTTCGCCTCTTTTCTGAAGCGAGTAACGAACGCAGGATCTTTTGCGAGATCGCTACGGAGAATTTTTACCGCTACTTCGCGGGAAAGTCGTTGGTCTTTCGCAATATAAACATCGGCCATTCCACCAGTGCCGATCATCTCGCCAAGTAAGTAGCGATCACCAAGGAGCGTTGACATCATTTTGCTGCTCCTAAAAAGGTGAGTGGCTCTTGAATATCGTTACCTAAGACGTCGGCAACAATGACGGTCACATTATCAGGTGCGCCATTGGCATATGCACCTTCTACGAGAGCATCGACAGCGGCGCCCCGAGCCTTACTCTTCAAAATAGCCTTAATCTCTTTATCGCCCAGTGCGGTCGTTAATCCATCGCTACATAAGAGAAAACGGTCATCGGCTTTGACCTCATAGATAGAAAGCGCGATCTGATTGCGACCATCACCCATCAGTACTTGGGTAAGGACAGATCGCTGAGGATGGGTAGCGACATCTGCTTCAGTAATCGCGCCCTGATCAAGCAACTCTTGAATAACGGTGTGATCGGTACTTAATTGCTCGAATGTATTTCCACGTAGGCGATAAATTCGCGAGTCACCGATATGAAGAGCGGCGACAGCGCCATCACGTAAAAAGAGAGCAGATAATGTTGTGCCCATTCCAGCAAGCTCTGGGTTTTCAATTGCATACTCCGCGATCGTCGCATCAATCAAAGAAGGTGCAGCCGCGTAGAGATCGTCGGCAGATTCAAGATCAACATCTATATTTGCAAAGACTTCGGATTCTTTTGCCAGAGTAGAAATCGCAATACGTGAAGCAACTTCACCAGCTGCATGCCCACCCATGCCGTCGGCAACTGCGATAAGCGATCTAGAAGTAAGCGCAGAATCTTCATTGCCAGCGCGCACCAGACCAACCGCAGATTTAGCTGCAGTGGCAAAGTAGAGCGTGCTCATGCTCCAATCGTATCGTCGCCACGTCTTTTCGATAGAGGGTGATTTGCTACCCTGACCCGTATGCAGATTTACGCACACCGCGGAGCAAGCGCCGACTTTCCAGAGATGACTGAGGCGGCCTTTCGAGGCGCGGTCACCCAGGGCGCCGATGGCTTCGAGTGCGACCTTCGTTTAAGTCGCGATGAGGTGCCACTCCTCTGGCATAACGCTTCGATGTTAGAACGCGCCGGCCATAGCGGTTTGATTGCTGAGATGAAGTATTCCGAGATACAGCGTGCATATCCGCAGGTACTGACTCTTGATCAATTCTTTGATATCGCAATCGAAACAAGTAAAGGTGTTCTCATTGAAACAAAACACCCTGTCATCAGCGGTAATCGCATCGAAGAGATTCTTACCAAAAGAATCATCGATCGAAAAATATTGAAAAAGATTGAACTTTCAGTGATGTCATTTAGTTGGGGAGCAATTGAAAAAATGCATCGCCTTGATGGCTCGATTCCGACCACATTCTTAATGTCTGCAAAAACTTTGTGGATGCAGGCGAGGTTCACCTCCGCACCTCGCATCGCTCCTGGTATCAATGAGGTCCGAGAAAATCCAGATCTCATCGCAAAAATAAAGAAGTTAGGAAAAAGTACAGCGGTATGGACCGTCGATAGCGGCTCAGATATTGAACTCTGCCGAGATTTAGGCGTGGATATCGCGATTACAAATACTCCGGCACGTGCACGTACATTCCTTTAGTATCCTTGGCCAATGCACACATACGCCTATCTGGGGCCAGCTGGCACCTTTACAGAAGGCGCGTTAAAGAAGATTTCCGCCGAAGGCGATAAGCGCATCCCATATATCAATGTCACTGCAGCTCTTGATGCAGTTCGATCAGGTGAAGCGGATTATGCGCTGGTGCCGATTGAGAACTCTGTTGAAGGGGTCGTTGCTCGCACACTTGATGAGTTAGCAACCGGTGTACCTCTTACTATTGCAGCGGAAGTTACCCTGCCAGTCTCTTTTGACTTGATGGTCAAAGCTGGCACAACGCAGATCAACCGAATTGGCACTCATCCCCATGCGGAGTCTCAGTGCCGCACATATCTTTCAACACAATACCCACACGCTGAAATCATTCCGACCAATTCAACCGCTGCTGCAGCAGAGATGGTGGCAAAGGGTCAATTGGATGCCGCGATTGCATCAACCTCGGCAGCGGAGAATTTCGGACTCGAGGTCATCGCCTCTGCTATCGGCGACAATCAAGTAGCGGTGACTCGATTTATCGCCGCGCAAAAGCCAGGTTTTATTCCAGCAGCGACTGGCCATGACCGCACATCCCTAGTGGTCTATATCGATATCGACCATGCCGGTGCATTGCTTGAAATTCTCTCCGTTTTTGCAAAATATGACGTAAACCTGACTTTTATTCAGTCACGTCCGACTGGGCGCGAACTTGGTCACTACCATTTCATTATTGATGTCGAGGGCCATATCAATGACGAGGCAGTTGCTAAGTCGATGGAAGAGCTCCGCGAGATTTGCGATGACATTAGATTCTTAGGTTCATATCCACGAGAGGTGCGTTCATGATTGATATCAAGTTCCTACGCGAAAACCCAGATGTAGTTCGCGCATCTCAAAAGGGTCGCGGTGAAAACGTTGAATTAGTCGATCAAATTATTGCCATCGATGAGATCAAGCGCGCTGCAATCAATGAATTTGAACTCTTGCGTCAAGAGCAGAACGTTCTCTCGAAGAGCGTTGGTGCGGCTAAAGGTGACGAGAAGACAGCGCTTTTGGCCAATGCAAAAGAACTTGCTGACAAGGTAAAGGCTGCAGATGCAAAGCGCAGCGAAGTCGAAGAACAGGCTAAGCAGTTAGTAATGCAGCTCTCTAACTTGCTCGATACCGAAGCACCTATCGGCGGCGAAGAAGATTTCGTGACTATCGAGCACGTTGGTACACCACGTGACTTTGCAAAAGATGGATTCGAACCGAAAGATCACGTCGAGCTAGGAAAATTGCTTGGTGCAATTGATACTGAGCGCGGAGCAAAGGTCGCGGGATCACGTTCTTACTATTTAACTGGAGCTGGTGCGATGCTTGAATTCGCACTTGTTAACTATGCAATTCAATCAGCGTTGAAGAATGGATTCACTCCAGTAATTCCTCCAGTGCTCGTTAATCCATCGGCGATGGAAGGAACTGGATTCCTTGGACAGGCCGCAGAGAATGTCTATCGAATTGAGAAGGATGATGTCTATCTTGTAGGTACTTCAGAAGTCCCACTTGCTGCAATGCATATGGATGAGATTTTGCCAGCAGATAAGCTGCCGATGCGCTATGCCGGTTATTCATCCTGCTTCCGTCGCGAAGCGGGAACATATGGCAAAGACACTCGCGGAATTATTCGTGTTCACCAATTCGATAAGGTGGAGATGTTCTCATTCTGTAAGCCAGAGGATGCAAAAGAAGAACATAAGCGTCTATTGCAGTGGGAGAAGGATTTCCTCAATGCGATGGAGATTCCATACCGAGTTATTGATGTCGCTTCTGGTGACCTTGGATCAAGTGCAACTCGTAAATTTGATATTGAGGCATGGATTCCAACACAAGGTGCCTATCGCGAGGTAACGAGTACATCTAACTGCACTGAGTACCAGGCACGCCGACTCAATATTCGCTACAAGGATGGAGATGGCACCAAGGCGATTGCAACACTCAATGGAACACTTGTTGCAATTCCACGCATGATTGTTGCGATCTTAGAGAACCACCAAAATGCAGATGGAACCGTTAATGTTCCAGCAGCGCTTCAACCATTCCTGGGAACAACAAAGTTAGAGCTTGTGTGAGCAGCTTGAAGCGTCCTAAGTTAATTGCAACAGATCTCGATGGCACCATCGTTACTCATGATGGCGTTATCAGTCAGCGCACGCTTGATGCATTTGGAAGAGCACGCGATCTCGGCATAGAAATTTTCTTTGTTACTGGTCGCCCACCTCGTTGGATGCCAGAGATTCGAGAAGCATTCGGCTACGGCAGTGCAATCTGCGGTAACGGCGCAATGTTGTATGACTTGATGGGTGACAAAGTTCTCGAAGAGTGGTTGATTTCTGTCGATGATCAGATTGAAGCTGTAAATCGTCTTCGTAAATCAATTCCAGAAGTTTCATTTGCAGTTGAATCACATAATTACTTCCATCGTGAGAAGGCGTACATTCCACGTTGGGATGTCGGTCTGGATAACATCGGCGTTCACACCATTGAAGAAGTATTGAAATCACCAGCCTTAAAAATGTTGGCGCGTTGTTCGCAACAGAATCTCTCATCGGATGAGATGTTGGCGATTGCATCAGTTGAACTAGAAGGCTTAGTAACAGTCACCCATTCCAACCCGCATGATTCGTTGTTAGAAATCTCAGCGCTTGGCGTCTCTAAAGGTGCCACCTTGGCAAAGATGGCTGCGCGCCTTGGGATCGCAGCAGAAGATTGCGTCACCTTCGGCGATAATCCCAATGACTTTTCTATGCTCGAATGGTCAGGCCGTTCATATGCGATGGCATCTGGCCACCCTGATGGAGCGAAATATGCGAAATCCATCGCAGGCCCATGCGAGGAAGATGGCGTCGCCATCGCGATTGAAGCTCTCCTCGATCTCCCCGCTTAAACCTGCCCAGCAACTGCTCAAGTAATAGGTATTGGATTTTTCAAAAGGTCGCACCCTCTAGTAACCTCTCCCACGGAGGACTCGCATAGCGGCCGAGTGCACCGGTCTT
>CAZNEQ010000035.1:0-11464 GCA_964572265.1 uncultured Candidatus Planktophila sp.
CGATGTGGAAGACAACAGCGGCATCACTTTCAAATTGCCCACAGTGCCAGCAGCCTAAGCTCAACCACGTAGCTTGCCCTACATGTGGAACATACAACCGCCGTCAGGTTCTTGACGTCTAATTTGTATTCTGATCTGCTCGAAATTCTCGGCGTTGATATTGATGCCGAACTTCTCGAGTTAGCTTTTACCCATCGCTCATTCGCCTACGAGGCTGGCTTAACTGCCACGAATGAGCGATTGGAATTTCTCGGGGATTCCGTTTTAGGAATGATTGTCACCGAAGAGCTTTTTCGAAAATATCCAGATCTTGATGAGAGTCGACTCTCTCCACTTCGCTCTGGAATCGTCAATATGCGCGCGCTCGCAGATATTGCGCGAACACTCGATCTAGGTAAATACATTCGACTTGGAAAAGGTGAAGAAGTCACCAACGGTCGCGATAAGAATTCACTCCTTGCCGATGCATTTGAAGCCTTGATTGGCGCGATGTATATCTCTGCAGGATTTGAAAAGACATCTGAATGCCTTCTCCGATTGGTCGGCCCTACTCTCTCCAGCGCCATGGCGATGGGTGCTGGCCTCGACGGCAAGACAGCGCTCCAGGAACTTGTCGCTTCCCTTGGGAAAGCAACACTGGAATACCAGGTAACCGAGAGCGGACCAGATCACGATAAAAGCTTTGAGGCAATTGCAATTGTTGGAGGAGAAGCAATCGCTACTGGCCTCGGAAAGAGCAAGCGCGAAGCAGAGCAAGCAGCGGCGCGAAGTGCATTTACAATTCTTAAACCCTCAAGTTGAACTTGAAGTAAGTCGCGTTTATATGTAAACCCATCGGCAAGGTAGGTTATCGCCGTGTATTTGAAGAGTCTGACCCTCAAAGGATTTAAATCCTTTGCATCTGCGACGACCCTTCGTCTCGAACCAGGAATCACCTGCGTTGTTGGCCCCAACGGTTCTGGTAAATCAAACGTTGTTGATGCCCTTACCTGGGTAATGGGTGAGCAGGGTGCCAAATCTCTCCGTGGCGGAAAGATGGAAGACGTTATCTTCGCTGGAACTTCTGGTCGCGCTCCACTTGGTCGCGCAGAGGTAGCAGTCACCATAGATAACAGTGATGGCGCGCTCAATATTGATTACACAGAAGTCACAATTTCACGCATTCTTTTCCGCAACGGACAATCTGAATATCAGATCAACGGTGAAGCTTCACGTCTTCTTGATATTCAGGAACTGCTATCTGATTCTGGTATCGGTCGAGAAATGCACGTCATCGTTGGACAAGGCCAGCTTGATGCAATCTTGATGGCAACTCCGGAAGAGCGACGTGCATATATCGAGGAAGCAGCTGGAGTCCTAAAGCACCGTAAGCGAAAAGAGAAGGCTCTTCGTAAATTAGATTCGATGCAAGCAAACCTTGCTCGCGTCAACGATCTCACCGTCGAACTTCGCCGTCAGCTCCGTCCACTTGGAAAGCAAGCCGAAGTTGCAAAGAAAGCAGCGACGATCCAGGCTGATGTTCGTGATGCACGCTTACGTCTCCTAGCCGATGATTATATTGCGTTTTCAAAGACCCTTGATGCTGAAGTTGCAGACGAAAATGCGCTTCGCGAACGTCGTGCCGAAGTAGATGCAGCGCTCGATAAAGCTCGGAAGCGTGAAGAAGAGCTCGATGCTCAAGCAGCTTTTGAAACACCACTTCTTATCTCTGCACAAGAGACTTTCTACGCCCTCACGGGTTTGCGTGAGAAGTTCCGCGGAACCCAATCATTGGCGCAAGAACGTTCACGCTTCTTAGCGGAAGAGGCAGAAGAAGCTCGCTCAGCTGGACGAGATCCAGAAGCGCTTGAGGCAGAGGCGGCTGCGCTTCTTCAAGAGGAGGCAAAACTTCGCAGTGAGACAACCCAAGCGGAAGCCGCGCTCGTTGATGCAACAAACAAGTTAGCTGAACTTGAAGCATCCCTGAAAGCCGAAGAAGATACGATCGATGCAGCGCTTCGTGCAATTGCAGATCAACGTGAAGGTACAGCGCGTCAAGAGGGGCATATCAAATCTCTCGCTGCCCGCCTTGAAGCAAATGCGGAAGAAATTGCTCGACTCACCACTGCTCGCAATGAGGCTCAATCTCGAGTAGACCAAGCTAAAGCTTCATATAGTCAATTTGAGATGGAGATTGCTGGCGCCGATGCTGGCGAACTCGGTCTCGATTCTCAATTCGAAGTTGCAAAGTCCGCGCTCGATCACGCAAAGAAGAAGCATCAAGAGCTTGTTGAACAAGAGCGCGCTGCTGATCGTGAACGAAATTCGGTAGAGTCAAAGTTAGAGGCGATGAAAATTACCTCGCAGTCTCGTGACGGTGCGGCTGCCCTCGTGCGCGATTCTCGAGGAGTTAACCTTCTCGGCAGCGTTGCTTCGCTAATTCAAATTGATAGCGGATGGGAATCTGCGACTGCTGCAGCTCTCGGCACTCTTGCAGATGCTGTTGTTGTGCGCGATCTCAACGCTGCGGTCACAGCACTTACCACTCTTCGCAGTGAAAATCTTGGTCAAGCGGATGTACTGGTACATACACCTGGCGCTCAAAACATTCCAACCATTCCGGGCCACCTCACACCGCTCTTAGCCCATGTGCGATCCAATGAGATCTCGGATCTGTTGGCGCAGCTTCTTGGCAACACAGTTGTGGTTGAGAGCGCAAATAGCGCAGAAGCAATTCTTCGCGAGAATAAAAACCTCACCGTAGTCACTCGTGATGGTGATGTCATTACTTCGCATCGAGCCCGCGGTGGCTCGGCTTCCTCGAACTCATTGGTTGAGATTCAGGCCCTTATCAACGGTTTAGAAAGTCAGCTAGAAGACCTCACACGTACTTGTGACCGACTTAAATTTGAAATCTCATCTGCGCAGAGCGAAGTAGATGCGAAGCAGATTGATTTTGATGCAGCTCTGGCAAAGCTCAACGAATCAGATGCTCGCATTGCAGCGCTCACTGAGCAATTAGCTGTCTCCGGGCAGAACATGAAATCGGCAGCAGCTGAAGTAGATCGCCTTACTCAAGCAATTACTGAAGCCTCAGCTGCTAAATCTCGTGACGAGAACGAGCTAACAATTGCTCAATCACAACTTGGCCAACAAGGGGAAATTGCAGAGCCAGATCGCACCAAGGCAGAAGCTCTTCGTGAAGCTGTTTCTGCTGCACGTACCGCGCAGATGGAAAGCCGCTTGGCAGTGCGTACATCAGAAGAACGAGTTGCTTCTATTGCCGCTCGCGCTCAATCACTCAAAGATGCAGCGAATGCGGAGCGTGAAGCTTCCGAAAAGGCAGTAGCACGTCGTGGGGCCCGCGCACGTGGTGCAATCATTTCGCAAGGTATAGCTGAAGCTGCCTATGAAGTATTGATTCATATCGAACGCTCCATTGCAAAGAGCTCGGCAGAACGCCAACGTCTCGAAAATTCTCGAAATGAACGCGATAGCGAGACCCTCACAGTCCGCACCCGCGGCCGTGAACTGACAGCAGAGCTTGATCAACTCACTACAAGTGTGCACCGTGATGAGATTGCGCGCGCCGAACAGCGCATGCGTATTGAAGCGCTTGAAACCAAGGCTGTGGAAGAGCTCGGAATTGATATCCCAACACTAATTGGTGAATACGGACCAGATAAAGATGTTCCTACATTTATTGAGACCGATGAGGGAGAGATTGTTGCCACCGAACTCATCCCTTATCGTCGCGATCAACAGGAGAAGCGTCTTGCATCAGCAGAGCGTTCACTGAACTTACTTGGCAAGATCAATCCACTTGCTTTGGAAGAGTACAACGCTCTGGAAGAGCGCTTAAAGTTCTTGGCCGAGCAATTAGAGGATCTCAAGCGCACCAAGAAAGATCTCCTCGACATCATCAAGGAAGTTGATGACAAGGTCCAGGAAGTATTTATGGAGGCGTATACAGAGGTCGCTGCTCACTTTAAGGATATTTTTGGTCGCCTCTTCCCTGGCGGAGAAGGAAAGCTCTTCCTTTCAAATCCAGATGATCTACTCAATACCGGTGTCGATGTGGAGGCTCGTCCACCAGGAAAGCGCGTTAAGCGCCTCTCATTGCTTTCAGGTGGAGAGAAGTCACTTACCGCTGTCGCTATGTTGGTTGCGATCTTTAAGTCACGTCCAAGCCCGTTCTACGTTCTCGATGAAGTTGAAGCAGCGCTCGATGACGTTAACCTCGGAAGACTTCTTGGAATCCTGGAAGAACTTCGCGAGAGCTCACAACTCATTGTGATTACGCACCAGAAGCGCACTATGGAGATTGCGGATGCGCTCTATGGCGTAACAATGCGTGGCGATGGCGTCACTGAAGTTATCTCGCAGCGCCTGCGTGAATCCACTAACGCTTAAGGCTTATTTCCATGGGTTTATTCTCGCGATTAGTCGCAAAACTCAAAGGTGAATCAACCGCATCTGCTCTTGATTGGGATGAACTTTCTAGCGAACTTCTCGCTGCAGATCTTGGTCCAGTCCTTACCGAGAAACTTGTGGCTGAGGCGAAGAAAGTTAAGGGCGACGATGCAGAAGGATCTCTTCGTGACATTCTTACAGCACATCTCTCTCAGAAAAATAGAGAACTCGCTCTTGCTGCATCGCCGGCTGTCATTCTCGTAGTAGGAGTCAATGGAGTGGGCAAGACAACATCTGTTGCCAAGCTTTCTCACTACCTTCATCGCGATTCAAAGAAAGTTCTGCTTGGTGCTGCCGATACCTTTCGTGCTGCTGCGGTAGATCAGTTAACGACCTGGGGTGCTCGCGTGGGTGTCGAGGTCATCACAGGTAAGCATGAAGGCGAACCTGCTTCAGTAGCTTTTGATGCTACAAAACGCGGCACCGATTTAGGCGTGGATTATGTAGTGATTGATACAGCAGGTCGCTTGCATACAAAGAATGACTTAATGGCTGAACTAGGAAAGATTAAGCGAGTCATCGAAAAGACCACCCCCGTGTCTGAAGTTCTCCTCGTCATTGATGGCACTACCGGTCAGAACGGCTTAATCCAAGCGAAACTTTTTAGCGAATCCGTGGATGTCACTGGCTTGATAGTGACAAAGTTAGATGGCTCAGCGCGCGGGGGAGTTGCACTGGCAATCGAGGATCAGCTAGACCTGCCCATCAAATTCATCGGCACTGGTGAGGGAATCGATGATTTCGCCCCCTTCTCAGCTGCCGCCTATATCGACGGGCTCCTACGGGATTAACATTCCCGAAACAAATCGCTCGCTTTTGTTGCACCCTCTTAACCCGTTTTGCCACCTTTTGTAACCCCTCCTTGCGACCTTACTCCCATCTCAATGGCGAGTTTTAGCGGTTTATTACATACAAGTGAGGTTTGTAAATGGGAGATGTAGTTCTCAACACTGGCGATACCGCCTTTATCCTAATTAGCAGCGCCCTCGTTCTTCTGATGACGCCAGGTCTTGCCTTTTTCTATGGCGGAATGGTTCGGACAAAGAGCGTTCTTAACATGATGATGATGTCGATGGTGACAATCGGAATCGTCAGCATTCTCTGGGTTATCTATGGTTTTGAACTCGCATTTGGCTACAAAGCTGAATCAGCCTGGTACGGAAATCTTTCATTCAGTGGTCTTGGCTCTGTAGTCAACGACTTCACAAATAACGGCGGCGTATACCCAATTCCAATGTTGGTATTTGCCGCATTCCAATTGATGTTTGCAATCATTACTCCGGCTCTCATCTCGGGCGCAATTGCAGATCGCGCCAAGTTCATCTCATGGGGAATCTTTGTAGCTATCTGGTCAACAGTCGTCTACTTCCCAGTTGCTCACTGGGTCTTTGCCTTTGGTAACAAGGTAGGAGATGTCGTTACCGGCACTGGTTATCTCGCAGGTAAGGGCGTTCAAGATTTTGCAGGCGGAACTGCTGTGCACATCAATGCTGGCGCAGCTGGCCTTGCTCTCGCAATCGTTCTTGGAAAGCGCATCGGATGGCGTAAGGATCCAATGCGACCACACTCTCTGCCGTTGGTCATGCTTGGTGCAGGACTCTTGTGGTTCGGCTGGTTTGGATTTAATGCCGGCTCCGCGCTCGGTGCAAATGGAATTGCAGGTCTTGCATTCCTGAACACTCAAGTTGCAGCAGCGGCAGCTGTCGTCGGCTGGCTCTTTGTGGAAAAGGTTCGCAACGGCCATGCAACTTCACTCGGTGGAGCATCTGGTGCGGTTGCAGGTTTGGTCGCAATCACTCCAGCGTGTGCATTCGTTGCTCCATGGGCGGCTGTTGTCATCGGATTTATCGCTGGCATTCTCTGCGCCCTTGCCGTTAGCTTGAAGTATAAGTTTGGCTTCGATGATTCTCTCGATGTTGTTGGAGTTCATCTTGTCGGTGGAATCTGGGGCTCGCTTGCTATCGGCTTCTTCGGCACCAGTGTTGTCAACAGCATCGGCCTCGACGGTCTCTTCTACGGCGGCGGTACAGCCCTCCTTGGAAAGCAAGCGCTCGGAGTCGCTCTCGTAGCTGGCTACTCATTTATTGCAACGCTGATTATTGGCTTTGCAATTGAGAAGACCATCGGCTTCAGAATTTCTAAGGATGCTGAAGTAGAAGGAATCGATCTTAAAGAACATGCTGAATCAGCATACGAATACGCAAATTCATCACGAGGAGGCGCAAACCTATGAAACTCATAACAGCAATTCTCAAGCCATTTAAGCTCGACGAAGTAAAAGATGCCCTACAAGCTGCAGGTATCACCGGTATGACAGTTTCAGAGGCGAGCGGTTTCGGTCGCCAGAAGGGGCATACAGAGGTTTACCGCGGAGCTGAATACACAGTAGATCTCGTTCCAAAGGTTCGCCTAGAAGTTCTCGTCGATGATGCAGATGCTGCAAATATCGTTGATGTAATCGTTAAGGCAGCAGGAACAGGCTCTATCGGTGATGGAAAGGTCTGGACAACTCCAGTAGATCAAGTAGTACGCGTTCGCACGGGAGAGCGCGGCACTGACGCAATCTAGTTGTATCAATTAGTTACCTTAATTAGATACTTAAACTGGATAAAGAATAGAATCGAGCCATGGGTACACGAGAGAGGAGATTGCGATCCAATGAGAATGATCGCCTCATCTGTGAACTCTTTCAAGCAAGTGGCGCAGATTCGCAAGAGGTAGCTATCGCCGCGGTCGGAAGTTTCGGCCGCGGCGAACTATCTCCGGGTTCTGATTTGGATATCGTCATTATTCATACCGGTGCATATCCGCCGGCGAAGCTCTCTGAGATTGTAAATTCAATTCTCTATCCACTCTGGGATAAGAGAATCAAGGTTGATCATTCGGTTCGCACTCGCCAAGAGGTGCGCACCGCACTAAGCGAAGACCTTAAAGTCGCCATGGGATTACTTGATATTCGCCTCATCTGCGGAAGTGCCGATTTAGTAGCAGATATTCAAAACTTAGCAATCACATCGTGGCGAGAAAATTCAAAACACTATCTACCGCTACTGCGCGAAACTCTAGAAGAGCGGTACCAGCGCAATGGCGAACTCGCATATTTATTAGAGCCTGATCTCAAAGAGTCGCGCGGAGGATTGCGCGATATCACTGCACTTCGGGCGATTCATGCTTCAGGTGCGCTAGTGCTTCCGATGGAGCGCATCAGTCAAGCTGAATCGCTTCTTTCAACTGTTCGCGAAGCGCTCCACAATGTCAGCGGTCGCGATAAAGATAGGTTGCTCTTTGCCGAGCAAGATAAAGTTGCTGCTCTTCTTAAATACAGTGATGCCGATGCTTTGATGAGCGAAGTCGCGCAATCTGCGCGAGCTGTTGATTACCTCATGCAGATGACGTGGTATCGATATCAGCATAAAGGTAAAGATGGCTTAGGACGCTTTCTCAAGCGCGTCCGATCAACGTCAATCTCTCCAGGCATCACAATTGCGAATCGTGAAGTAGTCATTGATGCTCACGTGGATATCGATGTGGATCCATTTATTGGTCTGCGAGCTGCGGCAACTGCCGCTCAATTGGGATTGCCACTCTCGTTCGATTCACTACGTATCTATGCAGATGCACTCGATGCCGGTCGTGGTGCGCTGCCCAATCCGTGGCCCCGCGAGGCGCGCGAATCACTCATTGCTCTCATCGGAGCAGGTCCTGCAATGGTGGAAATTTTTGAGGCCCTTGATCAGGAGG
The DNA here is from genome assembly GCA_964572265.1 of uncultured Candidatus Planktophila sp. Lineage (GTDB taxonomy): Bacteria > Actinomycetota > Actinomycetes > Nanopelagicales > Nanopelagicaceae > Planktophila. Next base: position 8,194 of record CAZNEQ010000035.1, read on the forward strand.
AAGTTCTCTTTCACTGGATTCCCGAATGGAGGGGAGTGCGCTCACTGCCGCAACGAAATGTTCTACATCGCCACACGGTGGACCGGCACATGGTAGAGACAGCTGTTTCAGCAGCAGCACTTACTCGCGAAGTACATCGACCTGATTTGCTCCTCTTCACTGCGCTCTTTCACGATATAGGTAAAGGAACGGATGAGGACCACTCGCTCCGTGGAGAAGTTCTGATTGCTCCGCTGGCAAGCAGAATTGGATTCAATCAACGTGATGTAGCGACAATCCAACTCCTCATCAAACATCATCTATTGCTCTCAGCAACCGCCACTCGGCGCGACCTCGATGATCCGGCAACAATCGCAGGTGTTGTCGAGTGCATTAACGATGTCGGTACTCTCGAACTTCTTCATGCCCTCAGCATCGCTGATGGTGAGGCGACCGGTCGTGCTGCCTGGAGCGAATGGAAAGCATCCTTGGTGGGTGAATTAGTCCGAAAGACGAAATTGGCACTTACTGATAACACGGTGATGCAGCAGCCAGATTTGCGAGTGGATCAGATTGAACGCGCCGCGCTAGGGGTCCTTGATGTAACGATTGAAGATCGCGGAAATGTTTATGCCGTGGAAATCATCTCTCCCGATAAGACCGGACTTCTTTCGATCGTCTCCGGAGTTCTCAATATCCTGCGTCTTGATGTTCGCTCGGCGCGCACTAAAACTATTGACGGCGTAGCGGTTATGGAATGGCTGGTGATTCCAGATCCCCATGCTCCATATTTAACACGAGAAGAGTTGCATCGTGAATTAGTCAAAGGCCTGGATGGCGAAGAGAAATTAGCTGAACGCATTCGCAACCGAATTGAGGCTTACATTCAGCTGCCAACAATTCCGGTTCCAGCGCCGATTGTCGATACTTTCCTCGATGCTGCAACCGATGCCACCATCATCGAAGTGCGAAGCCATGACCGTCCGGCACTGCTCTTCTCGATTGGCGACACCGTTCGTAAGTGCAATATCGATATTAAATCGGCGATTGTCACGACACTCGGTGCTGAGGCCATCGATACTTTATACGTGACAGAAATTGGTGGGGGAGCGCTAACAACGGAGCGAGCAATCGAGGTCGCTTCGCGTATTGAGGCCTCCCTCAAGTAGTCTTGCGCCACTATGTTTGATGCGCTCTCCTCAAAAATCTCTGGTGTCTTTGGCTCGCTTCGCAATCGCGGAAAACTTTCCGCTAGCGATATCGAGAATACTGCGCAAGAAATTCGACAGGCACTTCTCGAGGCTGATGTTGCGCTTCCGGTAGTCGATCAATTCATCGAGAAAATTACAACTGGCTCTAATGAACTTCTGCCCACTTTGCAATCAGCGGTCAATCAAGCTCAGGCAATCTTCGATTTAGTAAATAAGGAACTGACCGAAATCCTCGGCGGCGGCGCACGCCGTGTGCGCTTTGCCAAGAATCCGCCTACTGTCATCATGCTTGCGGGTCTGCAAGGAGCGGGTAAGACAACGCTCGCCGCAAAGTTGGCGAAGTTCTATAAAGATCAAGGTGATACCCCGATCTTGGTTGCATCGGACTTGCAACGTCCCAATGCTGTAAATCAACTTCAGGTGGTTGGCGCAAGCGTTGGAGTACCAGTCTTTGCACCAGAGCCTGGCAATGGAGTTGGCAATCCTGTTCAAGTAGCACGCGATGGCGTGGCCTTTGCAAAATCTAAATTACATAACATGGTGATTGTCGATACCGCTGGCCGTCTCGGCGTAGATGCCGACCTAATGGCTGAAGCATCTGCAATTCGCGATGCCATTAATCCGGATGAGATTCTCTTTGTGGTCGACGCCATGATCGGTCAAGATGCAGTTCGGACCGCTGAAGCTTTCCGAGATGGCGTTGGCTTTGATGGCGTTGTACTCACCAAGCTCGACGGTGATGCCCGAGGCGGTGCGGCACTTTCCATCGCATCGCTTACTGGCCGCCCAATCATGTTTGTTTCAAATGGCGAAAAAATTGCTGACTTCGACATCTTCTATCCGGAGCGTATGGCCTCTCGCATCTTGGGAATGGGCGATGTCGCCACCTTGGCCGAGCAAGCTCAGAAAGCATTTAATCCAGATACCTCAAAGAAGTTGGAAGAGAAGTTTGTAAAGGGAGAAGATTTCACTCTCGAAGATTTCCTCGAACAGCTTGAGGCGATGTCGAAGATGGGCAATATGGGCAAGCTGCTCTCCATGCTTCCTGGCGCGGGTGCAATGAAGAAGCAGATTGATAATTTCGATGAATCTGAAATCACTCGCACTAAGGCGATAGTCCAGTCGATGACACCGGCCGAACGTCGCGATCTCAAACTTCTCAATGGATCACGTCGCGCTCGAATCGCAGCGGGTTCAGGGCGACCAGTCTCGGATATCAATAAATTGGTCGAAAAGTTCACCGCTGCCCAGAAGATGATGAAGCAGATGCGCGGAGGCAAGGGCCCTGCGCTTCCGCCAGGTATGGGCCTTCCAGGTGGAATGGCGATGCCAGCTGGGATGCCCGCTGGTGCGCCAATGGCTCTCAAGAAGGGGCAGCAGCCTCCGAAGAAGAAGTCCAAATCCGGTAATCCAGCCAAGCGAGCGGCGGAAGAGGCCTAGCCCTCGTTTTGGTGGATAAGGCGCGGGCTGGCAGAATAAGCCACCTGTTGAAGGGCCCTCTACCCCTACAACATCCAAATCCGCCGTCGGATTTACCGCGCTACGCACCCCGCTGTAGCAAGGTTCACGCTGACACACTTTTTTAGGAGCAATACCAACTTGGCTACAAAGATTCGTTTAATGCGTTTTGGAAAGATCCGTACACCGTACTACCGCATCGTGGTTACAGATTCACGTAAGGCACGTAACGGTCTCTCAATTGAAGAGATTGGTCGCTACGTACCAGGACAAGAGCCATCAATCATTCAGGTGAACTCTGAGCGCGCTCTCTACTGGCTCGGTGTAGGCGCACAGCCAACTGAAGCTGTGACAGCACTTCTAAAGGTGACTGGCGATTGGCAGAAGTTCAAGGGTCTTCCAGGAACAGAAGGCACACTTAAGTTTGCAGCAGAGAAGCCAAAGAAGGTCGTAGCTTACGAAGCAGCAGTTAAGGCAGCAGCATCAGAGCCTGCAGAGGGTGCAACAACTCTCAAGAAGAAGGCACAAGAGAAGCTAGCTGCTATGTCCGAGCCAGCGAAGAACGATGCTGTGGCAGAGGTTCCAGCTCAAGATGCTCCTGCGGACGTTGAGGTTGAAGCAGT
>CAZNEQ010000036.1:0-11448 GCA_964572265.1 uncultured Candidatus Planktophila sp.
CCATGGGGAGTTGTAATGGTTCCAACACGAGCCAACCCTTTTTCCGGGGCGTGCTGAATCTCGTATCGAAAGCCAGAAGTCATGGCGCATATTCTGGCAGAGTTATCTAATCAGGTTTACACTTCCAGAATGCCTACACTTAAGCTGACCGATGGACGTTTCCTCGAGTACTTCGACAATGCAATCTCTTCAACGAGCGCTATCGTCTTTCACCACGGAACACCTGGCCATGCTTACGCTTGGGCACAATGGCTAGAGCTTCTAGCAGCGCGCGGAATCCGCGCACTCTCCTATAGCCGCGCAGGTTACGGCATCAGCGATCGCCATGAAGGACGCACTGTCGTCGCCAATAATGGTGATATCCGCGAACTTCTCGACAGTTTAGGAATTCAAAACTTCATCTCTATCGGTTGGTCAGGTGGTGGACCACACGCACTTGCCACAACACAGCTAGCTGGAAATAAAGGCGTAATTACTCTTGCTGGAGTCGGCGCATATGGCGTAGATGATTTGGATTTCTTGGCCGGAATGGGACCTGAGAACGAGGATGAGTTTGGCGAGGCCCTCAAAGGTGAAGCTGAGATTTCAGCCTGGATGGATAAGAACGCCGGCGCATTTAAAAACGTTACCGGTGATCAAGTTCGCGAATCTTTCGGAGGACTAATCAGCGATTCCGATAAAGAAGTCATCAACGGCAGTTTTGCCGATGAGATGGCAACAACGATGCGCAAAGGGCTAGCAGTCAGTTTCGATGGCTGGATTGATGATGACATCGCCTTCATTCAACCCTGGGGCTTTAATCTCAGCGAAATTTCAGTTCCAGTTCTGATTTGGCAAGGCGATCAAGATTTGATGGTCCCTCATGCACACTCGTACTGGTTAGAAAAACATATTCCAACTGGCAAACTCAACTTTGTTCCGGGTCACGGTCATATTTCTTTGATCGTGAAGTATGCAGATCAGATTCTTGATCAAGCTCAGGGGCTGCTTAAGTAAATGCTCTACAAAGATTTCACCGCGATTCTTAATCCTAAATCGCGGAAGATGGTGCTGGGTATTGCCCTCAACGCAATCGGCGGGGGAATGACCCTTTCGCTTCTATTGGTCTATCTGCACGACATGAGGGGTTTCACAAACACTTTCGGTGGTTTATTGCTTTCTTGGGGAGCGTTGGTTTCCCTAGCGGCAAGTACGCCGATGGGTGCATTGGTCGACAAAGTCGGACCGAAGAAGGTAATGATTGTTGGATTGCTTCTTAACTCTGCAGCAGCGACTTCACTTGCCTTCGCATCGACCCATCTCCATGTGATTCTTGCATTGACAGCAATCAATATTGCCGGACAGGCAATCTGGCCAAGCCAAAGCGTGGTTCTCACTCGCGTCACTCCGGAAGAGCATCGAGCGAAGATATTTGGCCTTAATTTTATGTTGCTCAATCTTGGTTTAGGACTCGGAGGCTTGATCTCATCTCTGATTATCCAAGAGGGCTCACTTCGCTCATTCCAAATAATGTATTGGATCGATGGCGCAACATTTTTGATCTATCTCGGAATCATCCTGACCTTGCATGGAGAAGGCCTTGATAAATATGTGCCACAGGCACATGAACCTGAGCAAGGTTCTTACCGTGACGTATTCAAAATCAAACCACTCATGCTTCTCGGTAGCGGTGGCATCATCCTCTTTACCTTTGGTTACGGCGTAATCCAAGCTGGCGTCCCTATCTTTGCAACACAGTATTTGGGACTATCTCCAAAGTGGCTCGGGCTCATCTTTGGCGTCAACACCTTGGCGATTTTTACCTTGCAGCCATTTGTTATGCGCGTTCTTGAGCGTTACTCCAAACATAACGCGCTGATTGCGATCGGAATCATCTGGTCGAGTTCATGGATCTTTGTTGGAATCTCTCCGATGTTGCCATTGATTGCATCAGGCCTGGCACTCTGTATGAGCCAATTAATCTTTGCAGTGGGGGAGATGGTGCAAGCGCCAGTCATTCCAACTCTTGCAAATGAATTAGCGCCAGAGAACATCCGTGGTCGCGTCAATGCATTTATGTCTTTGCAATGGAGCATCTCTGGAGTCGCAGGTCCCGCAATCACTGGTCTGATGCTCGGCGCGGATCAGCCAGTTCTCTGGGTGGCCACGATGTTCCTCGGCTCTTTCTTAGCTATTCCATTCTTTGTGGCAATGAAACGAGCATAAAAAATCCCCTCAACCACAATTTATGGCCGAGGGGATTTCTTTAATACTTAAGCGAGCTTACCGACGACCTCAATCAAAGTGGTTGTGCCATCTGAAAGTCGTACGGTGATGTCTTCGCCAGCAGCGCCTGCACATGAGAGACCCCATGAGAAATTCGCAGTACCACCATTAGCGAGTGGAGTTGTTGGAGCACCTTCCATAGCGTTATCGCCATCGAAGATATCTACGCAGGCACCCGAAGTTGTTGTTCCGGTGACAATCAGCGTTGCAAGGTCAAGTTCCTTACCTGAATTGTTGACGACGGTAAGGTCAAAGCGCTCATTGCGGTTATCAGGAAGCATTCCTGACGCGAACTTGCCTGGTGTGAAGCTAGATGGAGCAGAGAGTGTGTAGCTGACCTTATCTGGAGTCACAACTGGAGCTCCGAAGCCGCCGGTAGCCTGTGGTGCTTCTTCCTCTACCGCGACGAGTGATTGATCATCTGCTGATGATGATTCACTTGAACCTCCGCATGCAGTCAAGCCTGCAAGGAGTAGAAGTGCAACGGGTGAGAGCAGTGCTGCTTTCTTGATCTTCATGTAAACCTCCATTAGCCATTCACGGTCTGCCACGTACGGCTCAATAATTCTCAAAAGGGAACCATGGCCGTGACTTTATGTAAGGTCAAAGTATATAGTGGGCGCCATGTCTGCAACTTCAACAGTCGAAACCAGCGAAAAAGCCCCAGAGATTAAGGGCCGTAGCCCGCGTGAAATCGCATGGCGCCGCTTCAAGCGCAACAAAGTTGGTGTTGGCGCTTCCATTTTAAGTATTGTCATTTTGCTGATGTCACTCTTTGCTCCAGTTGTCTGCAAGATTCTGGGCATCGATCCCAACACGCTCAACCTCGAAGTTCTCAATGCCAGCGGAATTCCTACGGGTGAAGCAGCAGGCTTCTCTCTTGAGCATCCGTTGGGATTAGTACCTGGTACAGGCCGCGACTTATTGGCGCAGCTGCTCTATGGATCTCGTATCTCATTTATGGTCGCAATTCTGACCACATTCACCGCTCTGACAATCGGTTTCTTCGTTGGAATCGCAGGCGGTTACTTCCGTGGTCGAGTTGATAATGCACTCGGTCGATTCACAGACTTCTTACTTGCATTCCCTGCATTCTTTATGATCGTGGCTCTTAGCCAGCCAATGGTTGATCGCATCGAAGGACTTGGAATCGTTGAAGATAACGGTGCACGAATTCTCTTCCTGATTATCTTCCTCTCATTCTTCGGATGGCCTGGTTTCTCTCGTTTGATTCGTTCTCAGGTGATGAGTATTCGCGAGCGCGAATTCGTGACTGCTGCACAGGCGATGGGCGCAGGCCGTTGGCGCATCATCTCTAAAGAGCTCATCCCTAATCTCTGGGCTCCGGTAATTGTGGTTGTCTCGCTCTCACTGCCTGGCTACTTGGCGACGGAAGCGGTCTACTCATTCCTCGGCCTTGGCGTCCAGCCACCAGCCTCAACCTGGGGACTACTGCTCTCCAACGCAACCCGCTTTGTGACCGTGATGCCTAGCTTCTTCCTCGTCACCGCAGGCTCACTCGTCATCGTGGTCTTGGCCTTCAACCTCGTGGGTGATGCCCTTCGCGATGCCCTCGACCCACGCTCTGATCGCTAATTTATCTAAAAGTTACCTCGCAGTATCCACAATTCGGACATTTTCTGATTCAATCTACCCACTGACGCCTTGTGGCGTCCCCATGGAAAGGAACACTTAATGAGAGCTCACTCTCTACAGCGCCGTGTCCTTGTAGTTGCATCTGCAACTTCATTGCTACTCGGAACTGTTCTCGTATCTGGCGTTTCTGCAGCTAACGCTGCAACAACTCCAAAGACAGGTGGAATTCTTACTCTGCTTGAGCACGCACCACGCCTTGATCACATCGATCCAAGCCGTATCTACACAGGTCGTGACCTCGCGTTTATGAACTCATTCCACACACGTACATTGGTTGGATACAACCCAGTACCAGGTGCAGCAGGCGCAAACCTTGTTCCTGACCTTGCAACAAACACAGGTATTCCAAGCAACGAGGCGAAGACATGGAAGTTCACACTTCGTCCAGGCACAAAGTTTGAAGATGGCGTAGCAATCACATGCGAAAACATTCAGTACGGTGTCTCACGCGTGTTCGCAACAGATGTCATCACAGACGGCCCTGGTTACCTCCAGGCTTGGTTGGATATTCCAAAAGATAAAGATGGAAATTCAATCTACCTAGGTCCTTACAAGAAGAACACCGCAGCTGCTACAGCAGCGTTCAAGAAGGCAGTTAACTGCTCAAAGGACAACCGTACAATCACATTTAACCTCAACAAGTCTGTAGCTGACTTCAACTACTTGGCAACATACGGTGTTATCTCACCTATCCAGGCTAAGAAGGACACAGGCGACAAGTACGACCTCAAGCCACAGGCAACAGGTCCATACAAGATCGTAGAAAACAGCAAGACACAGCTTCGTATGGTCCGTAACGCACAGTGGTCAAAGGCAACAGACCCAATTCGTACACCATACCCAGATGAGGTCATCATCCAGTTTGGTCTTGATGAAGAAGTAATCGACCAGATCATTCTTGAGGACACAATCCCAACAGCGATGAACTTCGGTGGACCACTTCCATCAAACAAGTCAAAGTTCTTTGATGATCCAAAGTTGAAGAACCGCCGTATGAACAACTCAGATCCATATGCTCTTTACCTTGCATTCAACGTAAAGGCGATGCCATGTCTTGAAGTACGTGCAGCTATGTACCATGCACGTAACGCTAAGGCGCTTCTTGACTATGCAGGTGGCCCACAGTTTGGTGGATCTTATGCAACTGGCGTTATCTCACCTCTTCTCGCAATGGACTACGCACCAACTAAGGTTGTTGGCCCAGGTAGCCCAGACTTCAAGCCTGAAGGAAATATTGAGAAGGCAAAGCAGCTCCTTGAAATCGCAAAGACAAAGTGTCCTGCTGATTACAAGAAGGCAACTGAAGATGGAATCAAGATTGACGTACGTCAATCTGCAACATTGACCGACACAATTCCAATCAACGAGGCTGCATATGCTCGCGTTGGAATCAAGGTCAAGTTCAACCCAATTTCAGCTGGTTACTACCCAACAGTCATGAACCCTGCAAAGCAGAGCGACATGTCTACATCAGGTTGGGGAGCTGACTGGGCTAACGCATCAACAGTTATCCCTGAGCTCTTCGCTTCATTCGGTGGATTTAACATCTCACAGAACACTGAAGATCCTGCGTACAAGGCTTTCGAAGCGAAGGTAAACCTCGCAATGAAGACCACAGATCGTAAGAAGCAGTCACAAATGTGGAAGGAACTCAATGCGGAAGCAATGAAGAACTTCTGGGTTCTACCAACACTCTTTGGTAAGGCACAGGAAGTTTGGGGCTCACAGCTCGCAAACGTATTCTTCTGGGTCCCACAGGGTAACCCTGCATACGGCAAGATCTGGATTAACGACTAATCCTTTTCTCTCCGCAATATGCAGTAAAGCAATAGGCAGTAGAGATACTTCCAGTGGGCGAGAAATCGCCCACTGGAAGTATTTGCCTGTTAGAGGCAGGCATGAGATGGTGTTGTAATAACGAAAGGGCGTTTGAGAGATGTTGAAGTACATAGGTCGGCGAATGATCTTCGCTGCTGCCACGATTTTGGTGGTCTCGGCCGTCGTCTTTATGATCTTTTCAATTCTCCCCTTCGATCCGGCCGCACTGACTTGCGGACAGCGTTGTACTCCGCAGATCATTGAAGCCAACCGCGCTCGCCTCGGTCTTGATATGCCGCTCTATCAGCAGTACTGGATGTTCCTTTCAGGAATCTTCCTTGGTCGTACCTACGGAACCGGAAGCGCCGCATTTACCTGCCCCGCTCCTTCCTTCGGATATTCATTTAACGAAAACGCTTGCGTGACAGATTTGATCACAGAGGCGCTTCCAATCACTATCAACTTGGCTGTTGGAGCGCTCATCATGTGGCTCACAGTCGGTATCGGACTTGGAATCATCGCAGCTAAATTTAAGAATCGCTGGCCAGATACCGGAAGCTCAGTCTTCGTTCTCTTCGCCACCTCGCTACCGACTTTCGTTACCGGTCTAGCGCTGCTGATCTGGGTGACGATTAAGTGGAAGATCATTCCTTTGTCACTGACCGGATACACCTCGCTCCTTGATAATCCCTATAAATATTTCCAATTCTTTATCTTGCCTTGGATTACCTTGGCAATTGCCTATGCAGCGCTCTACACACGATTTACTCGTGCGGCGCTCCTTGAAACTCTCGGCGAAGATTACATTCGTACTGCACGAGCAAAAGGTGTTGGTGAGCAGAAGGTCTTCTTTAAGCACACACTTCGCGCTGTTCTTGCACCGCTGATCACAATGGCAGGACTCGACTTTGCTGGCCTCATCGGTGGTGCGATTATCACTGAGACTATCTTCAACTTGCCAGGGCTTGGTCGATTGACCTTGCGCTCGGTCTACGAGTTCGATCTATCAATCGTTCTAGCAACGACAATCCTCGCTGCTGTTGTCGTTATCGTTATGAACCTAATTGTGGACATGCTCTATGCAGTCCTTGACCCAAGAGTGAGAATTCAATGACCAGATTACTTTCGATCGAAAACCTCAAAGTCTCTTTTCCTACTGAAGACGGAATCGTTAAGGCTGTTGATGGCGTTAATCTCACTGTCAACAGCGGTGAAACGGTAGCAATCGTTGGTGAATCTGGATCGGGTAAGACCGTGACCAGCCTCTCAGTGATGGGCCTTCATAAGAAGGGCTCCGCCATGATTGAGGGCTCTATCAAGTTACTTGATGGCGATGTCGAGCGCGATGTTGTGCAGATGACTCCATCTGAAGTTCGAAGCGTTCGAGGTCGCTCGGTTGCGATGATCTTCCAAGATCCAATGTCATCGCTGCACCCGTACTACAAGATTGGCAATCAGCTCGCTGAAGCCTACGAAGTACATAACCCAGGTGCCAAGAAGGCTGCGATGGCTCGCGCAATTGAGATGCTCGATCTCGTTGGTATTCCAGAGCCAGCACAGCGCGCCAATGAATTCCCACATCAGTTCTCAGGTGGAATGCGCCAGCGTGTAATGATCGCAATGGCTCTCATGAACTCACCACGTCTTCTCATCGCTGATGAACCAACCACAGCCCTTGACGTAACGGTGCAAGCACAAATTCTTGCCCTCCTTGCTCGTTTGAAGAAGGAGTTCGATATGGGAATCTTGTTGATTACCCATGACCTTGGAGTTGTGGCACAGGTGGCAGATCGCGTCTCTGTTATGTACGGCGGTCAGATTGTGGAAGAAGCTCCAGTAGATGACATCTTCTACTCACCGATGGCTCCTTACACACTTGGTCTCCTTAAGTCTGTTCCTCGCGTCAGCGAAGGAAACGAACGTCTCAAGGCGATTCCAGGACAGCCACCGTCACTGATTAATTTGCCGAAGGGTTGCGCATTCTCTACACGTTGCGAGTACAAGGACCTCGCTGGCGTTGATTGCAACACTATTCCAGCCCCACTCACATCAGCTGGCACCAATCATCAAGCACGTTGCCATATCTCAGCTGAAGTTCGCCGTGAAAAATTCTTGAAGGAAGTAGCAGGTCTTAAATGAGCAACTCACCTATCCTCGAAGTTAAAGACCTGGTAAAACATTTCCCAGTCGGTGGAAAGCGCAATGGCAAGGGCGGCGTCGTCCAGGCTGTCAGCGGCATCTCATTCTCACTCGAAGCGGGCGAGACCCTTGGTCTCGTCGGTGAATCAGGATGCGGTAAGACCACAGCTGGTCGCACAATTTTGAAGCTCAATGAGCCAACTTCCGGAAATATTATCTTCGAGGGTGAAGACATCACTGACTTTAAGCCAAGTCGCATGCGCGCAGTGCGTGCCCAGATGCAGATTATCTTCCAGGATCCATATTCAGCTCTCAATCCACGTCAGACAATTGGCAAGATCATCTCTGCGCCATTTGAGATTCAGGGAATCACGCCAGATGCTGGCGTAAAAGCAACAGTGCAGGGATTGATGGAGCGCGTAGGCCTCAATCCAGAGCACTACAACCGCTACCCACATGAATTCTCAGGTGGACAGCGTCAGCGCATCGGCATTGCACGCGCAATCGCTTTGAAGCCACGTTTTATCGTGGCCGATGAACCAGTATCCGCCCTCGATGTTTCGATTCAGGCACAGGTCATCAACTTGCTCGATGATCTTAAGCAAGAAGAGAAGATCAGCATGGTCTTTATCGCACACGATTTGTCTGTTGTGCAGCACATCTCTGATCGCGTTGCTGTGATGTACCTCGGCAAGATTATGGAGCTCGCACCTACTGCTGATCTCTATGCCAATCCGCATCACCCGTATACAACTGCGCTGCTTTCAGCAGTACCGCTGCCGGATCCACGTGGCGAGCGCACTCGTGAGCGCATCATTTTGCAGGGCGATCTACCAAGCCCAATCAACCCACCACAGGGATGTGTCTTCAATACTCGTTGCTGGAAGGCGCAGGATAAGTGTCGCACCGAAGCTCCAGCACTCGTGCAACTTGGCGCAAGCCAGGTTGCCTGCCACTTCCCGAACTAACCGGCAGTTACCAGATACGTACTCGCGATGCTGGCTCTAGCCACATCGCATCTGATTCAGTAACCTCAAAAGCTTCATAGAACGGCGCGAGGTTGCGAACAATCTGGTTGCAGCGGAACTCATCTGGGCTATGTGGATCAGTTGCAATGCGACGACGAATTTCCTCTGGACGATTCTTTCCGCGCCATGCCTGCGCCCACGATAAGAAGAAGCGCTGATCGCCAGTAAGACCATCAATCACCGGCGCTGCTTGCCCCTTGAGAGCCAATTTATAGGCCTTGTAAGCGATTTCAAGGCCCGATAGGTCTCCAATGTTCTCACCAACTGTAAAGGCTCCGTTAACGTGGATATCAGGGGTTGCAGCAGGCGATAGCGCATCAAACTGTTCAATCAATTGCGCAGCAAGTTTATCGAAAGCTTCGCGGTCGCTATCAACCCACCAATCCACCATATTTCCATCGCCATCGTACTTAGAACCCTGGTCATCAAAGCCATGGCCGATTTCATGGCCAATAACTGCGCCAATACCGCCATAGTTGGCTGCGATATCTGCCTCCATATCAAAGAATGGTGGCTGCAAAATCGCTGCTGGGAAGACGATCTCATTCATCAACGGGTTGTAGTAAGCATTTACTGTCTGAGGGGTCATATGCCACTCGTCGCGGTCTACTGGCTTTCCAATCTTGGCGACTTCATAGGCATGGCCAAAGGCGGCAATCCGTTGCAAGTTACCAATTAAGTCATCGCTCTTAATCACCAATGATGAATAGTCGCGCCACTTATCTGGATAGCCAATCTTGGGTGTGAACTTTGCCAACTTCTCAAGCGCCTTTGCCTTGGTGGCTTCAGACATCCATGGAAGTTCTTTAATGCTTGCTTCGTAGGCTTGCGTTAAATAATCAACGAGTTCGAGCATCGCGCTCTTTGCCTCAGCTGGGAAGTACTTACCCACATAGACCTTGCCGATCGCCTCGCCCAAAGAACCTTGCACGAGTGAAACTCCACGCTTCCAGCGCTCGCGAATTTGAGGAGTGCCCGAGAGGGTTGTGCCATAGAAAGAGAAATTCTGTTGGACGATATCGTCTGTTAAATAAGCGGCGCTGCTGCTGATGACGCCCCACTTCAGCCAGGAAATCCAAGCGCTCTTGCGCGAATCAAAATCAGCCAACATCGCAGAGAGGCCTGAGAAGAACGAAGGCTCATGGATATTGAGTGAGTCAAAAGCGATAGCTGGAATCTGAGCATTGGCTGCCCAGAGATCCCAATGGAAATTCGGGGCGAGCTCTTCTAGTTCGGCGCGGGTAGTCTTGTTGTAGGTGAGAGTGGCATCGCGGTCCTTAACTTGATCCCAGTGGTGGCTGGCAATCTCTGTCTCCAAGGCAAGGATTGCTGCTGCATCTAGCGGCGTTGATGCGAGTTCGCCCATCTTGGTTACGTGAGCAAGGAAAGCTTCGCGAATTGGTTGGTACTGCTCTTCCCGGTAATACGCTTCATCGGGAAGCGAGATACCACCCTGGCCAATGTGGAAGATATTCATCGAAGAGTCCATCGAATCGGCATAGATAGCAGCACCAAAAATTCCGCCGATGCCCTTCATCTCTAACTGCGCCATCGTTGTGATAAAGGAAGCGAGATCGGTGATGGAATCAATCGCTGCTAAATCCGCTGCCAGTGGTGTCAGGCCGCGCGCATTGATGGCCTCGGTATCCATAAAAGATTTGTAGAGGTCGCCAATCTTCTGCGCCTCACCCTCACCGGATGCAGTCTCAATAATTTCGCGCACCTGGACTTCGGCAATGTCATAGAGCGTGCGAGATACACCATCGCTGGCGCGGTCCGCGGGAATCTCATAGGTATCGAGCCAGGTGCCTGCGAAGTGGCGAAAGAGATCGTCCTGCGGGCGGATATCAGGGTTCATAAATTGACGGTCGATACCAGACTTCACAAAAGCTCCTTTGGTTGAATCTTCAACTATTGTCGTATCATTGCCTATATGACAGAGAAAAACGCTACCGCACCTAAGTGGCTTAACTCATCTGAAATGAAGGCTTGGCGCCAATACATCATCGCCAGCCGTCGACTCCTCGATGCCTTGGATGAAGACCTCTCTGCCCACGATCTATCGATGGCAGATTATGAAGTTCTCGCACAACTCAGCGATGCCCCAGACCGCACCATGCGCATGTCTGAACTCGCAGAGGTTGCGATGATTTCTCGTTCTCGCCTCTCCCACCGAATAAAGGTGATGGAGAAGGAGGGTTGGGTCCGACGCGAGGCCTGTCCGGAAGATAAGCGAGGCTACTTTGCCATTATGACCCCCAAGGGTTGGAAGGCGATTGTGGCTGCCGCCCCCGACCATGTAGCTAGCGTCCGAAGCCGTTTTCTCGATGTCCTCGATAGAGAGGATCAGAAGGTGCTCGCCGAGATTTTTGATCGTGTAGCGGCTCGCATTAAGGATATTGATAAAGAGTAAATACTCTTCCGGCTTTTCATTTTAAATTTTGAGCAATAAAAAACCCCGCCACTTAAAGTGGCGGGGTTTTTTATAAGTAATAAATTACTTCTTCTTAGCAGCCTTGCGCTTTGGAGCAGCCTTCTTAGC
>CAZNEQ010000037.1:0-11255 GCA_964572265.1 uncultured Candidatus Planktophila sp.
CGCATTGGGTAGTGGATGACATCGTCATCGTGGGTGCCACCCATAAATAGGTTGGGAATGATTTCGTTAAATAGCGGAGGTTGTGCGTACATAGTCTCTCTTTCTCTTACTTTAAGAAGTCTTCATCGGCGATGGTGCCGTCGAGGTTTGGTCGGATGTTGCGAGAACGGGTCTTGCGCGAGTAGTTCTCGTGGAGGCGCTTCTGTGAGTACATGGCGTCTTCATTGGCAGCGGTATTTGCTAGCTCTTCCATATCTTTAGCTTCTTCCAAGATAAGGGCGAGTGATTCTGCGGTGCGTTCGTCGACTACGCGGATTTGTGATGCGACGCGGCGTAGGTTTTCAGCAGATCCTTTGAGGCGAGAAGATGCCTGTTGGCTCTTGCCTTCTCGTAACTCTTCAGTGGCAAGTGCCTTATCTGATTGAGCGACCAAAATCAGGCGCTCTGCGCGAACGACGGGATCTTCGATGCGGCCGGCGGCAACGTCACCTGGAACTACATTGACATGTACCGGTAGTAATACCTGGACTTCGGTCTTCTGTTGTAGGTCGAGATATTCGATTGAAATCTCGGCAACTTTGCAGAGGCCAAGTGCTGCAATACCCGGGATAGAGAGATCCATGACGAAGCGACGCTCTTCTCCCCCGTAGAAATCTCCCAGCTGGACGAAGTAATCGTTACCTTCTTTCCAATATGGAAGTCGTTGGAGGACCTCAATCTTTGGGTGGCCTTCGGCGAGATCACTTGGCGTGAACTTCATGACGACATTGACGGCAACTTTTTCAAGGAGGTCGGTGAATTCTGCAGCAAAGGCACCGATTGCTTCATCGACGCCATTGGCGAAGCGGTGTCCGCCGCCGCCACCTTGGGCGATTGCTTCCAGGATCTTCTCGTCGTAACCATTGGAGAGACCGATAGTGCTGCAGGAGATACGTTCGGTAGCGGCCTTTGATGCGACATCGGTGAAGAATTGAGGGTCAGTCTCACCGGCGTTGGCGTGGCCATCGCTAATGAGCAAGATGGTGGTGCCGGCTTCGGCTTGGCAGTTGCGAGCTTGGCGAAGGGCCATGGTGTAACCGGCAGAGATATCGGTAGATCCACCATCGTTGATATTGCGGATTGCTTGCTTGACTGCGACTAGATCGTGATCGCCGATGCGGCGCATCGGAACAACTACGCGGGCGGTGTCATCGAAGGTGACGAGTGAGAACCAATCACGCTTATCGAGTTGTGACAGTAGCTTGAGGGCTGATTCTTTTGCGGCATCGAGTGGGCTGCCGGCCATAGAACCGCTGTTATCAATTGCTAGTACTACGCCCTGGGCTGCGCGAGATGCTTGGTTCTCAGCTTCTGGGGCTTTGATTTCAACGAGAAGTGTGAGGTTCTCATCGGTTTGATGTGCTGCTAGATCTGTATCGAGAATAAATTTGGTACGCACTGGCGTTCTCCTTCGTGGTTATGGTGACTTTCACCTTTGTGATCACAATCTGTGAGACAAGTTTTTTGCCGGCTAGAACTGGGCTAGGTTTCATAAGGCGACTCGAGACTTGCGAAATGCGGGATAGACCTCAAAGCCGGTCTCTTCCTTGATGTGAAAGATCGCGCCGAAGATAAATTGCTGGAAGTCGCGCGAACCAAATGTGAAGCGAGCTAACTCGCAAGGGCCATCTTCTGATGCAATGGTTTGGCGATCTGGATACTCGGGGTCGTAATCATCGACCTCGAGAGTGATCTGCGCTTCGTAGCGGTAGTAACCAGTTGGCTTCTTTGAATCCTTAAGGATCGAGAAGAGCGGTTCTGGAAAATCAATCCAGGTTAGAAGTGGTTGTTCTTCTTGCTGGCCATCAACTTCTACTCGCGCAGGGCGGATCTTTAAGTAGGCGCCGTCATTTGCGGGGATGAAGATGTGCGAGAACTCCCCCTTATGCTCGATGTATTCGGCGAGGATCCCCATGCTGCGAAAGCGGCGGATCATGTAGCGGGCATGCATCGCAGTTGATAGATCGGCATTGGCGGCTGCGAGCTCGGAAAAGGCATCTGAGAAATTAGGCGACATGGGCGAACTCCCCTCTCTTGCTCGCCTCGAAGCGAGCGTTGTAATCGGCCTCATCAACGCTGGTGAGGTGGAACATGCGGACTGAGTGGTTGAAGCACTCGAACCAGCGGACCTCGCGGCGGCGGGTGGAGCGGCCTTCCTCTTCGGCGCGCTTACGGGCGAACTCGGCGCGAGAGACGGCGAGCTTGACCTGATCTGCGGTGCGGAAGCACTTCTTCTCGCAGCGGCCTTCAAGGTGCTTTGCTCGGGCATCTGCTGGCTTGAGGGCCTTGGCGCGCTTTGCGTACTTGCCCTCGATCCGGTCGGTGCTGCGGTCTTTGCAGAGAACGAAAGCTCCCTGCGAGAACTGATATTTACTCACTATGTAACTCCTGCTTCTCTAGGCGGTTGCGCCTGGTTCGGTGCTGACCGTGTGGCCATATCTAAGTATAACCAGACATTACTAAATATTCCAAATCGAGTAGGGGGTGTTTTGAGCGTGGAGCGAAGATTTTTTGGAAATATTTTAGGCAAAAATCGGACTTTTCGGTAATATTTACTCATGGCTAGAACCCCTGAAATGCGCTTTACCCCTGCTACCACCGGGGGCGATCTCCTCGACCAGTTGAAGGTCCTCTTCGAGATCGACCGCAAGGTTCGTAAGCGCGAGATCCAGGCTGTTGCTGAAGTCAATGCCAATAACTTTATTCAAAATGAATTATCAGATCTCTTCTATCGACTTAATAAAGAGGCGACTCTCAATACTCGTGCATCAGGAAATGACTTTGAGTGGCTATCAGAGATTATGGGTAGCGTTGCTGTTGATAGCGAAAAATTAGCGCGTGTTGAAAGCTATCTCTATAAGACATATTCCAACTTGTTGGATTCCAAAACGTTAGAAGCGCTAAAAGAACAAACGCTCTTCATGCTAGAACGTGAATTTAGAAAGATGCGTTCGCTGAAGCAGGCTTACTACTATCGCAATCGTTCAGTCAAAGCCATTGTTAATTATATTGAATCAAAGTATGGCTCAGATTTACTAAAGGTTCGCATCTCCTCTATCAAAGAGGCGGCCGGGTGGATTAATGAGGTTAAGGATCGCTTTGCTGATTTCGAACAAGGCGAACGTTTTACCCGCAATAGTTATATCTCTGAACTCGATGCCTTCTTACATGATGCGTGGCCAGAGCTCACTGATTCGCAACGCGTAGACATAGATAAATCTTTTAACAATCGCGTGAAGAGCGCTATTACCGGTGTCGAATTAAATTCTGATACCTCGCCTCAACTCAGCCGCGCATATCAGCAGCTCTCTTCTTATTACGAGAACAAGGTGAGCCAGAGCAGTAATAAGCGAGTGGATCTCGTTCTCAGCCATGGTGATGTTGAATTTAAAGCGGTCAAGGGCGAAGGTCTATACGCGTACTACATGCCGCATAAGGGCAATCGCGCCGTGCTTAAAGATCTTGCTGCCCAGGTCTTAGCTGCCTCTTTTGATGAAGAAGGCCTACCTGATATCGGCACGCAGATAATTGAAGAACCTACTCTGATCTTGATTATCAAATGTCTCGGTAAGCCAAGTGCGGCGACCATCAAGGAGTTTGAAGACTTTGTTGGCAGGGCTCTGAAGTAAGGCTTAGCTCGTAAGGCGCTTGAACTCAGCGAAATTTACATAGACCATCTCGCCGCCATTGCTGACGCTAAAGACTGGCTCTAGTCCATCAAGGGATGCGCCGTATCCATTGCGCAATGTATTGATTATTAGTGTTGATACATTCTCCAGGGTGCTCTCCTCTACGCTGAGGAACTGTGCATAATTTGGATTGTTTCCTACTGGTGGTTCCCAACCAGCCTTGATGATTCGAGTGTTCTGTTCGGATGTAATCTCAGGTCGCACGCTCAAATTAGCTGCCGCCTCAATAGTGATTGCGCCATCATCTTCTCGGAAGCCCTGGAAATAGATTCCTGAAACATTGGTCTTTGAGAACTCAACAATAAAGCGATCCAGGGTTTCGTACTGAAGGACCTCTTTCACAATAATGTGAAGCTTCTCCCAAGTCGGAGACTCCATTGCAGCAGCCTGGTATTGCTCATGAGCATCAGCCAGTGAATCTTCATCATCAAATGGATCAATCTTGCCAGTGTCGATGAGCGTTGGTTCTGGAGCTCCAACTTTTGACACCTTAGGAGCTTTAACTTTCTTCTCTTTCTTCACTCTCTTCTTTTCGCGCATGGCAAGTGGGAGGAAGAAACCAAAAACGTAGTTAAATAATAAGACAGCTGTAGGTCCTGATTGCACCGCTTCACCCGAAGGAGCAGAAACAATGGCATTCCACACAATAATCATCGAAATGCAATTAGATGCAACAAAGATTGATACTTTCCTTCGCCTTGCGCGTATTGCTAACGGGATTCCCACTATTGGCGCAAATAAGCCTGCCGTAAGTGCGTGAGTGACGAGGTAAGAGATGCGAAGAGCTTTAAAGTTATTCGATGAACGCGGAGAAAAGAATCTATTGGCAAACTCTTTGTCTTTGAGTGAGCGATAAATCACCCAACCTACTGGAGTAGCAATCCACGCCACCAGCAAATCTACCCAGTACTTTTCAAAGAAATTCTTCTCACTTTCAGCCTTGGGAACCTTCGGGGTCGGCGCGCTGCCAATGACTTCAACCCGATTTTCGGAGATATTGAGTTTGGCGAGTTCTTGGAGCTGAGCCACTGTGCGAGGCTTCTTCACCGGCGGCAGCGGCGCTTTCTTTACAACTCGCGGCTTTGGCTTCGCTCCCTGTACTGGTTTCTTGGCAATCGGTGCGCTGGTTACTGGTGATAAGAATGCGCGAGTTGCTAACTTCTTTAGCAGTTCAAGTGCTTCATCAGCACTAGGGCGCTTTGCTGGATCTTTATGGTGAAGCTCACGTAAGAACATCTTTTGATTGCTGCTTAGGGAAAAATAGAGTGGCTCGGAAGATACGGTGTTATTTGGAATCTGACTCATGGCCAGCGGTGTCATCTTCTCAGTCATAGCGCTTGGGTCATTGGTCCAAGGTGAGCGATTGGTGCCGGCATAGACGAGCAGCGTTGCAAGCGAGAAGATGTCGCTCTTTGCGGTGATTTTGCCATCGGTCTGTAACTGCTCTGGTGAGCAGAAAAGTAGGTGACGTAAATTTCCGACAGTTACTTGTGGCAATCCTTGCTTATAGGAGATACCAAAGTCGATGATCTTGTAGCCGATACTGGTGACCAAGATGTTCTTAGGGTTTAGGTCGCGGTGGATGATTTTCTGCTTATGTAGATATGAAAGCCCGTTGAGCATGTCACTTGCTAGACGGAACCACTCAGTCTCATTGAGCTTGTAGCTTTCAGAAATGGTTCCCTGAAGAGATTTACCTGGCAGATAATCGACAGCCACCCATGGCGGGTTATGGTTGAGATCATCATCGAGGAGTTTGCAGACATGCTGGTTGTTAAGACCTGCCAGGATCTCGCGTTCGCGTTCGAATCGAGCCTGCGTGACTTCAATTGGTTCTTCCAAGGGAGAGCCGGCGAGGAATTTGATTACGGCATAGGTACCGGGTTTTGTTGAATCTTCAGCGAGCCAGGCAACACCGAATGCCACAGAGTCGAGGGCTCGGTGCATCTTCCACTTGCCGAGCATCTTGGGTGCAGCGTTAGCCATTGCTCACCCCTTCTGCTCGATGCTACAGGCAGAGTCTTTCACGCCATACGATTTTTTGCACGAGTTAAGGATGGCCCTTGAACAAATATATAACCCAATGCCACTACCTTCGAGGAAAGTTCTGGTGCCGTGGAGAGTGTCGGCGCTCTTCCTGTGGGATAAATTTCTCAGACATCGGCACTGAAATCTCCATTACCTCATCATGGTGGCTCTTGTAACGGGAATCCACAACTTCTTTCTTGGTTCGCAACTCGCTATCTTCTTTTCGGTATGAACGATCTGTGTCACCTCGAAAGGAGAGCCAATTGAAACTTCCAGCGATATAAATTGAATCCGATACAAATATTTTTGAGTGATTCATACCCTTATTGGCATTCATACCCATCCACCTAAACTCAAAATTATGATACTGACGAGAGAGTTTGAGGAGCGACGTCAGAATCCTGGAATCGTCTCGGCGCTTTGCCTCAAGTGGATTAGAGGCGTCATAAAAACCAAAAGCGATAGTTACTCTAACCTTTGCCTTCAAGAGACGCTCAAGCTTTCGGAGGAACTCGTCATTGACCACCGCCCGGGTGATCCAAGGGGCAATTATCATGAACCGTTCTTTGGAGTTCTCTAAAGCCTCCCACAGAAGTGGGCGATGTTCGAAACTCTTAACCAGTCTGCCATCATCTACAAATGGTGCTTCTACCTGAACTTCTACCGGAACTTCGACTATTTGCATTGCGCTCAGCTTGCTATTTTGCGTTTGCTTTACTGGTGGCGAAATGATGATATTCAAAGATTCAAGTCCGCCTCGCGAGTTAATAATATTTTCATGTTCCTCAGAGCGCTCATCGCCAATAAGTACAACAAAGCCATTCTCGAATTGAGACTTGCTGTAGATCATAATTCTGCCCATGCGAAAACCGTGCCTACGCTGAATGATCTTCTGAATATTCAATATTTCAACGGTATTCTTTTTTGTAGATCTTGACTCAGATTTCAAAATTCTATTTAGATTAATCAAATCCAAGTCACCTAATTGAATAGTACTTTTCTTTTTTTCAAAAGACTTGAGCGTGCTGTCCTTTAAGTCTTTCATTTCTGAAGACGGGATGAATAAATGTCTATCCCAATCAGCAATCTGCCAACGTCCCTTATCGAAAATCAGCTCTAACTTCTGTTTCTTTGGAAGTCTTACTACTGATGAAGTTAAAGTATCTTTCCCGAGGGAAGTCAAAATCAGTTTTCCTGAAATTGATCGCTCTACTCGTCCTTGACGGATCTCTTCAGCGACTTCATCCATGGCTAATTCTTCTGAAATTCCAAGAGCCTCAGCCAAATGCGGAATGTGATTAACTTTTAATGATATGAATCGGAGAATGAACTCAGTTATTGGTGATGTTTCGGTTACAACTTGGCCAATTACCTGTACATCAATTCTTGCCGCAGGAAGAGCAATAACTTCAATCTGAAGTAATTCGTGATCCGGGAATAGATGAGCGAACTTTTTATCTAGATACTTAAAATCTTCAAGCATGATCTGCCACCCTTACTAACCCATTACCCTGATCGATTCTGCGGAGAACGCCAGAAAGTGGTGAATTTATATTCCGCCAGAAGCTGCAATCACCAACAATTGCAGTCATATAACGTCCCCGAGATAGAGCCACGTTTGTTCTTTGGAAATTCTCCTCATTAAGGAATCCGACGTTTCCGCGTGAATTACTTCGTACAGGCGAGTAGAAGACTATGTCTGATTCTCGTCCTTGAACACTGTCAATTGTTTGAATTTCTATATTCAAGTATTCAGAGTTTCTTAGTGGTCCGAGATCCATCTTGATTAGCTCCACTTGATGTGCATATGGAGTAATGATCAGTACATGCGGCACTTCATTGAGGTTGAGAACTTGTTTCTTGACTAAATTCTCAATTTTCTTGATTTCAGAAACGATGACTCGACTCTCTGAGGTGTTTATAATTGACGAAGCTCCAACCGGGCGGCTTTCTTCTCTGATGCTGGTTGGATATTCGGACGTATCTAGCCAAGTAATCGGTTCCAAGCCATTTTCGGATAAAGCTGTTATTGCCTCAGGTCCATCTGACTCTAGCTTGCCATCATAGAAGCAGTCTGAGATCAATTGACCAATTTGATTGTTCATTCGATATTGAATACTCAGAAATCGCTTATTTTCTGGTGCCAGACTTCCTTCGAAGCGCGAGAAGAAGGTTTCATGCAAATCGCTTTTTTCTAGGTCGTACTCTTCTAGATAGCCTAGGGACTCTTTCGAATCGCCATCAAATGCCCCCAATTGCTTGCCATCGCCAACAATTACCCATTTTGCTGATCGAGACATGGGAACGAGGGATTCAGTAATTGTGGCGCGAGACGCTTCGTCAAGAATGCATAAATCAAAGTCAATAGATCTCACCGCTGGATGGCCCAAGAAGCCAATACATGTACCGGCCAGAACCTTGCATGTTTTCAGAAAGAGTTGAGAGAGTTGGTCGGATGTTCCCACGCGGTTGAGCCATTCGCTCTGTGCGGAAATAATCTGATTAAAGCTGTCGTCAATCTTACGACCGCCTAAAAGCTTCTCTAAAACTTCAATTAGGTCGCTCTCTGCGAGGCTCTGATCCTCATATTTCTTTAGCAATTTCGGATCGCCAATTTCCTGCAAGCGTTTCTCGAGATTAATCTGTGCATGGGATTCTTGTTCATTCAAATCTGCCGAAGTTGGTAATTCAATCAATTGACTTAGAGTTGCAGTTTTATCCGATTCATCTTGGCTAGCCGCTTTATTTGCGATCTCATTCTCTTTTAGAAGATTCACCTCTCTAAGCCCCTGCCGTGCGCGAGAGACCTGGAGGATTTTTCGAGCTTCTTCTAGCGAGAATCCTGACTGCTGTGCGTGTTTTTCCGCAAAAGCATTTGATTTTGCCTCAAGTGATTCCACCCAATCTTGCATTTTCTTATCAAGTAAGAGGTCTCGACTTAGATCCGAGATACGCTCGCTATTTGGATTACCAAGTCTTACAACTCCCTCAATATCTAATTTGGCTAATCTTTCGAGCGCGTTATCTAGAGCCACATGTGTCTGACTTACTAGCAAAATTCGGGAATTTGGATTCTTGCTTAGAGTCTGAGCGATGAGTTCAGAGATAAAAGTGGTCTTTCCAGTACCTGGCGGACCTTGAATGAGGGTGATTGAGTTTGAACCTAAAGCTTGAGAAATTGATTCTTTCTTTGGTTCATCAAGGTCTTCAATAAACCATTTCTCTGGATAATTTGCGTGATTCTTCGGCACTTCACTTGGATTAGCCAGGTAGTCTCCAATTTTTGAACCCCGCGAGGTCCCAGAAATTATTGATTCAATTGCATCTCTCTGTCGCTTATAGGCACTCACTGAACCCGCGGCAATATCCGGGATTAACTTTCCATTTTCTGGAAATTTTCCGATGAAAGGCTTGCGAAGTAGAAAATTGATCTCTAACCCCGACTGGTAATCGACTTCCCCAACGACTGAACCCTTCGAAGCAAGTCTCCAAAATGTACTTTCCAAAGGGTAATCAGGCAGTTCGCTTAATTTAAGCGTAACTCGGTGTCCGAGGTTATTTGATTCATCAAAGAAGATCGGTTCTTTACGGCCCTTGGCGATATCTTCTTTCGCCTCCATCGTCCGTAGCAATTTACTCATGTATTCGCGAGCATCTCGGCGCTCTAGATCAGCCTCAGAATTAGGCTTGCCTGTTTCAATCCATTCTTGATATCTGCCGGCTATGAATTCAAAGCCAGCTCTAGAAATTGTTGTAGGCGTGAAATATGAGACCACATTCCATGGCATCTTGTAATAAGTGATCTCCTTGCCTTTGCGGCGATAGACCTCTAGGTCTTCGCTTTCAGCAAAATGTGCAGTTATTGCCTTCCAACCTGATTGATCTTCGGCTGGCGCCAATAAAAAGCGGATTTGGTCTGCCACAAGCCAGAATTTGGTATGGCTATCCTGACCATTCTCATCACTCGCCGGAAACCAATGTATGAGGCTTGTTTTGACATGGGAAGTGAGCGCCATTTCAAGTGTCTTGCCGTTCCTTGCCCACCCCTTCAGACCATCACGGGCTGAATTGGTAAGAACAATTTCACCTAGGAAGCGGCGCTCCTGCTGTGTGGCGAGAATTTCATTTTTAATTGCATCCCATTCGGGTTTGATTTGCATCGCATCCGGATAACGCTTGTTTGGATCTATCTCGATACATTTTGCAATAATTTTTCGTGCGGCAGGAGAAGTAAGTTCATTGAGTGCTTTCTCAATGAGTGCTCTATTTTGTAATCTCTTTCTTCCATAGATTTCGAGTGCGAGAACACCAAATGAATATACATCTTTCTCGAAAACTGTGCCAAAGTCGTCAGGTGTGTATCCGCGAGAAAAAGTCGGGCCAATGGTTTTATCATCATCCCGCTGATCAATAACAGCCGATGAAGCAAAGTCGATTAATATCGGCTTTCTAAGTTCCATCATAACGTTTCTGCCTGATATATCTCTATGAGACTGCCCACGTTCATGCATGTAAGAAAGTGCATCAGCCAGCGGAATTATGATTCGATCAAGTGCCCACTCATTGGACCATTTCTCTTGTTCTTCCAAATACTCGAGCAAGTTTTGACGCATCCAGGGAAGAATCAGATACCCGATATTTTCGATAATGACACTATCTATAATTTTTACAATATTTGGATGCTTTAGTCGCGTTAGAGCTTCAATTTCTTTACGGAATGAATTCTTTGCTAAGGCATCGCTTAATAAAATTCTCTTTATTGCGACTTGCTTATCCAGATCCTGGTCGTATCCGAGAAAGATATCTCCTTGACCGCCATCCCGATGGATGTCATCGTCATTGAAGGTAAATCTGCCGAGCAGTGTTATCTGACTCATCGCGCTCGACCTAATCCCCCATCATCTCTGCGAACCCCATGACGTCCCACTCATAGAAGCTCTGACCTGATTTAGGGAGATTCTCCCCGTTAGTTGTTTCAAATACCAGCGTTCTCAAGAAGTGCTTGCCTTGATAGCGGGTGAGATTGGTAAGGCGGATCTGTACTTGCGCATGCAAGAAGGTGCCGTCGGCACAGTCAGGATCACAGTTATTCACGTTGTAGATGCCGCTGCCTTCCGCGCCCTGCTGTTCCCACCGTGACCAGTCAATATGATCGAGGTACATGCCGCCATCACCACAGGTAATTGTGATGGCTTCAGGTTTATGTGTCGGTATCTCACAATCCCAGGTCATTACTTGGGAAGGGCTGATGACAGCTGGCTGTGGGTTTGAGAGAACCCCAATCGCTGCAAGTGCGGAAAGGGTAAGCGCACCTGCAGCGATCGGAAAGTACTTGTTCCTCATTGCTTAACTATCGCCCATCGTCTCTTCGATAGTGGCGATGCGATTGAGGCGAGTCTTAGCAGCTTCGTCTTTGCCTTGGGCGAAGAGCGTTGCCGCTAGCTCGTGATTGACCTTGATGATGGTCTCCCAATCTTTCGTATCATCAAGTGTGAGTTG
>CAZNEQ010000038.1:0-11212 GCA_964572265.1 uncultured Candidatus Planktophila sp.
CATCATGAGTACGTAACATCGTCGATTTTCGCCTTTAACGGTAGTTGGGGGTCTTAAGGGCTAAGCCTCGAGAACCTTCTGCAATTCGCTTATCTTAACGGAGATTAAAGTTCCATCGCTCATGCGTTTGAGTTCGATCTGACCGCTCTCTCGCTCTGAATCACCGACCACAGCCACAAAGCGTGCGCCGCTCTTATCAGCGCCTTTCATAGCCCCCTTAAGAGAGCGATCGCCGAATGCGACTTCGGCGGTAAAGCCAGATTTTCGAATTTCGGCGGCAATCATCAGTACTACGCTCTTATTGACCTCCCCCAATGGAATGAGGAAAAGGTCTGAAGTGAAGTCCGCAACTGGAACTGTGTTCTCTGCAATTGCGGCTAGCAGCGCACGATCGACGCCTAATCCAAAGCCAATTCCTGAGAGAGATTGACCACCAAGCACCTCCATCAGCCCGTCATAACGACCGCCGCCACCGATGCCACTCTGCGCACCCAAATCTTCATGCACGAATTCAAAAGTCGTTCCGGTGTAGTAATCGAGACCGCGCACCATTCTCTTATTGACGACGTAGGAAATATTCAGATCATCGAGATAGCTCTTTACATTCTCGAAATGATTTCGCGAATACTCTGATAAATAATCCATGAGGACGGGGGCCGCAGACATCGCTTCCTTAATATCTGGACGCTTATCATCAAAGAGTCTCAGTGGATTGAGCTCTGCTCTTGTTCGAGTTGCCTCATCGAGTTCGAGTTTCTCGATAAACTTCATGAGATCAACGCGATGTGCGGCGCGAGATTGAGCATCACCTAATGAGGTTATCTCTAGTCGATAATTCTTTAGACCTAAATTCTTAAAGCCCTGGTCTGCGATTGCGATTACTTCGGCATCAAGAGCCGGATCATCTAATCCAATCGCTTCAATGCCAACCTGATAGAACTGACGGTAACGCCCTGCTTGTGGGCGTTCGGCGCGAAAGAACTGACCTGAATACCAGACTTTAACTGGCAGCTGTCCACGGTCAAGATTTGATTCGATTACTGCACGCATCACACCTGCAGTTCCTTCGGGACGCAAGGTGATGGAGCGGCCACCACGATCTTCGAAGGTGTACATCTCTTTCGTTACGACGTCAGTGGATTCGCCCACTCCGCGGTTGAAGAGCGCAGTGTCTTCAAAGACGGGGAGTTCCATCAATTGATACCCAGCTCGTTTGGCGGGAGCGATGAGTTGCTGGCGCACCCATTCGAACGCTTGGGATTCGGGCGGCAAATACTCCCGAACGCCCTTGGGCGCAGCTAGCTTCTCATACTTCATCAATTGACCCTTCGTTACTGCAATTCTTTCAGATACGGGTTGGTTTTGCGTTCATATTTGATTGTGGTCTCTCCCCCATGTCCAGGAAGAACGCGAAGACCATCATCGAGTGTGAGAACTTTCTTCTTCAAAGTGTGCTTCATATCGCTGGAACTGCCAGTAGGAAGATCAGTGCGACCAATCGAGCCCGCAAAGAGCACATCGCCGCTGACGAGGAGCTCATCATCGACTGTAAACATCAGCGATCCGCGAGTATGTCCAGGTGCGTGGATCGCCTTGATTGTGAGGCCTACCAAATCAAGGATGGAACCATCTTTGAGGAGCTCAACCTTCTCGGGTTCAAAGAAGCTCATCCCCGCCAGACTCTCTGCGAATTGCGTTCCATGGATTCCAATTGGGTCTGCGATAAACCGTCGATCTTCCGGATGAATATAAGCAGGAATGCCGTATCCATCGGCAAGTGGTTTAACAGAGAAGGTGTGGTCGAGATGTCCATGGGTGAGGAGTACAGCTACGGGCTTCAGACCCTCTTCCTCAACAATCATCTCAACCTCAGAACTTATGTCAGTCATTCCCGGGTCCACGATGATGCACTCCGACCCCTTGGCGGAGGCAATAATCCAGCAATTGGTCGCGAACATCGGGGCGACAAATGAGCGAATGAGCATGAAATCTCCTTCTGGCCAGCGTAGGCAGTTGACCCGCGATTTACGACGATTGGTAGGACAGGGTACCTTTTGTTCATTACAACCGCTGATAACGGAAGAGGCCACCAGGCTTCCACGCGCTGAAAGGGAAAACCATGACAGAGACACATAACCCAAGTGAGATTGCTCAGGCCGCTAAGAACAATGTGAGCGCCGCATCTGCTCTGATTGGAGATCCTGCCGCCTTTGGTCGCGTAGGCGAAGATGGGACTGTCTATGTCCGAACTCCACAAGGAGAAAAGCCCGTTGGCTCATATCCTGGAAAGAGCGCCGAAGAAGCGCTCGCATACTTTGTTCGTAAGTTTGAAGCTCTAGCATCTGAAGTTGCGTTGACTGCTGCACGCGTTACCAGCGGTGCGATTGTGCCTCAGGATGCCTATGAGGCCGTGAAAAAATTGCGCCAACAGGTGGCAGAGCTCAATGGCGTTGGAGATCTTGCTGCGCTCGCTGCATCAGTCGAGCAGATTGAACCCCTCATTGAAGGTCATCGTGAAGCATACGAAGCGAAGAAGGCACAAGAAGCTGCAGCAAAGGCCGCTCGACGCGAACAGATATTGATCGAGAAAGAGAAGATTGTTGCAGAGGCAGAGTCTCTCGCGCTCTCTGAATCATGGAAGGCAACTGGCGACCGCCTCAAGGTTCTCCTTGATGAGTGGAAAGCTGCACCTCGTCTCGATAAGAAAGTCGATGGCGAATTCTGGAAGCGCTTCTCCGCTTCACGAAATAAATTTGATAAGCGCCGCCGGGCACACTTCTCGCAACTTGAGGCAGCTTCAGAGAAAGTCTCTTCAGCAAAGGAGGCGATAGTCGCTGAAGCAGAGAAGCTAGCAACCAGTACTGATTGGGTTGCAACCGCTCGACGATTCAAAGCATTGATGGATCAATGGAAGGCTGCTGGCCGAGGCAAGAAGAACGATGATGCGAAGTTGTGGGCTCGATTTAAAGCGGCACAAGATCAGTTCTTTGCTGCAAAGAACGCAGATCTTGAAAAGCGCGAAGTAAGCATGAGCGCCAATCTCATTAAGCGTGAAGAGATGGTGCCACGTTTTGAGGCGCTCATTCCATTTACAGATGCCAAGGCTGCAAAGGCAGCGTTCCGTAACCTTATGGGCGAGTGGAGCAAGATTGGCATCACCAATCGCGACAAGCGTGCCGCACTTGATGCACGTATCGCTGTTGTGGAAGAGGCAATTAAGAACGCTGAGGCAGAGCTGTGGCGCAAGAGCGACCCAGCAGCGAAGGCGCGTGCCGCAGATGTCGTTGCCCAGCTCAACGAGTCAATTGCTAACTACGAGAAAGCTGCCGCCAAAGCACAGGCTGCCGGCAATGCGAAGAAAGCGCAGGAAGCGCTTGATTCAGCTGCTGCTCGAAAGGTCTGGTTGGTTGAGGCAGAGAAATCGCTCGCTGAATTCAAGTAGACATTCTCGTATAAACAAACTTGAAAAAACCTTTGTGAATCAGGTTCTGTAGACGTCGTAAACACCTTCGACGTTTCGCACCGCTGCAAGTACAGAGTCGAGATGCTTTGCATCTGCCATCTCAAAGGTGAACTTTGATATTGCAACGCGATCCTTTGAGGTGCTCACCGCTGCGCTCAGAATGTTTACATGCTGTTCGGATAGCGTTCTTGTCACATCAGCGAGCAATCTTGCCCGATCGAGCGCCTCAATTTGAATATTGACCAGGAAGATACTGCCAGCGCCTGGAAGCCAGGAGACTCCGACAATGCGCTCTCTCTGGTGGGTCACTAAATCCGAAGCATTGACGCAATCAACTCGATGCACGGAGATTCCTGATCCCTTTGTGATAAATCCCAAAATCTCATCGCCAGGCACCGGAGTACAGCAACGTGCAAGTTTGACCAGTACATCATCGACGCCCTCAACCTTGATTGCAGTGCTGGTGCGCTTTGCCGCAAGATTTGCGGTTGGAATTGCTTCAACTGATGGCTCTGGATGCGAATCTTCTACTCCCATTGAGAGAACGAGTTTTTCGATGATCGAAGCTGCAGAGACGTGGCCATCGCCTACTGCGCTATAAAGCGCCTCGATATCTGCATAATGAAGATCGTGCGCGAGTTCGAGAAGAGCGTGTCCGGCAAATATCTTCTGCAATGGAAGACCTGCTTTACGCATCTGTCGCGCGATTGATTCACGGCCAGCATCAATGGCTTCCTCGCGACGCTCTTTCGAGAACCAAGCTTTGATTTTCGAGCGAGCTCGCGGACTCTTTACAAAGTTGAGCCAGTCGCGGCTTGGGCCTGCAGAATCCGATTTATTTGTGACGATTTCAACGACATCTCCATTGTTGAGTTTCGACTCCAGCGGAACTAATCGACCATTGACCTTTGCTCCGGCGCAACGAAGTCCCACATCGGTATGCACCGAGAAGGCAAAGTCCACCGGAGTTGAACCTCCTGGCAGTGCAATAACAGAACCCTTTGGAGTGAAGACGAATACCTCCGGACTGCCAAGGTCGAAACGGAGAGCCTCAAGGAATTCGGAAGGGTCTTCCGTCTCTTTCTGCCACTCGTGGAGTTGTCGCAACCAGAGCATCTCCGGAGATTTCTGCTCTCCCCCTTGCTTGTACTTCCAATGCGCCGCGATACCGAATTCAGCACGACTATGCATATCGTAAGTGCGAATCTGAATCTCAATAGCTTTTCCGTTGGGGCCAATTACTGTCGTATGCAGTGACTGATACAAGTTGAACTTAGGCATCGCAATGTAATCTTTGAAACGCCCAGGAACAGGACTCCACCTAGCGTGTATCGAACCGAGTACTGCGTAGCAATCCTTTACATCGTTTACCAAGACTCGTATGCCGACAAGATCATAGATATCGTTAAAGTCTCGACCGCGAACCACCATCTTCTGATAGACAGAATAGAAATGCTTCTTGCGACCAGTCACAGTGGATTGGATTCCATCTTTAGCGAGATCTTCTTCGACTGCGTTAATTACTTCTGCGGTGAGAGCATCGCGTGAAGGTGAGCGCTCTGCCACAAGGCGAGTAATCTCTTCAAACTTTTTCGGTTCAATCACCGCAAAACTGAGATCCTCTAACTCCCATTTAATGGCATTCATTCCGAGCCGATGTGCGAGCGGTGCATAGATGTCGAGCGTTTCACGTGCCTTTCTGGCAGCGCTCTCGCTCTCGACATATCCCCAAGTACGTGCGTTATGGAGTCGGTCCGCTAGTTTGATGACGAGAACTCTGATGTCGCGTGACATAGCGATCACCATTTTGCGAACTGTCTCGGCCTCAGCAGTTGGGCCGTACGTCAATTTATCTAACTTCGTTACTCCATCAACGAGGTTAGCGATCTCATCACCAAAATCCGCACGCAACTGTTCGAGCGAGTAAGGCGTATCTTCAACTGTGTCATGAAGTAACGACGCAACAACGGTCGTGGCGTTGAGACCAAGAGAAGCGAGAATCTCCGAGACGGCAACTGGATGAGTGATGTACTCCTCGCCGGATTTTCGATATTGCCCGGCATGCGCTTCGTTGGCGACAGTAAAGGCGCGCTTAAGAAGCTCTACATCAACGCTCTCGTAATGCTCTCTGAGCGACCCAATAAGTGGGTCAATCAGAGATATATCAGCCATGCGCGTTAGGGGTTACTTGCGACCCTTGCGCTTTGGTTGATTGCGAGGACCGCGACCAGTTGAAGGACGGACAGCATGGACCTCTGAGACAGATGGCGCCGCTCCCCCACGGGCTGCTACGCGCTTTGCGAGAGCGATCATTGCTGGCTCCTTCTCGCGAAGCGAGGCCAAGAATGGTGGCGCAATAAAGATTGATGAGTAGGTACCAACTGCGAGACCAATGAAGAGCGCAAGCGAGAGATCTTTCAGAGTTCCCGCGCCCAAGAGTCCTGCACCAACAAAGAGGATCGATCCAACAGGCAAGAGAGCGATGATGGAAGTGTTTGCAGAGCGGACGATTGTCTGGTTAACAGCTAAGTTCGCTGCATCAGAGTAAGTGCTCTTACCGGAGGCAGCAATCGATTTGGTGTTCTCTCGAACCTTGTCGAAGACGACCACGGTGTCATAGAGCGAGTATCCGAGAATCGTAAGGAATCCGATAATCGTCGCAGGTGTGACATCGAAACCGACAAGTGCGTAGATACCTACGGTAATAAAGACGTCATGGACAACTGCCACGATTGCGGCAATCGCCATCTTTGGCTCAAATGTCATAGCCAAGAAGAGCATTACGGCAAGGAGGAAGGCGAACAAACCATAGAGCGCCTTCTTTGTAATCTCCTTACCCCATGAAGGACCGACAATCTGGGTATCAATATCTTCAATATTGACCGCAAACTTCTCTACGAGAGCCTGCTCAATTGCAGCAGACTCTGCGTTAGTTACGGATCCAGTTTGAATGCGAACCTTGTCGTTGCCAATCTTCTGGACAATGACGTCACCCACAACGCCGGTTGCTTCGACAGCGGCACGAGCTTCTGTCACTGTGGTGTCAGACTTATTGACCGTGTAAGAAGATCCACCCTTGAATTCGATTCCGAGGTGGAGTCCCTGAATAGCCAACGCACCGAATGAGATGAGAATGAAAACTGCAGAGATTGAATACCAGCGCTTACGATTGCCGATAATGTTGAAAGAGGTCTCACCAGAGTAGAGACGGTTACCGAGTCCTGAAAGACGAGCCATCGAATTAACCCTCCATGCCTTCTGTAGAAACTTTCTTTTTGATTTGGAATCCAGATAACTTGTGACCAGAGGCAAAGAAGTTAATCCGAACGATGAGTGAAACCAACGGCTTTGTGAAGATAAAGACCACAAGGAGGTCAATCAAGGTTGTTAAGCCAAGTGTGAAAGCAAAGCCGCGAACTCCGCCCACTGCAAAGAAGTAGAGCAGAACCGCAGCGAGGACTGAGATCATGTCCGCGACGATGATGGTTCGACGAGCGCGTGCCCATCCAGTTTCAACAGCCGTGCGTAGTGAACGTCCTTCGCGAACTTCATCTCGAACACGTTCGAAATAGACAATAAATGAGTCAGCCGTAACACCGATGGCAACAATTGCGCCAGCGATACCCGCCAAGGTCAAGGTAAATCCAACAGCCTTGCCAAGGATAAGGAAGCTCAAGTAAACCAAAAGCGCCGCAACTAGCAATGAGCTCACTGAAACTAAGCCCAGAACGCGGTAGTAGAGAAGCGAGAAGATAAATACCAAGAGCAGGCCGAGAACGCCAGCAAGAAGACCTGCCTCCAACTGATCCGCACCAAGTGTTGGTGATACCTGCTGCACTTCACCACGATCGAATGCGAGTGGAAGGGCACCGTACTTAAGAACATTTGCTAAATCCTGAGCCTCAACCTGAGTAAAGTTTCCAGTGATTTGCGCATTTCCAGATGGAATTGCCTCATTGATTGATGGAGCAGAGACGACAAGTCCATCAAGAACAATAGCTACCTGGTTCTGTGGGGAAGCAAGAGAAGTTACTCGAGCAGTGAGCGCTCCAAATGCCTTCGTTCCGTCGCCATTAAATGTAAGTGAGACCGTCCAGATATTTCCTGCTTGAGTGTCAATGCCTGATTCAGCTTTCGATACCTGCTGACCCAGCACCTCTGCTGGAGCGAGAATATATTTACTTGATCCAGTGCGATCACAAGCGACAATCGTGTCACTTGGAGCATCCGCACCAGTTCCCTGAAGATTTTCAGGATTGGTGCAATCGAGCGCTGCGAACTTTGCATTGAGATCGGCAGCTACACCTGTAGCAGGAGTTGCTGCATCTGTACCTGTTCCCGCGGTACCTGGCGCTGTCGCCAAGACCTGACGGAAGCGAAGCTCAGCAGTCTGTCCTACAAGATCCACCACGCGACGACCTGAATCTCCAGGGACGGAGATAACAATCTGTCGGTTGGTTCCACTTCCTTGCGCAGTTACTTCAGATTCAGCAACGCCAAGAGAGTCAACGCGCTGACGAATGATTGAAACTGCTTGGTCGATTGCCTCTGAAGTGATCTTATTTGCATCATTGGATGCGCGAGGCTGCAAAGTCACGCTCGTTCCTCCGCGGAGGTCGAGACCGAGTCGAACTGAAGTTGCGCCTTGCAATAGAGCGGTCGCAGTGAGGCCAACAAGGATGAGGGCCAAGATTGCGAGGGAACGCCCTGGGCGCCCAGTGCTCTTCACGGGTTTTGTAGGTGTGGACATAGGGGCAGAGTCTAGGCGTTACTACGGCGAGGTGTCGAAAAGAGTGGCGCTATTGGCAGGTGGTGTTCGTCCTACATGAATGTATCCAGCCTGAGTAGCCACCCGACCACGAGGGGTGCGCGCCAAAAGTCCATTTCGAACGAGGAATGGCTCTGCCACCGCCTCGACTGTCTCCACCTCCTCGCCTACGGCGATAGCCAGAGTCGAAACTCCGACTGGTCCACCCCCGAAACGATCGATTAATGCAAGGAGTACAGCCCGATCGAGGCGATCAAGGCCTTTCTCGTCGACCTCATAAATGGTGAGCGCTTCAAGTGCATGCGCCAGTGTGAGATTTGAAGAACCAGAGACCTGAGCAAAATCACGTACTCGGCGAAGTAAACGGTTGGCGATACGAGGTGTTCCACGAGAGCGCCCTGCGATTTCAGCGATTGCTTTGCCATCAATAGTCAGCCCGAGAAGTGCAGCGCTTCGACTTAAAATTTTCTCCAGCTCTTCGCTCTCGTAGAAATCAAGATGTGCTGTGAACCCGAAACGATCGCGGAGCGGAGATGGCAACAAACCGGCACGAGTAGTAGCGCCTACCAATGTGAAGTGTGGCAACTGCAGAGGAATTGAAGTTGCACCAGGGCCTTTACCAACGATGACATCTACTCGAAAATCTTCCATCGCCATATAGAGCAACTCTTCCGCTGGACGAGAGAGGCGATGAATCTCATCCAGGAAGAGAACTTCGCCTTCGACCAATGAAGAGAGAATCGCAGCAAGGTCTCCGGCGTGAGTGATTGCTGGACCGCTCGAGATTCGAATAGGAGCACCCATCTCACCTGCGAGAATCATCGCCAAAGTTGTCTTACCCAAACCTGGTGGTCCAGAGAGCAAGATGTGATCTGCCGATGCTCCACGAGATTTTGCAGCGGTGAGGAGAACGCTTAACTGTTCCCGTACTCGGTGTTGCCCCACAAATTCGTTGAGAGATTTTGGACGTAGCGCTAGCTCGGCCGTGGATTCTTCACTGGAAGAACGAACGAGTTCTGGGTCAACGATTCGATCGTTCATCGCTTACCGCTTTGCAGAGTGAGCTTTAGTAAATCTGCCAATGAATACGTGGTCGGATCAATGCCATCTTCTGCTAACTGATTGAGGCTTGCATTTATCGCCAAATCTGATTCCTTTGCGCTAAAGCCTAGACCGGTAAGAGCGGCAAGTAGCTGATCTCTGACGCCATGATGCGACGAT
This sequence comes from uncultured Candidatus Planktophila sp., assembly GCA_964572265.1. Classification (GTDB taxonomy): domain Bacteria; phylum Actinomycetota; class Actinomycetes; order Nanopelagicales; family Nanopelagicaceae; genus Planktophila. The sequence continues at coordinate 9,453 of CAZNEQ010000038.1, forward strand.
GTAAGTTGTGGTGCGCTATCTGAAACTAATTTGCCCTTTAATTCGAGGATGAGGCGTTGCGCACCTTTCTTGCCAATTCCCGGAACCTTCTCAATCGTCTTCACATCTTCAGAGGCAATCGCCTGAGCTAATTCATCCGGCGATAGAGCGCCCGTAATAGCAAGTGCAACTTTTGGACCTATTCCGGAAACCGATTGAAGGGTTTCGAAGATATCTCGTTCATGTGGATCCAAGAAACCAAATAGCGTCAAGGAATCTTCCCGCACAACCAGAGTGGTCGATAGCGTGAGAGCAGCACCCATCGTTATTTGAAGAGAGGCGCGAGGCGTTAGTGAAATTGCATAACCAACTCCCCCAACCTCTAGAACCACTTTCTCTGTGGTGAGGTGGCGAACTGTGCCGGTGAGTTGGGCGATCATGAGTTCCTCAGTTTAGCAACGCGTTCGCGTTCAGCCTTGACTGCGGCAGCAAGTCGTGAAGTTCCTTCTCCGCGCCATGCGTGAGTGATCGCCAGCGCAAGCGCATCTGTAGCATCAACTGGCTTTGGGATTACTTCGAGCGAAAGAATTCGCTTCACCATCTCTGCCACTTGAACTTTGCCAGCTCGCCCCGATCCAGTTACTGCAGCTTTTACTTCTGAGGGCGTGTGGAGCGCGATGGGAAGTCCACGTCTGGCGGCCATCAAAAGTGCAATACCTGCGGCTTGGCCAGTACCCATGACGGTTCGCACATTGTGTTGAGCAAAAACTCTTTCTACTGCAATAACATCCGGTTTATTGCGTTCAATCCACGCTTCAATTTCTATCTCAAGTTGAAGTAGTCGCTTCTCCAACGGTGCATCAGTTGGAGTAAGAATGACTCCCACATCTTGCAAAGAGAGCTCCTTCGCGCTCTTTTGAGCGATCACACCTACTCCGCAACGAGTAAGACCTGGGTCAATACCCATAATGATCTTCGTTGCGCTCATAGAGAGCAGCCTATCGGCAAGAGGTGGGGTCCTTAAGAAAGGCTTGCCATTACCTCATCGGATACATCGAAATTTGCGTAGACATTCTGCACATCGTCGAGTTCCTCAATAGCGTCGATAAGTTCGAAGACTTTGGTTGCGCCCTCTGCATCTAGTGGGATCATCATCGATGGCAGGAAGGATGAATCAGCAGATTCATAATCAATCCCTGCTGCCTGTAGAGCAGTTCTCGCTGCAACGAGATCTGATGCTTCGCATACAACTTCAAAGGATTCTCCGAGGTCGTTAACCTCTTCGACACCAGCTTCCAGAGCTGCCTCTAAAATCGTATCTTCAGTAGCGCCTACCGCTTTATTGACGATGATGACGCCTTTGCGGTTAAAGAGATATGAGACCGAACCAGGATCTGCCATAGTGCCACCGTTACGGGTGACAGCAACGCGTACTTCGGATGCTGCACGATTTCGATTATCAGAGAGACACTCGATCATGATGGCGACGCCGTTAGGGCCATATCCCTCATACATGATGGTCTGCCAATCGGCCCCACCAGATTCGAGACCAGCACCGCGCTTTACAGCGCGTTCGATATTGTCAGCCGGCATCGAGTTCTTCTTAGCCTTTGCAATCGCATCAAAGAGCGTTGGGTTTCCGTCGATATCCGGTCCACCATTGCGCGCTGCAACCTCAATCGCCTTGATCAACTTGGCGAAATTCTTGGCACGGCGGCTATCAATAACAGCCTTCTTATGTTTAGTCGTTGCCCACTTGGAATGGCCTGACATGGTTCACC
>CAZNEQ010000039.1:0-11148 GCA_964572265.1 uncultured Candidatus Planktophila sp.
GAAGTAAGTGTTGGGTCGGTTGCATAAGCAATTCGCACACCTGCCTCTTTTGAGGCCTTTAGCCCTTGAAGAATCTGAGTAGTCAATATTTCGCCAGGAGCAACAACGGCAACACCTGGTGGATATGGCGCGATGAGATCAGCTGAGATTCGACCTTCAGCCTTGGCTGCATCGATCATTTCAGTCTTCGCAAAATAGGCATCGCGCATTGATATTCCGCGCTGAGGTACCACGGACCAGCTCAGCGCTGTCGCACTTTCGCGACGCTGCTCTTGTCGGCGCTTGAGAATGGGAATAAGTGCATCAGCGAGAGCATCGAACTCAGCTTCGGTATCAGCAAAGGTTGCCAAGAAAACAATTGTGTCGCGATCAGCCATCTCCACCCGAATACCTGCCGATTGGAGCTCCTTCTCAACCTCAACCCCTGAGGTACCTAACTGCTGAACGCGAAGGACAATCTTGGTGGGATCAAAGCGTCCTTCAGGAAAATCGCTGGGATACAAGAAAACTGGCAGAGCGAACTCAGCTTGTACTAGCTCTTTAAATCTCTTTACGTTGTTGAAGAGCTCTGAGATGAGTTCAGTGCCTCGAGTTTGCAGTAGCGCACGTACACCATCGATAGATGCGAGAGGTGCACCAGCCGGTGAAGTTGTATGCGTTGTCTCAAAGCTTTGTTCAATACGATCTAAGTTGAGGTATTTACCTTGTGCTAGAAGTAGGGCAGAGGCGCTATATCCAGGCAACGCCTTATGAACACTTGTAATCAAAGCATCGGCGCCGAGTTGTAGGGCGTGCCGGGGGAGTTCAGGGTGAAATCCAAAGTGCCCACCCCATGCAGCATCAAGAATCACCGGGACAGATTGTGCATGTGCAGCTTTAATCAGTGTTGGTAAATCGGACAGCGTGCCGAGATAACCCGGTTCTGTCAGTAGAACAGCAATTGGCTTTTCACCAAGTGCCCGTTCTAATTCAGCAATACCAATCCCAATGGGAACACTGGTCGCTTCATCGATATCCGGTGACATCCATACTGGCTCGAGCCCGGCAAGAACGAGAGCTGACAGGATTGAACGATGTGCAGTACGCGAAACAGCAACACGATCGCCAGGTGCACCAAGGGCTAGAACAATTGCTTGGTTGGCATGGGTAGAACCACCGGTTGAAAAACGCGCATAATCCGCGCCCCAGAAGTCGGCAGCTAATTTTTCCGCCTTTATCAATGTCTTATTGGTTAACTTAATTTCATCAAGGCCGCCATATAAAGGTGTATCGCTATCAACCACCGCGCCGAGTCCAAGATCAAGTCGAGAGGTTCGCTGCTTATGACCTGGAATCGTGAAAGGTGTATGAGCGCTCTCAAAGTAAGAGAGATAAGCATCGAGAAGAGGTGCGCTGTTGCGGAGGTCACTCATGCTTCAATTCTACGGGCATGAGTCTCATGGTTGGGCTGGCGCAGTATTTATAAGGGTTTAGACTTAGGCCATGACTGAAAAACTCCCACAATCACGCCATTTGGTCACTGAGATTCCAGGGCCACTTTCAACAGCTGCAATGCAGCGTCGTAAAGAGGCGGTTTCAGGTGGGCTAGGAACAGCAATCCCCGTCATTATTGAGCGCGCATCGGATGCAATCTTGCAGGACATCGATGGCAACCGCATCATCGATCTCGGTGCTGGTATCGGTGTAGTCAACGTTGGAAATGCAGCGCCGCTTGTGGTGCAGCGCGTTCAGGAAGCAGTTGCTGCCTTTACCCATACCAACTTCACCACCGCCCCTTACATGGGATATATCGAAGTCTGCGAAGCGCTCAACCGACTTACCCCAGGAAACTTTAAGAAGAAGTCAATCTTGCAGAACTCAGGTGCCGAGGCAGTGGAAAATGCAATCAAGATTGCACGTCACTACACAAAGCGCCCTGCAATTGTCGTCTTCGAGCATGCCTATCACGGTCGTACCAACCTCACTATGGCGCTGACTGCAAAGAACGTTCCATACAAGGAAGGTTTTGGCCCATTTGCGAATGAGATTTATCGCATGCCTATGCCTTACTCATATCGCTGGATGGGCAATCAGGCGACCATTACCGAAGATGCGCTCAAGATGGTCACGACCAAGATTGAGAAAGAGATTGGCGCACATAACGTTGCAGCCATCATCATCGAGCCAATTCAAGGCGAAGGTGGATTTATCGTTCCACCAAAGGGATTCCTCCCTGGCCTCTCGAAATATGCAACTGAGAACAAAATTGTCTTCATCGCTGATGAAGTTCAATCAGGCTTTGCACGTACCGGTGATTGGTTCGCAGTCAATAACGAGAACGTCGAACCAGACATGATTGTTACCGCTAAGGGAATCGCAGGCGGACTTCCTCTCGCAGCTGTTACTGCGCGCGCAGAGATCATGGATTCTTCCCATATTGGTGGCCTTGGTGGCACATATGGCGGAAACCCAATCGCTTGCGCCGCATCACTTGCAGCAATTGAAATTATTGAGAGCGAGAAGTTAGTCGAACGCGCTCGCCATCTCGAAGGAATTTTGGTTTCAGCACTGAAAGAAATTCAAGCTAAGCACCCAGAGATTGGTGAAATCCGTGGACGTGGCGCCATGATTGCAATCGAACTCGTGAAAGCTGGATCAAAGGATCCAAATCCCGAGCTCATGGCTAAGGTGATTAAGTACTGCCAGAGCAAGGGAGTACTAATCCTGACTGCTGGTTCTTATGGAAACGTCATTCGTTTCTTGCCACCATTGGTTATCACTGATGAACTTCTCAAGGATGCACTAGGCGTTCTTGCAGAAGCCTTTGATGCAGTCGCTTAATTAATGAGTGAAGCTATCCAGTCATCTCCGATTGAGATTGATATCTGGTCTGATGTTGTATGTCCGTGGTGTTTTATCGGGCGCAGGCGTTTACAGAAGGCAATCACCAATCACGCTGGTGGTCGCGAGGTAATTGTTCGTCATCGCGCATTTCAGTTGCAGCCCGATGCTCGAGATGTTGTGCGCACCGATGAAATGCTGGCAACCAAGTACAAGATCGATAAAGAACAAGTTGCCGCGATGCAAGCAAATGTCTGCTCCATCGCTGATGGTGAGGGGCTCTGCTATGACCTTACTGAAACTCTCTCTGGAAATACCGTTAATGCACATCGCCTCATTCTGTGGGCCGAGAAAATCGGTAAAGGCGATGAACTTTTGGAAGCCATCTACTCTGCATATTTCGAGAAGAAGCTTCCAATTTTTTCTCACGAAGATTTGATAGCTGTCGCCACTTCCATAGGTATCGATTCAGGTGCTGCTCAAGCATTGTTGGATTCCGGCGAATTTGCGGATCAAGTCAGCGCGGATCAAAACTTGGCTCACCAACTCGGCGCCAACGGAGTTCCCTTCTATGTCATCGATATGAAATTTGCGATCTCCGGTGCGCAGCCGCAGGAAGTCTTCGACCAGATATTTACCCGCATCGAGTAATGCGGAATGGGGTGAGATTCACCCTCACATCTCACCCTTTCAGGGGTGATTTACTCTCCACTTTCACCGCAAAATAAGAGATTCTTCACCTATGGCGGGTGAAAAGAGCGTAGATGTCACGCTTTCGCGCACCCTGATCCCAAACCTTCCTCCCGGAAATCTTTCTCGTAAACACCTCTTCCCGCTCCTCGATAACGAACCCTCTGGTACGACTTTTGTGATCGCACCGGGTGGATATGGCAAATCATCACTCGTTGCCGAATGGGCGCAGAATCAGAGCAAAGGCGTTATCTGGATGACCGTTGCCAACACGGACACAATCAACGAGATGTCGGCGATGTTAATCATGGCAACAAGGAGAGTGCTCCCTGATTTTGCTCCATGGTTTGAAAAAGAACAGCCAATTCGTCCGACCGAAGTTGTCAGACGGTGGGGAAATGAACTTCTTCTAACGGGGCGCGAATACATCTTTGTACTCGATAACTTGCGCAGTGAGAGCGCCACAGATGTTGAGATCGCTAACCAACTAGTCGAGCAATTTCCATCGAACATTCACTTTGTAGCAATTCGAAGAGAAGCGATTGAGGAGATCTACGCCACCTGCGCATCACGAGGGGCGATCAAAGTTGTTACCGTGAATGACTTGCGATTCTCAGATGAAGAAATTGAAAGGTATGCCCACAACGCTGGTTTAGAACTCAATGAAGTGAGCCGAAAAGTCTTGCACGGTGCTGCAGGATGGCCATCGGCGACTTCATTACTTCGGGCACATATCCAGAACCGGGGAGTGGATGTTGATTTTGGAGACATCATCTCATCAACCGTAGAGCCGCTACGCGCGCTCGCTCTCTTGGTGATCAAGAACCTAGACCCAGAAATCATTGATGCGTGTAAGCGTCTCTCGGTTTTAGAAGTGTTCTCATTAGATGAAGCTCGGTTCATTCTAGGGGAGAACTACTCATTTGATCTCATTAATGCAATTGCCCACAAAGGAGAAATATTTACACTTTCTCGCGATCCGCGCAGTGGCTACGTTTTTTCGCCAATGGTGCGCCAGATATTTTTAGAGAAATTACGCCGAGAGCCAGAGCTCAAGATTGAAATCCACAAGAGACTGATTTCATACTTTGAAAAGTTAGGGCGTCCTAGCGCTGCTATTGACCATGCTTTCCAGGCTGGCGATGAAGGAAAGATCACAGAACTCTTTCCAAATGCGGCGCGAGCAAAGCAGGCAACTGGCCATGGAGGAGATCTCATTCGCTGGGCTGCATTTGCTGGCGATGAAAGCGTTGATGGAGAGTTAAAGAAAGCAACTGTATTGGCTGCCGGCCACCTTGCTGATCTTGATTTTGGTCGCGCTCAAGTAGAGATTACCAAACTGGATCTTCTCGCGGAAAAATCTCCCGGAGGGGCATTCTTCAAGCAATTCGCGATTGCAGCATCATGTTATTCGCTCCTAACCTTAGGAAGGTTTGACGAGTTAGAAGCGAACATCGCGGCCTTGAAAATTGGCACCCCAGAGAATTACCTTGGCGTCGATGACCAAATCAATCTCCTTCGCTTGCTCGCTACTAAGAGATATATCTACAACGATGTCGATGGAGTCGAGGAGATTTACAAGCTTTCTCAGCGTCTAGGGAGAGAAACCTCCCTCTACACCTCGCATACATTTCTCCTTGTCATTCAAGCTATGTACCTACATCAATGTGGCGAGTATCGGCGCACTTATGAAGTTGCGACGATTGCTCTCAATCAATGCCTAGAAAATGGATTCGTTGGAAATCATGGGCCGTTAGATGTCATGTACATCTCTGCCCGTTGCTTGTTGGAATTTAGTCGCCACCAAGAGGCACTGGCAATATTTGAGCAGATACGGGCAAATGCTTATCAATGGAAACAATGGCATTGGTACTTCACTGCAGACAAAAACATTATTGAGCACCTCTCGTATAGCGGTAACAATTCCCTCGCTTTGCAGCGCGTTAAAGAGTCTAGAAATTTCGTGGATTCTTTTGATTCGAACAATAACTTTCATACCTTGATTGATATAAACGAAATGTGCGTGCGACGTCGGTTGGGTGATTTCGACCGTTTGGAAAAATTGGTAAATCGAGCACCGAAAATTCGAGATACCCAGCAATATCGAATGGCCGTTGACGAGTATCGAGGGCGGAAGAGCCTCAGTGAGGATGCTAAGAAGCTTCCAGAGAAAACTCCTCGCGAAATTATTTGGAAGCATCTGATGGAAGCCTCAATCCACCTTGATGCCGAAAATATCGCCCAACCTGCAATGCAACGAGCGATGAAGGTCGGTTCTGAAGTAGGTGCAAGGGAAACCTTTTTGCGCCAGCGTGATGAAATGGGAAATCTGATCATCAGAATCGCAAATGATTACCCGACGGTTTACAACGAAGAACTAGCAACAGCAATGGCAGAGAGAATGAATGAGCGAGGAAACATCATGACCGTAGGACATCAGTCCCTCACGAAGCGCGAATTAGAGATTTTGCGCCAACTCTCTACTGGGCGCACATTAACTGTCATCGCGGGCGAACTTCATATTTCACAGAACACGATGAAGACACACCTCAAGAATTTATATAAGAAGCTCGAGGCTGATGGTCGCAATGATGCGGTTGAGAAGGCGAAGGCACTCTTCCTCCTATAGGACTTCGGACATGTAATACTTCGCAGTGTGCACGAACCTCTCATCGAAACCACACGTCTAGAACTTCACCATATTCCGGTATCAGGACTCATTTCACTCTTCGAAGAGAAGAGCGATCTCCTTGCGATAGCCGGCCGAGATATCACAAATCCATATCAGAATTTGATTCACGAATCCGGCCCTCTTGGTTGGCGAGTGCCACAGGTAAAGGTGGATCCTTCTACCAATAAGTGGTTTGTAAGATTCATTGTGTTGCGCGAAAGCCGAGAGATTATTGGCAGCACCAGTTTTCACGGAGTTCCTGATGAGGTCGGAATGATGGAAATTGGAATCGGTATCGAAGAAAAGTTCTGGGGAAATGGTTATGCAACGGAGGCACTTCTTGGAATGTGGCGCTGGGTTATTGAGCAGCCAGGAGTCAAGACTCTGCGTTACACAGTAAGTCCTAGCAATACTCCCTCAGTTAGGATTATCGAGAAGTTCGGCTTCCATCATCTAGGTCAACAAATGGATGAGATTGATGGCCCAGAAGATATTTATGAGATGTCTGTTTCAGAGTTCCAAGAGAAGTGGGGAAAAGATTATGAGCGATGAATTCGATGAGATTGTTGCCGATATCGAAGATGAACTCGACCTTACTCTGTATGCAGATGGCGATGAATTAGCCGATGAAGTAACGGCCCAGATATTGCTCGCAATTGAATCTGGGTTGCTGGCAAATGGCGTCTTCCATCTCGTGCTCACCGGCGGAACGCTCGGTGTTCAAATTTCAGAATCTCTCCGCGCTGCCTGGAATGCCGCCCCGGAGTTGTATCAAGGACTTCACATTTGGTGGAGCGACGAGCGCTTCGTGGACCTAGAGAGCAATGAGCGGAATGCGGCGCCGCTTCATGGCAAACTCACTAATGGCAATATTTCACTCCACGAATCACTTTCGCCCGATACACCAGCAACAATTGAAGAAGCGGTCGCACATTATGAAAAATCTCTCGAGGGCGTCGCTATTGATTTGAACATACTTGGAGTTGGTCCCGATGGCCACGTTGCATCACTCTTTCCAGGAGTTGCAGATCTTGATGATCAGCGAAATATCTTTGCGATTACAGATTCTCCAAAACCACCTGCAGCACGAATCTCATTCACCATGAAGTTCATTAATCAAGCCAAAGAGGTATGGATTGTCGCTTCAGGCGAGAGCAAAGCGGAGGCAGTGGCGAAAATCATTGATGGTGATTTATCAATACCAGCCAGTTATGTCAGCGCTCAGGTGCGTACACGCCTCATCGTCGACCAGGCCGCATTCTTCACTGAGTAAATTCATCCACTAGACTTACCCCCATATTCGCACGGGTGCCTCAACGAAGAGGCCCTTGTTTAACGAAAAAGGCAATCATTGATGAGCACAACTACATTTGGCATGGTCGGACTTGGCCGTATGGGCGCAAATATTGTTCGCCGCCTCCACCGTCACGACATCACTTCAGTTGTGTATGACGTATCTCCAGATTCAGTGAAGGCACTCGCCGCTGAAGGCTCAATCGGCGCCAACGATCTCGCTGATATGGCAGCAAAGCTTGCAACTCCTCGCACCGTCTGGGTAATGGTTCCTGCCAGCGTTACCGATTCAACAATCGCAGCTGTGGCGGAAGTTCTCTCTCCAGGCGACACGATCATCGATGGCGGAAATAGTTATTACAAGAACGACCTGAAGAATGCAGAACTTCTTAAGGCTAAAGGAATCAACTTTGTCGATGTCGGAACATCTGGTGGTGTTTACGGACTCGAGCGCGGTTATTCCTTGATGATTGGTGGCGATACTGCTGTCGTTGCATCCCTTGATCCAATTTTCAAAGCTCTCTGCCCAGGAGTTGAAGCTGCTGAACGCACACATGGTCGCGATGGCGAACCATCCCAGGCTGAATACGGATACCTCCACTGTGGGCCAACCGGCGCCGGCCACTTCGTAAAGATGATTCACAACGGAATCGAATACGGCATGATGGCAGCATTCGCAGAAGGCCTTGCAATCTTTGAAGCGGCAGATGAGATGACACCTGCTTACAACCTAGATATTCCTGAGATAACAGAGGTTTGGCGCCGTGGTTCGGTCGTTGCATCATGGCTGCTCGATCTCACAGCACAAGCACTTAACGAATCAAATGATTTGAATGAATATTCAACTCAGGTCAGCGATAGCGGTGAAGGCCGCTGGACAGTCCAAGCGGCAATCGAGGCAGGCATTCCAGCTCACGTCCTCTCCGCCTCTCTCTATTCACGTTTTGCTTCACGCAATAATGACGAATTTGGTAACCGAGTCCTTAGCGCGATGCGCTACAAGTTCGGTGGCCATAACGAGAAGCCATCATCAGATAAGGCGAAGTAATGAAGGCTGATGTACTTGTGCTCTTCGGTGCAACTGGAGATTTGGCAAAGAAGAAGTTATTCCCAGCACTTTACGACTTAGAAGAGCTTGGCCAATTAGATATGCCGGTAATTGGTGTGGCATCATCTAAATGGACACAAGAGGTTTTTCGTAACAATGTCGAAAGCGCTATTCGTGCCCGTAAGTCTGATGCCGATGAAGAGGTATTAGCCAAGATTCGTGATGAGGTGCAACTCATTGTTGGCGATTACAACGACCCAAACACCTTTAAAGAACTAGCTGAGACCATTAAGGATTACAAACTTCCTGTTATCTATCTCGCTATTGCGCCCGAATTCTTTGCCACCATTACTGCATCTCTTGCAGAGGTCGGTATTACCAAACGTGCTCGCGTAGTAGTAGAGAAGCCATTTGGTCGCGATCTTGAATCAGCGAAGGCGCTCGATTCTGAATTGAAGAAGTTGCTGCCAGAAGAGCAGATTTATCGTATTGATCATTACCTAGGCAAGGAGGCGGTAGAAGATTTACTCGTCTTCCGCTTTGCCAACACACTATTTGAGCCAGTCTGGAACCGTAACTACGTCTCCAATATTCAAATCACGATGGCCGAAGATTTTGGTATCGATGGTCGCGGAAAGTTCTATGACGGTGTCGGCGCAACTCGAGATGTATTGCAGAACCATATTTTGCAGGTACTCACCATGCTCACAATGGAGCCACCTACAAGTATGAACTCTGAAGATATGCAGAATGAGAAGATCAAGGTTCTCTCTGCAATCCGTGAGATCAAGGCCGATGATGTGGTCCGTGGCCAATTTGTAGGTTATCTCGATGAAGAAGGCGTTGCCCCACAATCAGATACTGAGACTTTCGTGGCTATGAAACTCTTTATTGATAACTGGCGCTGGGCGGGAGTTCCAATCTATCTCCGCACCGGAAAGAAAATGCCAGAGACGGTACTTGAGGTCATTGTTGAATTTAAGCAACCTCCGCGTGCGCTCTTCGGAAAAGCAGAGTCCAACCAAGTGCGCTTCCGTCTAGGTAAGAACGATGGCGTTGATATCTCACTTCAGGCAAAGAAGCCTGGAACAAAACTGGTTTCAGAGACTGTCGATCTCTCTGTCGAATTCTTTACTGAGTTTGGTGATCGCCAAGGTCCTTACGAGCGCCTATTGCGCGCTGCGATGTTGGGCGATCATTTCCGCTTCACACGTATCGATGCAGTTTTGCACTCATGGGCAATCCTTGATGAGATCTTGCAGAAGCCGCACCGTTGCCATCCTTACTTTGAAGGAACATGGGGACCAGATGAGGCTGATGAGTTAATTCCTGGCGGATGGAACCCAGTTGGTTCTGAAGCTGAAGAGTTAAAGCTCTCGCACTAAACCTTTTTAATTTTAATTGTTCGAAAATTAATTAGAGGCTTGGCCGCTGCGGTGGAGATAACGGCCAAGGAAGTCGGCCTTAAAGTCATAGAAAGTGCCATCTAATAAATGTTGGCGCATCTGATCGACGAGGCGAACGATAAACCGTTCATTATGAATCGTTGCTAGCGTTGCCGCCACCATCTCTTTTCCGCGGAATAAGTGGCAGAGATATGCGCGGGTGTAGTTCTTGCATGTATAGCAATCACATTCATCATCAATCGGATTGAAGTCGCGAATATATCCAGCGTTGGAAACATTGAAACGTCCAGTCATTGTGTAGACCGCACTGGTGCGCGCGATTCGTGATGCGAGAACGCAATCAAAGGTATCGACGCCGTTTTCAACTCCGACAAAGAGATCTTCTGGTGCCCCAATTCCGAGTAAGTGACGGGGTTTATCTTGTGGCAAAGTGGAGTTAACCCAACCGACAATTGTGCCCAGACTTGCCTTATCGAGCGCTCCACCGATTCCGAAACCATCAAAGGAGATTCCGGATGAACTCATCGAGCCAAGATCAGCTGCAGCTTCTTTACGGAGGTCCTCATACTGCGCGCCTTGGATCACGCCAAAAAGTGCCTGATAAGGCTTATTACTGCGTTCCTCCGTCAGCCGCTTATGTTCGTCAAGGCAACGAATTGCCCAATTGTGGGTGCGCTCCATTGCTAGCTCTTGATAAGGACGTGTGTTGTGTAAAGTTGTGCATTCATCAAATGCAAACATCACATCGGCACCGATTTTGTGTTGGATCTGCATCGATATCTCTGCGCTAAATCTATGCATGGATCCATCGAGGTGAGATTTGAAGGTTACGCCTTCATCATCTACATGTGCCAAACGTTCCTTATTTCCAGCAATCACCTGATCAGAGCGAAAAGTCTGGGCATCCATAGCGAGAACTTTCTTAAACCCGACCCCCAGTGAAAGAACTTGAAATCCGCCGCTATCGGTAAATGTTGGTTTATCCCAATTCATAAATGAACCAAGTCCACCGGCCTCATCCAATACATCTGGACCTGGTTGTAGGTACAAGTGATAGGCGTTGGCAAGTAGAGCTTGTGCACCGAGATCTTCCATAGCACCCGGTAAAACGGATTTCACTGTTGCTTTGGTACCCACCGGAATAAATGCCGGGGTTTGAATTTCGCCATGGGGAGTTGTAATGGTTCCAACACGAGCCAACCCTTTTTCCGGGGCGTGCT
>CAZNEQ010000040.1:0-11105 GCA_964572265.1 uncultured Candidatus Planktophila sp.
GCGGAAGCTCTTAATTTCCAGGCACTTGAACGCATCGGTGACATCATTGATGAGTACAAATTGCCAGCACACACTGTTGGATTTGGCGTCAAAGGTTGTGTCACTTGGTCAACGACTCCGGTTCGCAACTATCGTGATTACAAGGCAACAGATTTCGGTGTAGCTGAGGCTCACTGGCTCTTTGCGCTTAACCGCGGCATCATCACCCCACCAGGACTGGATGAGCAGTGGTTAATCTCGCTTGCACATACACAGACCGAAATCGACATCTTGGTCGATGACTTTGCGGAGTTTGCAAAGGCGCTGCGTTCTTAATTCTTACAAGACACAAAATAAAAGTAGAGAAGGAAGTTGCCGACAATGGAGTCAGCACTAGATACCGCACTACGTCAATTGGGCAGAGCTGTCGAGCAGCTCTCGCTCTCCGATAATGAATGGCAGACTCTGTCTACCCCTCGTCGAGTCCTTGAAGTTGCAGTCCCGTTGCGCCGCGACAATGGAAACGTTGAGATGTATAAGGGTTTCCGAGTTCAATACTCAACCACTCGCGGGCCATCAAAGGGCGGTGTTCGCTTCCACCCCGATATTGATATGGACGAGACTGTAGCTCTTGCCATGTTGATGACCTGGAAGTGTGCGCTGACAAACCTTCCTTACGGTGGCGCCAAGGGTGGAATTGCGGTCGATCCATCAACACTTTCAAGCATGGAGAACGAACGACTCACCCGTCGCTACACCTCAGAGATCTTGCCTATCATCGGACCGGAGCGCGATATTCCAGCACCAGATGTTGGAACAGATGAGCGCAACATGGCATGGATGATGGATACCTATTCGGTAAACGCAGGTTATTCAGTTCCTGGCGTAGTTACCGGTAAGCCAATCTCACTTGGCGGCTCACTCGGGCGCACATCTGCAACCGGTGATGGCGTTGCTATCTCAACGCGTGAAGCACTTCTTGCCAAGGGGATCAATCCGCTTAATGCAACTGTTGCCATCCAAGGCTTTGGAAAAGTCGGTTACTGGACCGCAGTTGGACTTGAGAAGATGGGCTTAAGAATCGTTGCTGTGAGCGATGTTCATGGCGGTGTTACTGGCTTCTCTTCAGTGGAATCCCTCTGGAACCACTTTAAAGAGCATGGAAATCTTGATGCCCCTGGTACAGATCGCCTCACCAACGAAGAGTTACTAGCGTTAGAGGTAGATGTACTTATTCCGGCAGCCCTTGCGGATGCGATTACTGCACACACTGCGCCATCAATTAAGGCAAAGATTGTTGTTGAAGGAGCAAACGCTCCAACAACTCCTGAAGGCGATGCTATTTTGAAAGATAAGAATGTGCTCGTGGTTCCCGATATCTTGGCTAACGCCGGCGGTGTTATCGTCTCGTACTTCGAGTGGGTTCAAGATAAGCAGGCATTCTTCTGGGATGCAGATGAGATTTATCAGAACCTTGATTCTCAGTTGATGAAGGCAATCCGCGAAGTAGAGGCTTTGTCCACTGAGAAGAAGGTCAGCTGGCGCGAATCAGCGATGATGATCGGCGTGAAGAGAGTCGCAGAAGCCCACAAACTTCGCGGTCTCTATCCATAAACCGATTACTTTTTGCGCTCTCTTCTTACAATAACTATTGCAGCAGGTATTCCGATTATCGCTATGCCTACCCAATTCCAAAAAGAGATTGGAAAAGGTGCGTGGTCCGGTAGCGGCTCAGAGAGTTGATTGTTCGTAGGAAGATTTATCTGAGCGACAATTCCTGCGTGATCTGATGAATTACAAACTTTGCCACTTGGTATCGTCATATTCATCTCTTCAGCAACAACGCGAGTATTTTCCAGCTGTGCTTCATTAGAACACTCCCACATGCTGCCCTCAGGCCAGGTATTCCCGATGATGCGTGCATTTATTGCCTCAGCACCGTTCTTAACAAAGATGTAATCCAGACGGTCGGTAAATCCATAGTCATTTCCTACGATTTTTCCCGCTTTATAACGCTCTAGATCAGGACCTGCCAATAGCGCGCTCATCCCCCAGGTGTAATTCTTAGGATCTCTTGCATCCGGACCGACATCAACAAAACCCGCCTGTCTCATCAACCAATAAGCGTTGCAATCCGAGAGTGAATTCGAGACCGAAGTCGGTGCTCCTTGATCAAGACATGTCTCACTCGATTCTGGCTGTCCACCGGGGTTATAACCTCCAGCATTACGTGGGTCTCTCGGATCAGAGTTGAAATCTCCGACAACGATGGTTGGCATTGTTGTCTTGTTGAGATCCGCAATTAATTGTTTAGCCTGCAGGGCAGCGTTAGGAACTTTATTGCTATCCCACAACGATTCGAGGTGGGTGGAGATGATCCTTACTTTTGAGCCATTATGATCAAAATCAATCCATGTATATCCGCGATAGATAGTCATAATCTTGGGAATGATGCTGTAGCTCGCGTCGTACTCAGTATTGCCGACCCGCACAATTTGATTGGCCAGACTTTTCTTCACAACAATTGCATCGCCGATTTCAAAGCCACAAGCAGCTCTATCGCTGCCAAATAGAGGCTGGAAAGTGCGTGAATCTTCCACCATTGTCAGATATGGAATCGCAGGAATTGAATAACCAATATTGAGGGCATCTACACCATCTTTACTTGCAAGCACATATTCGCTACCGGCGGCTCTCGTAGCCGCCAAAAATTCTTTGGTGAAGTCAAAGACAATTACCTTCTTACTCCAGAGATTCTTTTTGCAATACCAATGAGTTGCCTCCTGTAGGCCGACCACATCTGCATCTGCTGCAACTACCTCTGCAGCCAGTACTGGAGCACGCTTGGTGAAATCTGTAGCCTGTACCTGGTTCCACATAAATTGTGCGGCAGCAGAGAAATCAGGAATTAACTCCATCGCTATCCCGACATCAGCGCCCAAGTAGAGATTTCTCGACATCACCGTTAAGTCCGGCTGGGCTGCCGCATAAGCCGGCGTTGCCATAGAGGCAAGAAGTACTAGAGGGAGCAGCTTCTTCAACATGTGCCAAGCCTACGGGTGAAAAGAAGAAAAGCCCCGAGTGTGAAAGGCACTCGAGGCTTAACTTGTGCGCGCGAAGGGATTCGAACCCCTAACCTTCTGATCCGTAGTCAGATGCTCTATCCGTTGAGCTACGCACGCTTATTGAGTTGTTTTTACTGCAGAGGCGAATAATACCTTCTTATTAGAGCGCGCCCAAATTGAGCAATTCTTCGCGAGAAACAGCCTTTCTACGTGGCTTTCCTAGCGGTTCGCCCGCAGCCACTTCAGCAGCGTTGATCTGCTCCCAGTGCATCTGAGTTACAACCTTGTTATGAGTAATCAACTCAACAATATCGCCAGTTTTCTTTGGTTCTTTGAGCTGTGAAACCAACAGCTTCATAACATCTGCGGCATCTGATTTGTTGGTACCGATAACACCTGATGGTCCGCGCTTTGCCCAGCCGACAACAAAGAGGTTTCCATCTACATGGCCTTCATTATTAACGACTTTGCCGCGTTCGTAGGGAATACCTTCTAGTGAAGCCGCTTCATATCCAATCGCTGTAATCACAAGACCGCACTTAATTGAGAAGGTTTCTTCTCCCCCTGTACGTTGGAAAACAACTTCTTCAACTTTGCCATCGCCCTTAATTTCAATAGGGGTAGCTAAAAATTGAAAGGCTAAGGTGCGATCGTGTGAAGTTGGTGCGCTCTCAGCAATAAGTGTCATCGCATCGAGATTAGATTTTGTATCTTTCTCAATTTCTTCGCCGGCGCGGATGATGGCTGCCGCAATATCTTCAGGGCTCATTACAACATTGGTGTGCTCTAGCTTCGGAAGTTCGCGAAGTTCTGGTGCTGTAAAGGCGGCGTGCTCTGGTCCGCGTCGAGCACTTAGAACAACGTTGCGAATCGAGCTTGAACGAAGCGCTTCAATAGCGTGGTCGGCAGTATCGGTTGGATCAAGCTCGGATGGTTCAAGCGCCAACATACGTGCAACGTCCATTGCAACGTTTCCTGCACCAATGACGACTGCTGTATCTGATGAGAGGTCAATCGCCTCATCTTTAAAATCTGGATGTGCGTTATACCAAGGGACAAATGTTGCAGCAGATAACGAACCGGGGAGATCTTCACCCGGGATGCCAAGCTTCTTGCCCTTTGCAGATCCAGTGGCAATTACTACTGCGTCATAGATCTCGCGCAACTGTTCGATGGTCAGATCGCTTCCTAGTTCAACGTTGGCGAATAGTCTGAAACCTTCGGTATTGGCAATCTTCTCAAAGACCTTTGAAACGGTCTTAATCTTTGGATGATCGGGTGCGACTCCGCTGCGAACCAAGCCCCACGGGGTTGGCAAGCGTTCAATCATGTCGATAGCGAAAGAGAGTTCTTCGGTCGCAAGGTTTTGGAGCGCCTGGGCAGCGAAGTAACCAGCCGGACCAGCACCGACAATTGCGATTTTGTAACTCTTCACTTGCTTACCCCTTAACTATCAGGGTTGAAGTTTACCTGTGGTTACGAGTTGGTAATGCCCGCATCTGTGATGTGGGCGGTGCTGGCAGAGACATTGACCAGCATATTGGTGTTCTTATTCTGGCGAATTTGGAAGGCGTAGTAGGAATTTGGGGGAAGATCGAGAATGAGCGTGGTTGCAGTATTAGCGCTGATTGAAACGGCGGAATAGCTGCCAGAGCCACAGACATCGTTTGAGATAAAGGTGACATTGACAGCACAGCGACGGAAGTTAGCTATTGCTGTACCGGATGGAAGAACGAGGGTCATGGTAAAACGGGAGAGTGCAAAATCGCCTTTATTGTGAATATAGAAAACTTTTGCACGGCCATTAACGACAGGAGTAGTCAGCCCAGCAAATGGGTTGATAGCGGTATAAGAATCTGCAGCGAAGACTTGAATTGATCCAGTGTTGATTGATAACTGATTAGGGAAGGCAGTTGCCTTGGCAGCAGAGGCAGATATGGGTGGCTGGATGGGCGCGAGTATAAACGCGCCCATCACAGCGGCGACGAGAGATGCAGTCCTACGCTTGCTACTCATCTCTCTCTCCCTCCACCAATAGCTCTTTCGATCTTTACTTATTTTGAATTAACTATTTGTGATTACAGCGGTGCGCTCTTGGATGATAAATGACCAGGTAAGAGCGGCTGTGAGACCTTGGACGGTATCAACTGGCAAGTTTCCGTTGATTACGTTTTCAGTTGCGGTCGGAAGCATAATCGCAAGCTTAAGTCGGTTGGTTGCTCCTGCAAGTGTGCTTGGAAGGACAATACTTGCAGCGTTTGTCTTGAGCGCTAATACTGATGTTGATGGGAGAACAGTTGTCTCTGTGCCAGAACATGTTCCCGCACCGCTCTGAGTCCAGGCAACGCTGCAGGCTTTTACCGAGATCTGAAGACCTTTTACGCCATTATTAACGAGGGTATTCGAGTCAGAGGTTGCCAATTGCAAGGTCGGGGTCTCGCCATCGAGAGTACCTGTGACGTTGAGATCGATATATCTATTGACGGTATCGCCAGGTCCTACTCCGGTAATCGCACTTGAAAATGCACCCGAACCGCCTGATGCTGAATACTCAAGTTTAAGAGTACCTGTGGTGACAGAGCCACCTGAGAGGTTGGTTGCAGTTGCAGTAAGAGCAGCAAAGACGTTAGAGGAGACCATCGCTGTTCCGCCAATTGCTGCAGCAACCACGATGGTGATCTTGATTGCAACGCTACCAGCACTCTTAGATAAGAGTGATTTCATATTTCTCATTTGATGCTCCCGACTTGTGTATGCGCTTCTCGCTCGATTGCAAGTGATTCTTGCAAGTTATCGATAAGTTCTCGGTACTGCTCGTTATTGCGTCTCTCTTCAACATAGAGCTCTTTATAGACTCGCTCTGGAGTAAGAGATGCAACGATTTTCTTTCGAAATATAAAGGCAAAGAGACCAAGAATATTTGCCAGTACTAAGAAACTTGCCGCTGCTTGTCTTCCTTGCACTGTATTCATATAAACCATCGGACGACCAAGGTATGGCACAGTCGCGACCACTAATGAAATTTTTGCATATGGCGAGACGATCAAGGGATCGCGATCAACTGAATCGTTGGCATCACCCTTAGTGACGATGCGAAGGAGTCCGTTATAGTCACGAACCTCCGCGATTCTATGTGAGTAATAGGTTCCAGTGGATTGGTTATTAACAGCAATCACATCACCTACTCGAAGTGCAGTAGATGGAGCAAGACGGGTGAGATAAATGTCGCCAGGGTTGGCAGTAGGCTGCATAGATCCTGTAAGGATAGGTGAGACACCAAATCCATATGTGGTGGTGAGAATTGCTGGGAGAAGTGCAGCCGAAAAGGTGATAGCGACGAAGATGATGGTGCGAATCTTCCGTCCTCTGCGCTGGTTTATTCTCATATAGTGAAGGTATGCCTTCAACCTCACGATAAGTTCACGTTTTCATCATAAGCGATACAGGATGGCTAAAAGCGGCTGAAATTAGTCGCTTTCATTGAAAAGAGAACCTACTCTTAGGACATCTCAATAACATGAAAGGAGATTCACAAATGGCTCAAGAAAGTCAGAATGTTCTCGTTGTTGATGACAATCAAGATGTCCGTGATCTCGTCGTACTCTTCCTCAGCTCTGATGGATTCCACGTATTTTCCGCAAGCAACGGTGATGATGCTCTCGCTATCCTCAAGAGCAATCCCATCAATCTTGTACTTCTCGATGTAATGATGCCAGGTAAGTCCGGCATCGAAGTTCTCTCTGAGATTCGCACCCATAGCAACAGAAGTATTCGAGAGATTCCCGTCATGATGATTACTGCAAAATCATCTACCGAAGATATCGACGCGGCCCTTGCTGCTGGTGCAAATTCATATGTCATCAAGCCATTTCGCGCGACGACCATTCGGGAGAAGGTTCGTTCAATATTGGAGTTACCTGCCCATGCCTAAGACCACACCTGGAGATACTATGAAGAAAATTATGATCGCCATATTTACCGCAACTCTCCTTCTTTCATCTACTCCAATTTCAACAGCTGCTGATTCAAATCCTTATGGAACTCCCGCAGTAGATCCTGCTGGTCCCAACGAAATTATATTTACTGTCTCTAAGGATGGGCGAAAGGTCGATTTCACGATGGCTCGTCTCTTAAAGATGAAGAGCACAACAATTTCGATTTATGAGCCTTTTATTAAGAAACGACAGAAATTCACTGTTGTTCCGATGAAGAACTTCTTTGCTCTTGCAGCAATCTCAGGAAAAGATAAAGTCATTACAACGGCTCTCAACGATTACTCCTACACCAACACCGCAAGTAAGTTTGTTGATGCTGGTGCATACGTCGCAGTTGCACGCGATGGCCAGCCAATTCCTTACAACCAGGGTGGCCCAATACGTATTGTATTTAGCGACAAGAGCAAGTGGGCCAAATATCTTGATGCCTGGAACTGGTCTCTCGCCTCTATCAGCGTAAAGTAAATAGATGCGTGAGTTACTAGCAAGAGAGCGTCGCCGCTCTATCTCGCGATTTCACATCACCGGCTTTCAATACCTGCTCTTCACGATTGCTTGTTCCTCAATTCTTGCCCTTGGCTTCACTTCTTTCACCCAGTCAAACTCCACAATCGAACAGGCGAAAGTCCTGAGTGATGTTGAAACCCCTGCCGCCTCAATCATCTTTACCCAGCGTGAAACACTCGTTTATGCCACACGGCTGGCGCAGTGGTCGAATGGTGGAACCTCTCGACGAAACGTTCAAATCGCTCGAAACATCCTCGCCCAGCGCCTTGCAGTTATTGATACAAGCGGGCGTTCGATGGGCGAACGCGCTCAGGCTGCTTATTGGAGGGCGCTCAGAGAGTCAGATGAAATTATTGCCGCTTCACCAATGGGAATACTTCCAGAATCTAAACATATGGAGATCAATCGGAAGATATCGCCCATCATTGATGAGATCCTCGCCCAATCACGAGCCCTCATCGTTTCTTATCAGCGCACTGTTGATCGCGAGTTAACACTCAACGCAAAGGCGGCAGCTGAGCGCGATCGCCGTAATTTGCTCTTCTTCTTTATCTTTATTGTGACCGGCAGCCTCTTTCTTCTCCTCAACGCACGTACGAACTTTAGAAACTACCGAATCGCTCGAGAGCGAATAGAGGAAGAACAAATTCGCCTCGATCAAACTTTATTAGAGCTTCGACAAGCGGAAAAAACAGTGAATGAACTGCGCAATCTCAACGATGCAAAGAACGCATTTATCTCCACCGTCAATCACGAACTGCGCACGCCATTGACCTCGATAATCGGGTATATCGATGTAGTGCGCGAAATTCAAGCGACCGATCCATCTGCCGATTTGACTCAGTATCTTGACACTCTTGATCGAAACGCAGAAATCCTCCTTCATGTAGTCGAAAGCATTCTCTCTATCAGCAAAATTGATGCCGGTAAGGGCCTAGAGGCGAGAGAGAAAGTTCAGATTAACCAAGTCATCGATAACTCAATATTCATTATGGCTTCAGCCATCCAGAAGAACCAACAGACCATCACATTCAATGCAGAGGAAGAGCTATTCGTTGAAGGTGATCCAGCTCAGCTAAGTCAAGTCATGATTAATCTCATCGGCAACGCTCATAAATTTAGCCCTGCCAATTCAAAAATAGAAATTACTCTGGACTCACTCACTCTCCAACGTGGTTTCGAATTTGCACGGATTGTTATCCGCGACCAAGGAATTGGAATTCCCGCTGAGGATATCGAAAACCTCACAACGCGCTTCTTCCGCGCAAAAAACACTGAATCAGGGCAGTATCCGGGCACTGGGCTAGGCCTATCGATAGTAAAACAGATACTCACCTTGCATGGTGGCACGATGTCAATTGCTTCTACTTTGGGCGAAGGAACAGCGATTACTTTGTTAATTCCGCTCTACCTCTCTATTGACGAGAAAATAATTCGCGAGCGTAGTGGGGGTGTTTTAGCACGGGCGATTGAATCTCTTGAAAACGCGACTATTGCAACTGCGCAAGCTGTCACACATACGATTGGGGGTGCTATAGGTCTATACGGTTTTGAAGATGTAGGAAGAGAATTATTAGATTATTCTAAAGCCTTAAGTAAAAATCCTCCGAGTGACGAGGATTTTGCGTTTGAGAAGGCTCGGTTGCTCACGCTATTAAAGAATTCGGCAAGAGAGTTAGGTGGTGAGATACATGAGTAAAGATCAGATTTTGATTGTCGACGACAATGAAGATATTCGCTTCTTTGTCCGTGCTGCACTTACCCCAGAAGGTTTTGAAGTTATTGAAGCAGCTGATGGAAATCAAGCTCTTGAAATGTTCCGTAAACGTGAACCAGCTGTCATCATTCTCGATCTCTCTATCGGGCAGCCTGATGGATTTGAAGTCTGCCGAGAAATTCGAAAGGTATCTACGGTACCTATCATTATGCTAACAAGCCACGATGAAGAGATGGATGAAGCAATGTGCCTTGCTGCCGGCGCTGATGATTACATCACCAAGCCGGTCTCTGCCCGAATTCTTGCATTACGCACAACCACTCAAATTCGCCATCGTGCCGCTCAGAATCTCCTTACGGGATCCACAATCACCGCTGGAGTCCTCACCTTGGATACTGAGACTCGCGATCTCACTGTTGGTGGCAAGAAAATCGATTTAACTCGTACTGAATATGATTTCTTACATCTACTCATCAGCAACCCAAAACGAGTATTTACGCGCGAGCAAATTTCAGAGGCGATTGGTACATCTCTTGAGTATTCGAGCGATCACTTGCTAGATACCCATGCATCCCGTATCCGAATGAAAATCAAAGAAGTCAGCGATATAAAGGTACTTCACGCCGTTCGAGGCGTTGGATACCGCTTACTCAGTAATTAGCCACGCCAAGATTGGCTCAAAGGACGACCCTCTGCGTAACCAGATGCGGATTGAATTCCGACAAGTGCGCGATCTGCAAACTCTGCTAGTGAACGTGCACCTGCATATGTGCATGATGAACGAAGGCCGGAGATAATTTCATCAATCAAATCTTCCACACCTGGACGGTTTGGATCTAAATACATCTTTGATGAAGAAATGCCTTCTTCGAAGAGCGCCTTGCGAGCACGATCAAAAGCATCTTCGGCAGATGTGCGCGCAGCAACAGCGCGCTTTGATGCCATTCCGAAAGATTCCTTATAAGGGCGTCCCGCACTATCGCGAAGTAAATCGCCAGGAGATTCGTATGTACCAGCAAACCAAGAGCCAATCATTACTTGTGATGCACCAGCAGCAAGTGCGAGTGCGACATCGCGTGGGTGACGGACTCCACCATCGGCCCAAACGTGCTTGCCAAGTTCTTTTGCTGCTGCCGCACATTCAAGAACCGCTGAGAATTGTGGGCGACCGACACCAGTCTGCATACGAGTAGTGCACATAGCTCCAGGGCCAACACCGACCTTAATAATGTCAGCACCTGCTGCAACCAAATCGCGAACGCCTTCTGCGGTAACCACGTTACCGGCAACAATTGGAACACCGAGGTCGAGCTTCTTAATGATCTGCAAAGCTTCAATCATCTTCTTCTGGTGGCCATGGGCGGTATCTACAACAAGCACATCTGCACCAAAAGCTACTAGCTGCTTGGCTTTGTCAGCGATGTCACCGTTGATTCCAACAGCTGCTGCAATCCGCAAACGGCCCTGGCTATCGAGAGCTGGCTTATACAAAGTCGCGCGAAGCGCACCGGTGCGAGTAACGATTCCAACGAGCTCACCATTGGCAGAGACAACCGGAGCCACGTTACGAATGCGATCATTGAGGAAGTCGAATGCCTGACGTGGATCAAGGGTCTCTGGCATGGTGGTTAGCTCGGAAGTCATCACCTGACCGAGCTGAGTGAAGCGATCTACGCTCTGAAGGTCATCTTCGGTTACGATGCCAACTGGTTTCTTGCCTTCGACAATGACAACTGCGCCATGTGAGCGCTTATTTATCAAGCTCGCCGCATCTGCAACTGTTTGTTGTGGGCTTAAGGTAATTGGGGTTTCAAAGAATGTGTGGCTTGCCTTCACTGCTGC
>CAZNEQ010000041.1:0-10927 GCA_964572265.1 uncultured Candidatus Planktophila sp.
TTCGATAGCGAGGACCATTCCGTTTTTGAGATCGTTTGTTTGTGCCATGATTTAACTCCAGTTCAGCCGTCCCGACTATCAGGACACAAGGCGCGAGTTTACCCTACTTCTTAAGTAGTGATGTGAGTGCGCGCAGCGCTAGGCGATATGAATCTGGTCCAAAGCCACCTATCGTGCCATTGGCGACGCCTGAAATTACGGAGGTGTGGCGAAACTCTTCTCTCGCTAAAGGATTGGAGAGGTGAACCTCAATGAGGGGTGCTTTGACGAGTTCAGCAGCATCACGAATTGCATAGGAGTAATGAGTGAAGGCGGCTGGATTGATAATCACTGGCAGGTTTTTATCTGCGGCTTCATGAAGCCATCCAATAATCTCTGACTCTTGATCACTCTGTCGCACATCGGCATCAAAACCTAGTTCTTTCGCCGACGAAGTGATGAGCTCGACAAGTTGAGGATACGAGAAATCTCCATAGATTGAGGAATCTCTGATATCTAGACGCGCAAGGTTGGGACCGTTGAGAACAAGAACCTTCATGAGAGAACTCTCTCATATGCAGATTTCAATTGCTCCTCTGAGACACCCTCAAGTCGGGAGCATTCTCCGATCTCCTTTAGGACAACGAAACGAATTGAGTTGCCTCGTGCCTTCTTGTCGAGGGCCATTGCTCCATAAAGGCTCGCCCAATTATGAGCTCCGGGGATGTTGTTCAAGGAGGTTGGCAGACCTAAGGACGAGAGAATTTCGCGGTGACGATGTACGAGTGCTTCATTGATCAACTCTTGTGCATGAGCCAGCTCTGCAACAAAGATCATTCCGATCGAGACTGCCTCACCGTGGCGAATACCGTAATCGGAGACTCTTTCAATGGCGTGACCAAAGGTATGGCCATAGTTAAGGATCTCTCTGAGTTCAGACTCCTTGAAGTCGTTGCTGACGACCTTGGCCTTAGTTGAGATGGAGCGTTCAATGAGATTGTTTACCAATCCCTGATTACCTCGAATTTCGGCAAGTGATTTTCCAGTGAGAAGATTGAGAATTTCCCCATCATCTATAAAACCGCACTTAACGACCTCTGCCAAACCGGCGGCGAAATCTCTATCACTGAGGGTCTGTAACCATGAAGGGTCAATCAAAACTGAGATCGGAGAATGGAATGCGCCGATGAGATTTTTTCCGAATGGCGAATTAATTCCAGTTTTGCCGCCCACTGATGCATCTACCATGCCGGCTAATGTTGTTGGAACAGCGACCCAATCAATCCCCCGTAACCAGGAGGCTGCCGCGAAACCTGCGAGGTCTGTTACGGTGCCGCCGCCAATAGCGACAATGAGGTCACTACGAGTGAAATTACGACGCGCTAATTCTCCCCAAATATGGTCAACAACTCGCGCACTCTTGCCTGCCTCTCCATCTGGGACCGGAATGAGTGTGACTTCGGTATTTGCGAGATTGAAAGTTGGCAAATCAGATGAGAAAGTTGCCGGAAAAATTATTGCAACTCTGGAACGCTTATTGATGATGGGAGACAAATCCCCTCGCCAATCACCGGTGATTCTTACCGTGTAATCACGTTCCGCGGAAACTTGAACCTCAGCCATTGAAATCTCCCTTGCTCCGTAATTCAAACGCGATAGCAATCTCCGAAACGAGTTCATCAACAGACTTGCCGTCAACATCGCAGATATAACTTGCAATGCCCTCGTAGATTGGCGCGCGATCATTCATGAGGGCTTGCCATTGCGCCCGAGGATTTCCCATTAAGAGCGGTCTACCTTGATTAAATCCCACCCGTGAAGAAACTTGCGAGAGGGAAATCTTCAAATACACGATAAATGAACCCGATGCTCGCAATGCAGATTGGGCATCTATAGAGATGCAGGCGCCACCACCGAGCGAAAGCACAGTGTGGTCTTCCAACAATCCAGTCCGGAGAATGATCTTTTCCAAAGCTCGAAATTCATCTTCGCCATCTTCGATAAAGATATCTGAAATCGCTCTCCCGCTCTGACTCTCGATCATCTGATCGGTATCTCTAAAAGTGAGCGAAAGATCCGACGCTAGTCGCTGACCAACGGTGGTTTTACCGGAGCCCATCGGTCCGATCAAGATTATTCGCGGCGCCATCTCTACTTAAATCGTAGGTTTTCCATATAAGAGAGGTAATTTCGACGCGTCTCCGAAACAGAGTCACCGCCGAACTTCTCAAGAACCGCCTCCGCTAATACAAGGGCTGCCATTGCTTCGCCAACAACGCCAGCTGCTGGAACCGCGCATACATCAGAGCGCTGGTTGATGGCTTTCGCCGGCTCTCCGGTGATAACGTCGATCGTATCGAGCGCCTTAGGAACGGTTGAGATTGGTTTCATTGCGATCGAAACACGCAAAACTTCACCGTTGGACATTCCACCTTCGGTCCCACCAGCACGATCGGTGCGGCGAACAATCTTGCCATCTGCTTTCTTCTCAATTTCATCATGAGCCATAGATCCGCGTCGAGTAGCTGACGTGAAGCCATCACCGATTGCAACGCCCTTAATTGCCTGAATTCCCATCATTGCCGCTGACAGACGAGCATCAAGGCGACGATCCCAATGAACGTGCGAACCAAGTCCAGGTGGCAAGTGGTAAGCCAAGATTTCGCAAACTCCGCCGAGAGTGTCGCCATCTTTGTGCGCCGCTTCGATCTCCGCGACCATCGCTTTCGAATATTCAGGATAGGCGCATCGCACTGGATCGGCATCGATTCGGGTCATCTCGCTTGGTTGCGGTAAATCCAAACCTTCTTCTATTGAGGCAGTACCAATTGAAGTAACATGGCTGAAAATTTCGATTCCGATACTTTGCTTGAGAAATGCGCGAGCGATTGCACCTAGGGCTACTCGAGCTGCAGTCTCACGTGCACTTGCGCGTTCAAGAATTGGTCGAGCATCATCGAAATCATATTTCTGCATTCCAACCATGTCGGCATGTCCTGGCCGAGGGCGAGAAAGAGGTGCATTACGAGCGAGATCTTTAATTTCATCGAGTGGCAGTGGATCTGCTGACATGACCTTCTCCCACTTAGGCCATTCGCTATTGCCCACCTGCACCGAAATCGGTCCACCTTGGCTCTGGCCTAGTCGAACTCCACCGAGAATAGAGACCTTATCTGCTTCAAAGTTCTGTCGTGCGCCACGACCTGTTCCCAACCTTCTGCGCGCAAGATGGAAGTCAATATCGGCTGTTGATATTTCTATATGGGATGGCATGCCCTCGATAATTGCTGAGAGGGCAGGACCATGAGACTCACCGGCGGTTATCCAACGCATGGGCTTATTGTCTCAGATTCCTCTTATCTAAGGCGACTTAATAGCCATTTCACTTCAAATACCGAGATATATCAGCAAGAAAGGCAGTGCGATGGAGGGTGCGAGAGGCACTGCACAAGAGAGAGTCCGGTAACGAACCGATGCAATGAGTAGAGATACTGACAATGCCATGACCAGATAGCTGACATATTCAGTGGAAGCTACTGCGCCACCGTGAGTCAAAAGCAATACTGAAAACAACTTGAAGTCGCCTCCCCCAATGCGAAAGAGAATCGTTACAACAAGAGCAAGGATGATGATTGAGACGCTCCACTTGAAGGGAATCGGATTTGAATTGAGAGAAAGAATCACACCAAAGACAATGAGATCTCGGTTATAGATCCGATGTTCTCGAATATCAACCCAGGATATATAGAGCGAACCTATTGCAATTAGCGCCTGCACCATAGGTGCGAGGTTAGAACTAATTCACCTCAACGTCCGAAAGCCTGTGGATTAACGAATTGCCTTCAGCAATATTGGGCGAAGATGCGACGCTAGCGCCGCTTCATCTAATTCTTTGTTGAGTGCAAGCGAGAGTTGATGGATACCCTGATAGAGCAGAAGCTCAAGGCCATTTACAACCACGCCACCACAATCAGACCAACGAGAGCCCATTACTGTTGGCCAAGGTTTGTAGATGACATCAAAGAAAAGCTTCGTATCACCCGGTTGCAACGAATCTGCAAGTAAATCCGCCGCACCTGCTGGAGTGGTGTTCACCACCAAGTCGAAGGCCGAGAAGTGTGGCGAATCATTCCAACGTAGATACTCAAATTCAGATTTAACAACTGATGACTCCAGCGCTTCACGGCGTGTGGAGGTGCGACCAAAAACCGTAATGCTATCGGCGTTTCCATCAAGTGCTCCAACTACGGCACGTGCAGTACCGCCAGCCCCGAGTACAAGAACATCTTTAAATCGATGGTGGCCAAGATTCTTGAGAGCCGATATAAATCCTGAGCCGTCGGTACTGGTCAGATGCCATTGATTGCCACGTCGATACAAGGTGTTAGCTGATTGAATTCGGGCAGCTATTGGGTCAATCTCCACTGGAAGTTCGAGGGCAATCTCTTTTAGCGGCATCGTTAAAGAGAGATAATCAAACTCCTCGGAACGCTCTGCGAAGAACTTGGAAAGTTGATCTTCGGAGACCTCTTCTCTTCGATACTCACCTTGAATTGCAAGAAACTCATAGGCGCGCATATGGAGCAGTGGCGAGAGAGAGTGAGTAATCGGGGAGCCTAATACAGCACCATGAATAATGCGACTCATCTCTATCACCCGAACTTTCCATCTCTTAAGTTCTTCTTGTATAAAACCTTCCAATTCATGAATTCGTCATAAGAATCGGTAAATCGTGTCTCGCCAGGCGCGACGGTAATGAAATAAATCCATGGGCCGCTCTCTGGGTGCGCAGCAGCATAAAGCGCTTTTGCCCCTGGGTTATTGATGGGCGTAGGAGGTAAGCCAGTCCTCCGGTAAGTGTTGTAAGGCGAATTGATCAAGGTTGATTTCGTGCTCAAGAATATCGAACCTCTCAGCTTCTTGACGTAATGCACAGTTGAATCAAATTGAAGCGGCATACCCTTAGCCAGACGATTGCGAACAACTTGAGATATCTTGGTGAAATCCTGGATACCTCCCTCTGCTTGTACAAGTGAGGCGATAATCAGAAGGTCTTGCGGTGAGAGCTTCTCGCTGGTCTCGGCAAAACCTGCCCTCTCCATCTCTTTGACTGAACGGGACACCAGCTTTGCAAAAATCGAAGTGAGTGAGGTAGAAGAATCAAAAGAATACTGAGCAGGAAAAAGCAAACCTTCTAAGGATGAAAAACCCGATGGTTTCTTGACTTCACGTGCCGCTCTTAGAATCTCTTCCTCTGTATGTCCTAATCTCATCAGAGATTCAAATATCTCAGAGTTCCAGGCGCCTTCTGTAATCGAGATGAGATTTTCGATACGACTTCTATCAAGGAGCTGCTGGAGGGCTTCATTTGCACACAACTGAGTCTGAATGCGATGAATTCCGGGAGCGATAGAACCCGCTCTCGGATCGGCAACAGCTACCCGGAAGAATGCTGCGGATGACTTTACGACTCCAAGTCGATAGAGCTCCTGCGCAATGGAAGAACCGCTCTCCCCTTGCGCAACATCTACAAAAACTTCCCTTTCAGAATTCTCACCACAGGAGAAATTTGGTGCTGAGGAGATAGATGGCTTCGCAAAATCAATTGTTGCGATGATGGCAAGGGCGAGGAAGATTCCAAGAAAGCCCCTTGCGGTATCTCTACTCACTTTCACTTGCCAAGCCGTTCTCGAGGATTGCCACCGCCGCCATAGAATCAATCAACGACTTGGATTCGCGGGCAGATAGACCAGTTTCGCGTAATTTTCGTGCTGCATCTACTGTGCTCAGACGTTCATCAATCATAATTATTTCAAGGTTAAATTCTTTAAACAGCTCATCCGCAAACTTTGAAGCTTTCTCGGCTGATGTACTGGAATTCCCGGAGAGCATTTTGGGTTCTCCTACATAAATTCTTACCGGTTGATATTCCTCAATCAACGCAGCTATCTGCGCCATCAACTTCGGATGTCGAGCATCGAGGAATGGCAAGGGTGTTGCCAGAATTCCATCTGGGTCACAGGTTGCAACTCCGATTCGACTATCGCCGTAATCAAATGCGATTCTGCGACCTCGCATCAATTAGCGTCCTGTAAGTAGGGCAGCAATAGCCTCTATTGCTGCTTGGGCTCGCGATGAATCAGTTCCGCCGCCTTGAGCGAAATCATCCTTACCGCCGCCACCCCCGCCAAGAACGGTCGAACCAATCTTCACCAGTTCTCCTGCCTTCACTCCAGCGGCTCTAGCAGCATCTGAAGTTGCTGCGACCAGCACTGGTCGACCGTTTGATGACGAGATGAGTGCTACAACTGAGTTAGATGAACGTGAGCGAAGCTCAATCGCAATCTTGCGGAGATCGTCACCACTTACCCCATCAGGCAACACACCGCCGATAAATGAGGTCTCACCGATAGAAACTGCAGATGTAGCAAGCGAATCAACACTTGCAAGTGCTTGAACAGAACGTAAGGAGGCGAGCTCCTTCTCAACTTCTTTAACTTTGTCGAGCAGACCTTGGATTCGCTCAGGAAGATCTTCTACGCGTGCACCCTTAATGAGTTCAGTGAGTGAATTCAACAGAATATGTTCACGAGCTAAGAAACTATATGCATCTGCTCCAACCAGCGCTTCAACACGACGCACTCCGGCACCGATTGAGGACTCACCGATCAGCTTGACCACACCGAGTTGCCCTGAATTTGCGACGTGCGTACCGCCGCAGAGTTCGCGCGCCCAGTCGCCAACACTTACAACACGAACTTGATCGCCGTACTTTTCTCCGAAGAGCGCCATTGCGCCGATCTTCTTTGCAGCATCTTGAGTCATAACCTCTGCTGTTACGGCGAGATTATTGAGGAGAAGTGCATTGACGCGTCCTTCAACATCATTGAGCACTCCTTGCGAAACCGCACCTGTCGAAGGAAAGTCGAATCGGAAACGTCCAGGAGAGTTCTCGGAACCCGCCTGTGTCGCAGTTTCACCGAGAATTTCACGGAATGCTTTATGGACCATATGTGTTGCTGTATGCGCACGTGAGATTGCGTTGCGACGTTCGACATCAATTACTGCATGAGCTGACGATCCCACTGAAACTTCACCACTTAAGACGCGACCACGGTGAACAGAAAGGCCCTTCACAGGTGATTGCACATCAGAGATATCAATAATTGCGCCGGAAGCTAAAGTGATGCGGCCGCCATCTGCAAGTTGCCCACCGCCCTCGGCATAAAAAGGAGTGGTATCGAGGATGATCTCAACGTCATCGCCTTCAAAGGCGCTTGAGACGCTAAGTCCATCTACCAAGATTCCGTTTACTTTGGCATCCGCATCTGTATGTGAGTAACCGATGAAGTGGGTAGCTCCAGAGGAATCTGCAATCTTTCGGTATTCGGTGAGATCTGTATGTCCGCTCTTCTTAGCTTTCGCATCCGCCTTGGCACGATCGCGCTGCTCTTTCATCAACCGGCGGAAGCCATCTTCATCAACTTCCAAACCTTCTTCACGTGCCATCTCTAGAGTGAGATCGAATGGGAATCCATATGTGTCATGAAGCTTAAAGACTTCATCACCTGGCAGAACTGTCTTCTTCTCTGCCTTGAGATTGGTTGAGGCGAGGTCAAAGATTTGAGTTCCACTCTTGAGCGTCTGCAGGAATGACTCTTCTTCCGCAGTTGCCACTGCAAGGATTCGTTTTGAATCCATGACGAGTTCAGGATACTGAGGTCCCATCGCGCCTATTGCAGCCTGAGTGAGCTGTGACATCACCGCATCATTGGTGCCTAAAAGTCGCATATTACGAATGGTGCGACGCATCATTCGACGAAGGACATATCCGCGTCCTTCGTTTCCAGGTGTAACACCATCACCGATAAGCATGGCTGCAGTACGTGCGTGATCTGCAATCACACGAAGCGAGACATCTGATTTCTCGGTCGCACCATACTTCACTCCCGAAAGATCCATTGCCTTCGACAGAATCTGCATCGTGGTGTCGATTTCGTAAATGTTCTCAACACCTTGAAGTAGAGCTGCTGCGCGTTCTAAACCTAGACCTGTATCAATGCTCTTCGCTGGTAATTCACCGAGGATTGGGTAGCCGTCTTTACCTCCACCCTCACCGCGTTCGTTCTGCATAAAGACGAGGTTCCAGATTTCGAGATAGCGATTCTCATCGGCAATTGGTCCGCCATCGACTCCGTAAGCAGGGCCGCGGTCGAAATAGATCTCCGAACATGGGCCACAAGGTCCTGGCACACCCATCGACCAGAAGTTATCCGCCATGTCGCGACGCTGAATCCGCTCTTTTGGAATCCCTATCTTCTTATGCCAGATATCTTCTGCCTCATCGTCATCGAGATAAACGGTGACCCATAACTTATCTTCTGGAAAACCGTATCCACCATCAGAAATCGGCTTGGTAAGTAGCTCCCACGCCAAGGCGATCGCACCTTCTTTAAAGTAATTGCCGAATGAGAAATTTCCGCACATTTGGAAGAACGAGGCATGGCGAGTGGTCTTACCTACCTCATCGATATCAAGCGTACGTACACACTTTTGAACCGAAGTCGCACGTTGAAAAGGAGGTGTTACCTCACCGAGGAAATACGGCTTAAAGGGAACCATGCCGGCATTGACGAGGAGAAGGTTCGGGTCATCCGCAATCAAAGAAGCTGAAGGAACTACAGTGTGGTTAAGGCCAAGTGAGTTCTCTGATTCGAAGAAGCGGAGCCAACGGGAACGAATTTCTGCAGATTGCACGGTAGTGGCTACTCAGCTTTCTTTTTAGATTTACGTCCCTTATTGATCTGAGCCGCACTCAGAAGCGCACCAGCCACTTTGACTGCAGGACCATTCTTCTCAACAAAACCTGTCGTAGCATCGGCTACCTTTGTTGTAACTTCTTCTACATTCTTTGTAATGCGCGCAAAACTTTCGAGCGGGCTGTTAATTAACTCAAGGGTGCGCGTTGACTCTTCCAAGAGCGGAGTTGTCTCCTCAGTCAAAGATTTTAGGCTGGTGGAGGCTTCATCGACTAATTTACCGACGCGAACAACTACGTAGGCGATTGCGATTGCAATAACGAGCAATGAAACTGATGCGATGATTGTTGCTATTCCACCTGGACCCATGTTGTTAGCCTACCCTTCGATGCTTATTAATCCGACGCTTTAGCGTCATCTTTCGCCGGTACCCAATCGATTCCAGCTTCTTTACGTTGCGCCGTAGTAATTGGTGTTGGAGCACCAGTCAATGGGTCTCCACCGCTGGCGGTCTTTGGAAAGGCGATAACTTCTCGAATTGAGTCCGAGTTGGTCAAGAGAGCGCACACGCGATCTAGACCTAGTGCGATTCCACCATGCGGTGGGGGTCCGTAGTTAAAGGCTTCGAGCAAGAATCCGAACTTGCTTTGAGCTTCTTCATCGGTCAGTCCAATTACAGAAAAGACATCTTTTTGGATATTTCGGTCATGAATACGGATGGAACCACCACCGAGTTCGGTTCCATTGAGGACAATGTCGTAGGCATAAGCGAGGGCTGTTGCTGGATCGCTCTTAAAAGTCGCAGCAAACTCAGGCTTTGGACCAGTGAATGGGTGGTGCACTGCAGTCCATCCCCCATTATCTGTTGGCTCAAACATAGGCGCATCGACAACCCACAAGAACTCCCACTGACCCTCTGCAATAAGTCCGCAGCGCTTTCCAATTTCAAGGCGAGCCGCACCGAGAAGTTGCTGTGAAGCGGAACGCTCTCCTGCGGCAAAGAAGATTGCATCACCGTTCTTCGCGCCGACGAGAGCTGCAATTCCTGCAGCTTCGCTCTCTGAGATGTTCTTTGAAACTGGACCACCGAGAGTTCCATCCTCGTTGACGAGAATGTATGCGATTCCCTTCGCTCCGCGTGCCTTTGCCCAATCTTGCCAAGCGTCAAGTTCGCGACGGGGAGTCGATGCGCCACCTGGCATTACAACGGCACCGACATATGGAGCCTGGAATACACGGAACGGCGTCTCTTTAAAATAATCAGTCACTTCTACAAGTTCGTAACCAAAACGAAGATCCGGCTTATCGGAACCATATTTATCCATCGCATCGGCATAGGTCATGTGGCGAATCGGTGTTGGGATGTCGTAGCCAACCGATTCTTTCCAAATTTTTACCAGAATCTGCTCAGCAACTGACAAGATATCGGCCTGATCAATAAAAGACATTTCGATATCAAGCTGCGTGAACTCAGGCTGGCGATCTGCACGGAAATCTTCATCACGGAAACAACGTGCAATTTGGTAATAACGTTCCATGCCAGCAACCATCAAGAGCTGCTTAAAAAGTTGCGGCGACTGCGGCAACGCGTACCAACTTCCTGGCTGGAGACGAACCGGCACGAGAAAGTCTCGAGCCCCTTCAGGCGTTGAGCGGGTGAGATATGGAGTTTCAATTTCATGAAAATCGAGTTCTTCCATCACGCGACGAATCGCTGATGTGACGCGTGAACGTAGTCGGAGGTTGGCCGCTGGTCGCTCGCGACGAAGATCGAGATAGCGATAACGCAAACGAACCTCTTCACTAATCTCAGCTTCAGATCCAGTATCAATCGGAAATGGAAGTGGTGCTGACTCACTCAAGACGATGACTTCGTCGGCAAGAATTTCGATCTCACCAGTGGGAATATTGCTGTTCTCATTTCCAGCAGGTCGCATGCGTACCGCGCCCTTAATCTGAAGACACCATTCAGCACGGAGAGCCCCTGCTACTGCCTCATCACTGATGACAACCTGCACCGAACCTGTTCCATCACGTAGGTCGATGAAGGCAACTCCACCATGATCTCGGCGACGCGACACCCATCCCGCAAGTGAGACAGTGGATCCAGCATCGCCGGCGCGGAGGGCGCCTGCATCATGAGTACGTAACATCGTCGATTTTCGCCTTTAACGGTAGTTGGGGGTCTT
>CAZNEQ010000042.1:0-10905 GCA_964572265.1 uncultured Candidatus Planktophila sp.
TCATGACAACTGCACACCCAGAACTCGAAGGACTCGGAAATTACGAGTACGGCTGGTCTGATGGCAACGATGCTGGCACCAATGCAAAACGTGGTCTCAATGAAGAAGTTGTCCGCGATATCAGCGCGAAGAAATCTGAGCCAGAGTGGATGCTCGATCTTCGCCTCAAAGGATTAAACCTCTTTGATAAGAAGCCAATGCCATCGTGGGGATCAGACCTATCTGGAATTTTCTTCGACACCATTAAGTACTTTGTGCGCTCAACTGAGAAGCAAGCAGCAACTTGGGAAGATCTGCCAGAAGAAATCAAGAACACTTACGATCGCCTTGGTATCCCTGAGGCAGAGAAGCAGCGCCTCGTCTCCGGTGTTGCCGCTCAGTACGAATCCGAAGTTGTTTATCACTCTATTCGTGAAGATCTTGAGAAGCAGGGCGTAATCTTCCTCGACACCGATTCAGCTCTCAAGCAACACCCAGAACTCTTTAAAGAGTACTTCGCAACAGTAATCCCAGTGGGAGATAACAAGTTTGCAGCTCTCAATACATCTGTCTGGTCTGGCGGTTCATTTATCTATGTACCGAAGGGCGTACATGTAGATATTCCACTGCAGGCTTACTTCCGAATCAATACAGAGAACATGGGCCAATTCGAGCGCACATTGATCATCGCTGATGAGGACTCATACATCCATTATGTTGAAGGCTGTACTGCCCCTATATACAAGTCAGACTCACTCCACTCTGCTGTTGTTGAGATCATCGTCAAGAAGGGTGCACGCGTTCGTTACACCACGATTCAAAACTGGTCGAACAACGTCTATAACCTTGTGACAAAGCGCGCTATCTGCGAAGAAGGCGCGACGATGGAATGGGTAGATGGAAATATCGGCTCAAAGGTCACAATGAAATACCCAGCAGTCCTCTTGATGGGTCCACATGCAAAGGGTGAGACTCTCTCATTGGCATTTGCAGGCCCCGGCCAACACCAGGATTCTGGCGCGAAGATGGTGCATGCAGCTCCATACACATCTTCATCAGTTATCTCTAAGTCAGTTGCTCGAGGCGGCGGACGTACCTCTTACCGCGGACTTGTTCAAGTTCAAGAAGGTGCACATCATTCAGCAAGCACAGTCAAGTGCGATGCGCTCTTGGTAGATACCATCTCTCGATCTGACACATATCCGTATGTAGATATCCGCGAAGATGATGTCTCTATGGGTCACGAAGCAACGGTCTCAAAGATCTCAGATGATCAGCTCTTCTATCTCATGTCCCGCGGACTCAATGAAGATGAAGCGATGGCGATGATTGTTCGTGGATTTATCGAACCAATTGCTCGCGAACTTCCGATGGAGTATGCACTTGAACTCAATCGCCTCATTGAGCTTCAAATGGAAGGAGCAGTCGGCTAAATGACAACGCTCCAATCAAATCTCTTAGAAAATCACACGCCGACTGGCCGTGAAGAGGCATGGCGATTCACTCCGCTGAAGCGCCTTGCTGGTCTTCACGATGGAAGCGCAACGCCAGAGGCTCGCGAATCACTTACCCTCAACGGGATTGCATCCCCAGGTGTTTCATTTACTCGCGGAGCAATCACTGCAGGTTCTCCAAGTGAGGATGCAATTGTTAATCGTGTTCGCAACTTCACATCTGAAGGCGCAATACTTGCGATTGAGAAGAATGCGGTGATTGAGAACCCAATCTTCCTTAATCGTTGCTGCGGGGGAGTACAGACTGCAGAACTCTCACGAGTTCAGATTCGCCTCGGCGAGCATGCCAAAGCGACTGTAGTTCTTGAGAATACAGGTGACACCCATTTGGCAGAAGATCTAGAAATCATCTTGGCACCAGGATCAGATCTCACCTTTATCTCTCTCCAAGAGTGGGGATCTAAGGCGGTTTACGCTGCAACTCACAACGCGATTATTGATCGTGATGCATCCTTTAAGGCGATACATGTGACTGTCGGGGGAGATGTAGTCAGAATTCTTCCGCGCGTTGAATTTGTTGGTCCAGGAGCATCAGCAGATCTACAAGGTGTTTACTTCGCAACCGAAGGTCAGTTCTTCGAGCACCGCATGCAC
Organism: uncultured Candidatus Planktophila sp.; assembly: GCA_964572265.1. Taxonomy (GTDB): domain Bacteria; phylum Actinomycetota; class Actinomycetes; order Nanopelagicales; family Nanopelagicaceae; genus Planktophila. Next base: position 2,088 of record CAZNEQ010000042.1, read on the forward strand.
GTAGACCATGCAGTCCCACATGCAAAGTCCAACGTCAACTACAAGGGTGCACTTGCCGGCGCAGGCGCACACACTGTCTGGATTGGTGATGTTTACATCCGAGCAGCGGCGGAAGGAACAGATACCTACGAGCTCAACCGTAACCTTCTTCTTACCGATGGAGCACGCGCAGATTCTGTTCCTAACCTCGAGATTGAGACTGGCGAAATTGTCGGAGCAGGACACGCATCCACAACTGGTCGCTTCGATGACGAACAACTCTTCTACTTAATGTCTCGCGGAATTCAAGAGGCGGATGCACGTCGCCTTGTGGTGCGCGGCTTCTTCAATGAAGTGATCTCACTGATTGGTAATGAAGAGATTCAAGAGCGTTTGATGCTTCGAATTGATAGCGAGCTTGAAAAGGCAGGTAAGTAATGTCAGATCTCTCATTCTCAACACTTGTTTCTGGCAAGCCGGTTCGCATCGAGAAGGATGGTGAGTCCATCTGTGTTGCGCGCATCGGTGATGAAGTTTTCGCCATCGGTGATACATGCAGCCATTCAGATGCATCACTAGCCGAGGGTGACATCACAGATTTCAAAATCGAATGCTGGCTTCACGGAGCCGAGTTCGATCTTCGCACCGGAGAGGCGCTCACCCCGCCAGCCGTTGCACCAGTTAAGCGTTATTCAGTAAGCGTTGACGGAGACTCCGTCACGATTGAGAAGTAATGGAGTCCGTTATGAGCACACTAGAGATTCGTGGATTAAAGGTAACTGTCGATACTGAGCAGGGTGTGAAGGAGATTCTCAAGGGAGTCGATCTCACCATTAAGTCAGGTGAGACACATGCAATTATGGGACCTAACGGTTCTGGAAAATCAACGCTCGCGTACTCAATCGCAGGCCACCCGAAGTACACCATCACCGGTGGCACCGTCACCCTTGATGGAGTTGACGTGCTAGAGATGTCTGTTGATGAGCGTGCGAAGGCAGGACTTTTCCTCGCAATGCAGTACCCAGTTGAAGTTCCTGGTGTATCTGTATCTAACTTCCTCCGTACAGCTGCAACTGCGCTTCGTGGCGAAGCGCCTAAGTTGCGTGAATGGGTTGGCGAAGTAAAGAGCGCCATGGAGGGTCTCAAAATGGATCCATCATTTGCACAACGCAACGTCAACGAAGGATTCTCTGGCGGCGAGAAGAAACGCCACGAGATTATGCAGCTTGAACTCCTCAAGCCAAAATTTGCGATTCTCGATGAGACAGATTCAGGCCTCGACGTCGATGCGCTTCGTATAGTTTCAGAAGGCGTTGTTCGCGCAAAGGAAGCAAATAACCTCGGCGTATTGTTGATTACTCACTACACCCGCATCCTTCGTTACATCCAGCCTGACTTCGTACACGTCTTCGCTGCTGGAAAGGTCGTCGAACAAGGCGGTCCAGAGCTAGCAGAGAAGTTAGAGGCAAATGGCTATGCGGAGTATGTAGGCGCATAACAATGACATTCGACGCGCTTGCCATTCGCAAGGATTTTCCGATTTTTCAGCGGACAATCCGCGATGGCAAGCGCCTTGTCTATTTAGATTCTGGGGCAACAAGCCAGAAGCCACAATCTGTTATTGATGCTGAAGTTGATTTCTATCGACTTCACAATGCCGCCGTTCACCGTGGTGCGCATCAATTGGCGGAAGAGGCGACAGATATTTATGAGGGCGCCAGATCGAAGGTTGCAAAGTTTATCAATGCGGCGGAAGATGAAGTTGTCTTCACTAAGAGCGCTACTGAATCGCTCAACCTCATTTCCTATGCGATGGGAAATTCTCCACTCGGCAATAGATTTCATCTTATGAGTGGTGATGGGATTGTCGTTACGGAGATGGAGCACCATGCCAATCTCATACCTTGGCAGCAATTAGCAGCCCGGACAGGTGCGACTCTTTCATGGTTTGAAGTAACGCCAGAAGGCCGTCTCGATCTATCAAATATCGATTCCATCATTACCGAGAAGACAAGAGTTGTAGCTCTCACACACCAATCAAACGTTTTGGGCACGATCAATCCACTGGAAGCAATCGTTCGTCGCGCACATGCGGTGGGTGCAGTTGTTGTTCTCGATGCATGTCAATCAGTTCCACATATGACGGTCGATGTAAAAGCACTCGACATTGACTTTCTGACATTCTCTGGACATAAGGCAGTTGGACCAACAGGTATTGGTGTCTTCTGGGGGAAGTCAGAACTCTTGGCAGAACTTCCGCCATTTCTCACCGGTGGTTCCATGATTGAAACTGTCACAATGACTGGAGCAACCTGGGCGCCAGCGCCTCGTAAATTTGAGGCGGGCGTTCCGAACATGGCACAAGCAGCTGGATTGGGCGCAGCTCTTGATTACCTCACCGCAATCGGTATGGATGTAATTCATGCGCACGAAGTAAAACTCACAGAATATCTTTTGCAGAAGTTCGAAACTCTCACTGATGTGCGCGTTATCGGTCCGAAGAACATGGATTCACGTGGAGGTTCAATCTCCTTTACCTGTGGAGATATTCACCCGCACGATCTTGGTCAATTCTTGGATAGTCAGGGGATTGCAGTGCGCACTGGACATCACTGCGCTTGGCCGCTTAATCGGAAGATGGGTGTACTAGCGACCACTCGCGCATCGCTCTACCTTTACAACACGCTCGAAGATTGTGACGCTCTCGTCGATGGCGTGATTGCTGCGCAGAAATATTTTGGTCACTAATGCAACTTGATAACCTTTACCAGGAAGTGATTCTCGATCATTACAAGAATCCCCAGAATAAACACCTTGCCAGTGACAATGATGCGCAGGTGCATCACGTCAATCCCAGCTGTGGCGATGAAATCACACTCGGAGTAAAGCTCGACGGGAATACAGTGGTCTCAGTAAATTGGGATGGAGTAGGTTGTTCAATCTCTCAGGCAAGCGCATCAATAATGAGTGATCTCTTGGTGGGAAAGAGCCTGGATCAAGCCAATGCGCTCTCCGAATCTTTCTTGCATCTCATGCAGAGCAAGGGGAGCGAAGAAGGAGACCCAGAGGTGCTGGAAGATGCAGTAGCTCTTGCCGGGGTCTCCAAATATCCAGCACGAATTAAATGTGCCTTGCTTGGCTGGATGGCATTTAAAGATGCATCTGTCCAAGCTAGCAAATAACCAACCGAGCAAGAAGAGAAGTAGGATAAAGATATGGCTGCACAGGTAGAAGATGTAACAGAGGCGATGAAGGATGTCGTCGACCCAGAGCTCGGCATCAATGTTGTAGATCTCGGTCTTATCTACGACGCTATGGTCGATGAGAACAACATCGCAGTCCTCAATATGACTCTTACATCCGCGGCGTGTCCGCTTCAAGATGTGATTGAAGACCAGACTCGCCAAGCACTTGCACCGCTGGTAGATGATGTTCGGATTAATTGGGTGTGGATGCCGCCTTGGGGTCCAGACAAGATTACTGATGACGGTCGTGAACAACTTCGCGCTCTTGGCTTCACAGTCTGATAACAAGTAGCACGGCATGAGCCAGCACGCTGTATGGATGGCGATGCGGTCGATGACTGCAGACCCTTCAGTTAAATCTCAGAAGCTGAAAGCGGGCACTCTCAAGCGGATTGCCGGCTATGCAAAGCCGTACAAAATCTATATCGCCTTCTTTCTCGTAACCGTAATTGTCGACGCGGTGTTGATTATCAGCACGCCGTTGATTCTTCGAAAGTTAATTGATGACGCTGTAATACCTGGAAATGCAACGTTGGTCACCCAGCTTGCACTTGCGGTTGGTGGTTTGGCGATACTTGATGCTCTCTTCAATATTGTAGGACGGTGGTTCTCGGCGAGAGTCGGAGAGGGCCTGATCTTCGATTTACGCACTCAACTCTTTTCACACGTGCAGCAGCAGTCCGTTGCATTCTTTACGCGTACGCAGACCGGTGCTCTCATTTCGCGACTGAATTCAGATGTCATTGGCGCACAACAAGCTTTCACATCAACTCTCTCTAGCGTGGTGAGTAATGGTTTCACCTTAATTCTGGTGGCTGGAGCGATGCTCTTCCTATCATGGCAGATCACTGTGATTGCCCTTCTTCTATTGCCAGTCTTTATCTTTCCCACCAAGTGGGTAGGTCGAAAGATTCAGGGTCTGACTAGAGAATCTATGGATTTAAATGCAAAGATGTCGAGCACCATGACCGAACGCTTCAATGTCTCCGGAGCAATCCTGGTATCGCTCTACGGTAAGCCTTCTCAAGAATCATCGCTCTTCTCGCAACGAGCTCGAAAAGTCGCAGATATTGGCATTCATATGGGCATGCTCAATCGTCTTTTCTTCACATCGCTCACCAGTGTTGCCGCTGTTGCTACTGCGGTGGCATATGGATTCGGTGGGCATCTGGCTATTGACGGAACAATCACGGTCGGAACGCTCCTTGCGCTTACTGCGCTCTTGGCTCGACTCTATGGTCCATTGACTGCACTCTCCAATGTTCGGGTAGAGGTAATGACATCTCTAGTCTCATTTGAAAGAATCTTTGAAGTCCTTGATCTTCATCCGATGGTGCAAGAGCGATCTGGCGCAAAACTTCTCGTCTCTGGCAGAGCAGATATTGAGGTTCGCGATGTACGTTTTTCATATCCTAAGGCAGATGAGATTTCTCTGGCATCACTCGAATCAGTTGCAAAGAAAGAGTTGGTAGACAGTGGAGAAATTCTTAAAGGAATTTCTTTTCACGCCCCAGCTGGAACGTTGACCGCGATTGTCGGTCCATCAGGTGCCGGAAAGACAACTCTTTCAGCTTTGCTTCCGCGTCTTTACGATGTGACCTCAGGTGCGATTTTTATTAATAATGAAGATATTCGAGATTACACCTTGCAATCGCTACGAGATCAAATCGGAGTTGTCGCGCAAGATCCACATCTCTTCCATGAGAGCATCGCTGAAAACCTTCGCTATGCAAAGGCGGATGCAACTGACGACGAGTTAATAGAAGCGTGTAAATCAGCCCAAATATGGAGCCTGATTGAATCGCTTCCTAATGGTCTCGACACGATGGTAGGAGAGCGAGGCCACCGACTTTCTGGTGGCGAGAAACAGCGCCTTGCTATCGCCCGAATGCTGCTGAAAGCGCCGGCAATTGTGATTCTCGATGAAGCAACCGCACATCTCGATTCTGAGAACGAGGAGCTAGTTCAAGCAGCGCTAAAGAGCGCACTTGTGGGTCGGACATCTATTGTGATCGCACATCGCTTGAGCACGATTATGAGCGCCGATCAAATTTTGGTCATTAACGAGGGTGAAATAGTGGAACGTGGCACCCACTCTGAATTAATGAATAACGCTGGTCTGTACTCAGAGCTCTTCTCTCGTCAAGACCTCACGGCGAATGAGAACTCGTCCGTAGACGATTAGGCCGCCAAAAATAATCCACTGCAAGGCATAGGCATAATGCGGACCGTCTGAAAGTTCTGGAAGTGCTGCGGCTACAGCCGGCGTTAGTTCTGGGTGATCACCAGAGAGCAAATCTACATAGAAGGTAGAGTCAATTCCTAACTCTTTGTTGGACGACTGTGCATTTGCCTCTGAGATAAGACCGCCACGACCTCCACTTGGAATGGCGAAGATTTTTCCTTGGGGGAGCGAGCGATCGAGTCGAAGCCGGCCAGTTATTGTCACTTCACCTTCAGGTAACGGCGGAAGATCAGGTTGAACCGTTGCAGTTGGAGCAGCTTGTACCCATCCACGATCAACCCAAAACTCGTGTCCACCTACATCTCTAAATGCAGTCAAAATTTCAAAACCATACTTGCCCTCAAAATATCGGTTGCGTAGCAGAATTTGCTTTGCACTATCAAACTCACCACTTGCGCTTATCTGTCGCCACTCGAGCGCATCTGCACGCTTTACCGCCTCGTTGATGGAGACTGGAGGTAAATCTACACGCGCTTCAATTTCATTATTGCGCTGACTTCGTTCTACGCCGCGGTGATACTGCCATTGAGCCGCCCACAAACAACCAATAATGAGAAGCAGAGCCATCACACTCTTAAGCAGCGAGTATGGTTCTCGTTTATTCAATTCCGCGCGGTTCCTTACGTAAAATATTTGCCCCAGGAAGAATAGTTTCACGACCTGCATTTGCAATCACAACAGCGATATAAGGCAAAACCATAGCGCCAGCGAGGGCGAACCATCGATATGGGGAAGGTAGGGCAACGGTAAGGAGGAAACAGACAGTGCGGATAATCATCGAAATGAGGTACCGGCGCTGTCTTCCCGCTAAATCATTCTTCAAGCTCTTGGGGGCCGAGGTGATAGAGAAACTCTCGTGCTCAGCACTCTTAGACTTTTTAGCGGATTTCATAAGGCAAGAGTATGAGGCGCGAGCGGTAAAGGCACTCTGAAAATCGGACTTACGCGGAAGTAACGAGTAAGTTTCCTCTCATGAGCGAATCTCCCTCAATCGCACTCGTCACCGGCGGAAATCGCGGCATTGGTCTAGCCATTGCTCAGCGCCTCAAGCAGGCTGGACATCGGGTCGTCATCACCTATCGCAGCGGCACTCCACCCGAAGGCTTCGATGCCGTCGTCATGGATGTGACTTCCTCTGATTCGGTTGAGGCTGCCTTCACGACAATCGAATCGGAAATCGGTCAGCCAGAGATCATCGTCGCAAATGCTGGTATTACTAAAGATACCCTTGTGATGCGCATGAGTGATGAAGATTTTGAGAGCGTAATCAACGCAAATCTCACGGGAGCATTTAGAGTCGCTAAGCGCGCAACCAAGGGTTTGCTCAAGCTCAAGCGCGGACGTCTTATCTTTATCGGTTCTGTCGTGGGTGGAGTGGGCGCAGCTGGCCAGGTCAATTATGCAGCCTCGAAATCCGGTTTACTCGGAATGGCCCGTTCGTTCGCTCGCGAACTCGGAAGCCGTGGAATCACTGCCAATGTCATTGCACCAGGATTTGTTGAGACCGATATGACATCAACTCTTGATGAGAAACGACGCGGAGATATTGCAGCCCAAGTTCCATTGGGCCGTTTCTGTACCGCAGATGAAATTGCGGATGTCGTAACATTTATCGCCTCACCTCAGGCAAGTTACATCACTGGCGCCCTTATTCCAGTCGATGGCGGATTAGGAATGGGTCACTGATATGGGAATCTTGCAGGGAAAAAATATTCTGGTTACTGGTGTTCTGACTGACGGTTCAATCGCTTTTCATATCGCGAAGATTGCTCAGGAAGAAGGAGCAAACGTTGTACTCACCGGCTTCGGTCGCGGCTTGAGCTTGACCACTCGAATCGCTGGTCGCCTTCCACAAATGCCTCCCATCATCGAACTGGATGTCACAAACGAAGAGCATCTTGCAGGTTTAGCGGATGAGGTTCGCAAACATCTTCCACATCTTGATGGGGTAGTGCACTCAATTGGATTCGCACCAGAGACTGCACTTGGTGGAAACTTCCTCAACACCGAGTGGCCCGATGTCGCCACCGCCGTTCAGATCTCTGCATACTCTCTGAAATCACTGACTTTAGCCTGCCGCCCACTGATGAAAGATGGCGGTTCTGTTGTCGGTCTCGACTTCGATGCACAGGTCGCATGGCCGCTCTACGACTGGATGGGAATTGCTAAAGCTGCGCTTGAATCAACAAGTCGCTACTTAGCAAAATATCTCGGACCAGAAAATATTCGCGTCAACCTCATCGCGGCTGGTCCTATCAGTACAGTCGCTGCAAAATCGATTCCAGGCTTCGCACGATTTAAGGAACTCTGGGATGAGAGATCGCCGATGGTCTGGGATGTGACCGACCCCGTTCCGGCAGCACAAGCATCTGTTGCTCTCTTAAGTGATTGGTTCCCAAAGACAACTGGTGAGATCATCCATGTTGATGGCGGTTACCATGCGATGGGCGGCTAATTTTTCCTGGTTGGCTGATAGACACTTCGCTGCCGCAGTAGCACTTCTTCCGCTTCTTGCTGGATTATTCATTTACATTTCTTCGGATTCAATTTCGATTGAACCGGAAGTGCCAGAAGTTCTCTCCTGTTTTGATGAAACCTCCGCAACAATACGTGTGACGACAGATATTCAGTGCCCGGCACCTCTAGTCTCTCTCGGAAGCGACGCACTGAGTGAGAGCGCTACCGCCACTGGCCTGGTAAACGAGATTCATCCTCTGCTGCTGGCTCGCTTTCAAGCAGCGCAACAATCTGCAGCCAGAGAGGGAGTTGACCTCTACATAACCTCAGGATTTCGCAGCGAAGAGAGGCAGGCAACCCTCTTTGCCGATGCGGTGAAGAAATACGGAAGCGAGAGCGAAGCAGCAAAGTGGGTTTTACCTCCGCAGAATTCTCACCATCCGGATGGCCTCGCCGTTGATGTGAATTACCCGGGCGATCGAGCCGGGGCGAAATGGCTAGAGGTCAATGGAGCTCGCTTCGGCCTATGCCGGGTCTATGCCAACGAATGGTGGCATTTCGAAGGGATTATCGCCCCAGGGGCAGATTGCCCAAAAATGGCTCCCAACGCCCTGGTCGATCTGCGGTAGTACCGGCGATTTCGCATCTGGCCCCCTTTCCCTTAGAATTGCGCTCAGACCAGTAGCCTCCGGCTGCTGCAAGAGGAGTTCGCACTCCCACCCTCACTGCTTCGGCGGGTTGGTTTGTCAGGTAAGACCTCATTGAGGGGTTTTCTTGTTCGGTGCGCGCACGCTTGCGGCGAAGTGGCTACACAAACACACACTGAACAGAGGAGCGAAAATCACCACTGACCCACGCATCAATGATCGAATCCGCACTCCGCAGGTTCGTC
>CAZNEQ010000043.1:0-10731 GCA_964572265.1 uncultured Candidatus Planktophila sp.
ACAGCCTTCTTATGTTTAGTCGTTGCCCACTTGGAATGGCCTGACATGGTTCACCTCGATAAATCTAATAGTGCCAGATATGTTTGCTGGGGCAAGAGTAATGCCTACTTGCAAATCTCATCAAAAAAGTACTGATGCACGGTGAGATCGCCCGTTAATTCTGGGTGGAAGCTAGTGGCGAGTAACTTCCCTTGTCGCACAGCAACCGGGTGTCCGTTCGAGACGGCGAGCACTTCAACGCCACTACCAACCTCTTCTACCCATGGAGCTCGAATAAAGACGCCATTGACAGACTTGCCGGCAAAGTCAATCTCGCCCTCAAAAGAATCTACTTGGCGACCAAAAGCATTTCTACGAACGGTCATGTTGATGCCACCAATAGTCTTCTGTCCGGCAACTCCATCAATCACTCGATCAGCAAGCAGAATCATTCCTGCACAAGAACCATAGACGGGCATTCCATTGCCTATTCGGCTCTTAATGGGATCCATCAATTGATAACTAGTTGCGAGAAGAGCAATGGTCGTCGACTCACCGCCCGGAAGAATAAGTGCATCAATCGAATCCAATTCCATTGGACGACGAACTGCTATAGCTTCATGGCCAGCGTTTACTGCAGCGAGAAGATGCTCGCGGAAATCTCCTTGAAGCGCAAGAACGCCAATTTTCATGATTTCAAAATACTGCGTTGCAGTGATTACCAGCCACGCTCAGCGAGGCGGTGAGGAACTGGAATATCTGCAACGTTGATTCCTACCATTGCCTCACCTAAACCACGTGAGACTTCTGCAAGTACCTTTGGATCATCAAAGAAAGTAGTCGCCTTAACACATGCAGCTGCACGCTTTGCCGGGTTTCCAGATTTGAAAATTCCCGATCCGACAAATACACCGTCAGCGCCCATCTGCATCATCAACGCTGCATCTGCAGGAGTTGCGATGCCGCCAGCGGTAAAGAGAACAACCGGAAGCTTGCCAGTTGCTGCAACTTCTTGAACAAGAGCATACGGCGCCTGCATCTCTTTCGCTGCAACATAGAGCTCATCTTCGCGCATTGAAGTCAAGCGTCGAATCTCAGCGCCGATGGTGCGCATATGTGTCATTGCATTAGAAACATCGCCAGTGCCTGCCTCGCCCTTTGAACGAATCATCGCCGCGCCTTCATTGATGCGACGAAGCGCTTCGCCAAGGTTTGTTGCGCCACAGACAAATGGAACCTTGAAGTTCCACTTATCAATGTGGTTTGTGAAATCTGCTGGAGTAAGAACTTCTGATTCGTCGATGTAATCAACATTGAGGCTCTCAATAATCTGCGCTTCTACAAAGTGGCCGATTCGAACTTTAGCCATTACCGGGATAGATACAGCAGCTTGAATTTTCTCGATCATATCTGGATCAGACATACGAGCTACTCCCCCTTGTGCGCGAATATCAGCGGGGACTCGTTCTAACGCCATCACAGCACAAGCACCGGCATCTTCGGCGATTTTCGCCTGCTCAACATTGACGACATCCATGATGACGCCACCCTTGAGCATCTCTGCCATACCGCGCTTAACGCGTGCTGTACCTGTTGCCTCAGACATTTTTCTTCTCCTCGCAAAGGCCGACCTTTAGAACCGGCGCCAGGTCTGGAAGTCTACTTGGAGTTCGTTTTAGACGCATCTTGCAGCAATTCACCCTTAAAGATGGGTTCTTTTGAAGTGAGCGCGAACCAAATTTGGCCAGGGGCAAAGAGAGCTTCACCTCCATTGATATCGGTAAAGGTTGTTCCACTTTCAGGATTTGGCCGGTTCCAAAGACAAGGAAGGTAACTGCCATCTCTTAAGAGGTAGCACTTTCCACTTCCGACTGTTGCAGTGAAAGGTGTTACTCCTCCGACCTTATCTTTGTATATCGAATCTGTGATTGAAACAATCTGAATAACGAGATTGGCTGGACCAAGATGGAAACCTTCACTATCAAGATTGGGTGAACCATCATGTGTAAGTAACCATCGCTTCTCGGTAGTCGACCAGGTCGCGCCATAACGAGCGGCAGGCCATGAAATATCTACACCGGTGATGTCTTCTGCGAACTCTGACTTTTCGCCAAACTTCCAACCCATTTCTTTCGACATCTCGAAACTGGCACCGCGATTACTCGCTTCGGTCATGAGAGCTGGCGCATTGAGCATCATCGCGTAGGGAGGATTTCGCAATGGATCATTTTGGTAAAAGGCATCACCGTATTTATTTGCGCCCACGTCATAAAGATTTGCATTTGCAATTTCCGGCAAGAGTTTCCGCTGTGCGCCGCTGTAGGAAAAGCCAACTTTTCCATATTGAGCAAGTAGCTCAAGATCAGATATACGCGCAGAGCGAACTGGGCCAATTACAGCCGGAATCGTAGAAGCATAAACAGCAGCTAATCGCGTTAAACCACCCTCAACCTGTTCGATATAAACAACTTCGGCATCCCTTAGCCCCACCTGCGGATGGGCAAGAGTGGTGTCATCAATCTTTACAACTAAAACCGGAGCGCTCTTGCCCGGAGCCCCTGTCAGCGGTGAAGTCGGTTTACTCTCCATAGTTGGGAACGGAATACTCGAAATTGAAAACTTTCCGGTTAACGAAATCGCCACGATTGCAGCTGATGTGACAACGGTTCCAAATATGAGCAATCTCTTAAATAACATCGGCTTCAAATTCATAAGTGACGGGAAGAGGAGCGCGACCTGCTAATCGGAAGAACCTGATGATCCAACGCGAACGAATCAACTGGGTGCGATTAACTGATTCGACGTGGAGTGAGATGGCAACTTTGAGCTTCTCATTGAGTTCCCGCAATTCTCGAAGGAGATCGTTCTCATTAGGAGTTCGCTCCCCTACCGAAGTCTCAAGGAGAATTCCAAGCGCACCGGTGAGACCTACTTCGGCCTGTGATCGATCCTTCACGCTCGCTTCTCGCGCCTGGTGCGCCGCAAAGGTAAGCAACAGACTGGATGCGGGATCGGATATCTCGGAACGTGCGATTTCAAGCGCAATCGCTGCGCGGCGTTGGAGCAAGCTGTCGAGATTGGCCCAACTGGTCTCAACTCGATGGTGGAGCCGATCCAAACGAGTAGCCAGAAAGGAGAGATACCAAGCGAAAATTGCGATTACGAAGAGGGTCGCTAGAGAGGTGAAATTCATTTTCTATTTTCCTAAAAATTTATTCCAGCCACGATTCTCTGATGAGAGCGTAACTTTTCCGAGACCAACCATCGCCATTTCGTAAACATCATAGATTCGTTCTGCAACCTCATCCCAATCGAAACTCTGGGCGTAGTCCTTTCCAGCAGAACGGAGCGCTTCTCGCTTCTCCGAATCTGTTAAGACATTAATAATAGAACGGGCAAGGCTGGCTGAGTTTTCAGAGTGGAAGAGGGTTCCATACGACCCGCCTCCGAGCAGTGCGCTGAAGGCAGGAATATCACTTGCGACCACAGCTGCACCTGCCGCCAAAGCTTCAGCAAGAATGATGCCAAATGATTCTCCGCCTGTATTGGGGGCAACATAAACTCCTATCGAACGAAGAAAATCAGCTTTCTCTTCTTCTGAAATTCTTCCCAAGAAAGTAAATCGCCGATGAAGCTCCACTGGAACGCTCTTCAGGAATTCATCTCGATCACCCGGTCCGGCCACAATCACGCGAATCTCGGGAATTGCTTTAATAACTTCAGGGAGCGCATCCACCAGTACCGCCAACCCTTTTCGGGGTTCCTCAAATCTTCCGATAAAGCCGATGCTTGCGCCACTCCATTTTGGGTCGATAGAACCGCTCGATAAACGGCGAGCATAGATTCCATTAGGAACAACGATTGCATCCGTCTCCAGATGTTCGGTAAGAGTTGAACGTGCTGCCTCACTTACCGCAATTCTCGCAGTTAACTTTTCAATTACTGGCTCGAGGATTGGGCCAATAGCAAAGATCGCCTTCTGTCGCTTAGCTGAGGCGTGAAAGGTTCCTACCAGTGGTCCTTCAGCTGCGAAACAAGCGAGTAATGAGATAGAGGGAATAGCAGGTTCATGAAGATGAAGTAAGTCGAATTCACCTTGCGATATCCATTGACGAACACGAGCGAACGCTATTGGGCCGAAGAGAATGCGCGCTACCGCTCCGTTGTATGGAATCGCCAGAGGTTTACCAGCGTTGACCAAGTACTCAGGAAGTTCGACATCTTCACTGACTGGTGCCAAAACCTCAACATGGTGTCCCTGCGAAATGAGATAGGAGGCTAAATCTGCAATATGGGCTTGCACACCACCAGGTGTGTCCCATCCATAAGGACAGACAATGCCAATTCGCTTCTTCGCCAATGTCATTTGTAGAGCTCACGATCTATCCAGATTCGCTGGAGCATATGCCAATCTTCTGGTGCCTTTGATATTCCTGCGGCAAAGAGGTCTGCTGTGCGTTGCACAGTCTCCTTTATTCGCTCCTCTTCATTATCGATCTCAGGAATGTCCACTTCATTAAACTCGATGTGGATTCCGGTCGAGGTATATGTGACATGCGCTGCCACTAGAGGAAGGCCCTCTCGAATGGCAAGCACGGCGGGACCTGCTGGCATCTTTGCTTCGTGACCGAAAAATTTCACAACTATTCCTGATTCGGAAAGATCGCGATCTGCAACCAGCGCGATCAAACGTTTCTCACGTGCGCGACGGATTAGCGTGACGAAAGCTCGTGAATCAAGGCCAAGAACTTCAAAGCCCATTTCTTCTCGATACTGGAGAAACTTTGCAAACAATTTCTCTGGCTTAAGAATTTCAGCAACTGTCACGAGTGGGATGCCTTGTTGACAGAAATAAGCACCTGCGTGATCCCAATTTCCAGAGTGAGGCAGAGCAATCACAACTCCCCGTCCCTCGGCCATAGGATTACGAAGAAGATGATCATTTTTTAACGAAACAGTTCTCTCAATTCGCACGTTGCTCCAGCGATGGATTCTGAAAGTGTCACACCAGTAACGCATATAACTTTCCAGTCCGCGAACAACCAAGTTCTCTAAATCGGACGGAGTCAATGACGGAGCGACAATTGAAAGATTGGCCCTAAGCCGTTTAACGCTCTTTCCATCTCTTCGATGCATCCAATGCGCAAGCGATCTAAAAAATCCATAGGCAAGTCTTTCCGGAAGGATGCCTACCACTTTCCATCCCATTAGGTAAGCGAGATACGAGATCTGATTAACCATTGAGAGCAAGACCTCGGCGTACGACAACTACGCGCTGAAGAACGGTAACTGTAGAAACGAGTACGAGAAGCCACATTCCAATCGAAAGTGCATATGGGATGCCGAGTCCCTCAAAGCCAATCGCAAAGATCGTAATCAGAAGCCGCTCGGTGCGCTCAGCGATTCCAACAGTGCAAGGAACTCCATAGCTTTCAGATTTTGCTCGGATGTACGAGATGAGGAAACCAAGAACTATCGAAATCAATATCAGTGGATAGAGATCGTTCTCATTTACGATGCAAAAGATTGCAAGCGAACCCAACAAAGCCGAATCGGAGACTCGGTCGCAAGTTGAATCCAGGAAGCCTCCCCATTGAGTCGCTCCGCGTTCAGATAATCGAGCAATGGCTCCGTCAAAGAGGTCGCTTAAAAGAAAGAATGAAATCACCAGTGATGCGAGAAAGAGCTCGCCTTGAGGCACCAAGTAAATCGAGCTCGCGATTGATCCAATGGTTCCGATGACTGTGACCATGTCTGGAGTAATTCCGCTGCGCAGGGCCAAACGGGCAATGGGTTCAATCACACGGTTCACCGCGGGCTTAAATGACGAACTAACCATGGCTCCATCGTAGAGTTATCTCTATGAATTCAACCAGCCTAGACGCGGTGAAATCGATCAATATCTATGGCCATGTGAGCGCACACCCAGAGCAGATAGCCGAAGCCTTTGGTGGCGCGGTCTTAAAGGTAGTTGATCCGAGCTGTGATGTTGCAATTTTCGCCGTTAATCCGGCTGCAGGAATTGATAATGAAACAATTGAAATGTGGCGCGCTTTCGATGAATATCAAACACCTCGATTGATTGCAGTCACTGTTCTTGATGGCATGGAATTAGATTTCGATGACGCAGTGATGCTTGCAAATCGCGTCTTCGATCAGACCATCACTCCTTATTTGGTTCTCCATGGAGAAAATGGCTCTCCTATCGGAACTATCTCGCTCGCTACATTAAAGACAACGGATTACTCGACCAACCCTCCGAGCATCGCTGATGCAGATGAAGAGTTAATTGAAGTAGTAGAAGAATTTCGAGATGAGTACCTCGAACGCATAGATGAGATGGAAGACGGTGCATTTGCCGCTGGAATTATCTTCCCCGCAATCCCACTCAACCTCGCCAACGGTTTAGGTGTTGACGTTATTCAGGCCTATCTAGATGAATTACCAAGCGGCAGCTAATTCTTCTCTCGTCAAGGTGAGTAGCTGTGGAAGAACTTTAGTCTTGCCAATGATTGGCATGAAGTTTGCATCACCCGACCAGCGCGGAACGATATGTTGGTGGATATGCGCTGCAACTCCTGCACCTGAAATTGCACCTTGATTCATTCCAAGATTAAATCCCTCGGCGCGTGAAACCTTTCGAACAGTCTGCATTGCATGTGCGCTCATGTCGGTAATCTCGTGTCTCTCTTCCAAAGTGAGTTCGGTGAGATCTGCAACGTGCCGATATGCACAAACCAAAAGGTGTCCCGGATTGTAGGGATAAAGATTCATCACAACGTAGGCAGTCTTTCCTCGGGCAACAATCAAGCCTTCTTCATCTGAAAGTTGAGGAATGCGACAGAAAGGGCATTCCACATCATTGCCTGCAAGCGGGCGATTTTCTCCGCGAAGATAATCTAAACGGTGCGGCGCCCAAAGGCGTTGCCAACCATCAGGCATACCTGCGCCGCCCACAACGTTCTCGGACATGGTCAGTTCTGAACCCTATCTGCAACAACCTTCGAGATTTCTGCAATCGCATCGGCGATAGGAACGCCATTCTTTTGTTCTCCGTTTCGATAACGGAAAGAGATTGCGCCAGCCTTCATATCTTCCTCACCAGCAATGAGCATGAATGGAATCTTCTGCAATTGAGCATTACGAATCTTCTTCTGGAATCGATCGTCGGATGCATCGATATCTGCGCGGATGCCAGCCTTCTTTAACTGCACTACAACATCGTGCATGTAATCAGCGAAAGTATCCGCAACCGGAATGGCAATTGCCTGAACTGGAGCGAGCCAAGCAGGGAAAGCGCCAGAGTAATGCTCGGTCAAGACTCCGAAGAATCGTTCGATAGATCCAAAGAGCGCACGGTGAATCATCACAGGGCGCTGACGTGTTCCATCAGATGCTGCGTATTCGAGTTCAAATCGCTGTGGCAATTGGAAGTCCACTTGAATTGTTGACATCTGCCAGGTGCGGCCGATTGCATCTTTTGCCTGCACAGAAATCTTTGGACCGTAGAACGCTGCTCCGCCCTCATCGAGGATGAGTTCAAGATTCTGCGCCAGCGCTGCCTTGCGAAGAGCTTCTGTCGCTTCTTCCCAATCACTATCTTCGCCTACTGATTTCTCTGGGTTACGAGTAGAGAGCTCAAGATAGAAATCTTCCAACCCATAATCACGCAGGAGGTTGAGCACGAATGTCAGAAGTGAGTCGAGCTCTCCTGGCATTTGATCCTTGGTGCAATAGATATGGGCATCATCCTGGGTAAATCCACGCGCACGGGTGATGCCGTGAAGAACCCCCGATTTTTCATAACGATAAACAGTTCCAAATTCAAAGAGACGCAAAGGCAGTTCACGATAAGAACGTCCGCGAGATTGGAAAATCAAATTGTGGAACGGGCAGTTCATTGGCTTCATGTAGTACTGCTGGCCAGGACGTTTGATGGTGCCATCTTCATGCAGCTCTTCATCCATGATCATCGGCGGATACATTCCATCGGAGTACCAATCAAGGTGACCGGACTTTTGGAAGAGCGCTGCCTTAGTCAAATGAGGTGAGTAGACAAACTCATAGCCTTCATCTTCATGGCGTTTGCGAGAATAATCTTCCATTGCACGACGGACGATTCCGCCCTTTGGGTGGAAGACCGCCAGGCCAGAACCGATTTCTTCCGGGAAAGAAAAAAGATCAAGTTCTTGACCGAGTCGGCGATGGTCACGTTTCTCTGCCTCTGCAAGTAGTTCAAGATAGGCATTGAGTTCCTCTTGTGATGGCCAAGCAGTTCCGTAAATTCGTTGCAGCATCGGATTCTTCTCTGAACCACGCCAATAGGCACCAGCGCTACGCATTAATTTAAAGGCAGGAATATGTTTTGTGGAAGGTAGATGAGGTCCGCGACAGAGGTCAGACCAGACCGGCTGACCATCTCGACCGAGATTGTCGTAGATTGTTAATTCTCCACCACCGACTTCGACAGAAGCTTCGTCTCCAGCTGGGCCCTTCAATCCAATCAATTCGCACTTGTACGGTTCGTGAGCAAGCTCTTTGAGCGCATCGGCTTCATTGGTCACGCGACGCTTGAACCGTTGACCCTCTTTAACAATCTTGCGCATTGCGCTCTCGATTTTCTCGAGATCATCTGGATTGAAAGGCTCTTGTGGATCAAAGTCGTAATAGAAACCGTCCGTGATCGGCGGACCAATTCCGAGGCGAGTTTGTGAAAATACTTGCTGAACTGCCTGTGCCATCACGTGAGCGGTTGAGTGACGAAGGACTGCGAGCCCCTCAGGAGAAGAAATCGATACGCCTTCAACAGTGTCGCCCTCATTGAGATCGGTCCAGAGGTCTCGCAATGTTCCATTAATCTTGCAAACGACAATTTCTTTATTCTCGGCGAAGAGGTGGGTTGGCTTCTGATCGATTTCAACCTTACGTGGCTGACCATCGACGACAATTGCGATCTCTGACATGGCGCTAGCGTACCGAAAAGAACTGCACTGAAGCCCTGATTTTCTCCTCTAGCTCGCTTACAGAGGGCTTTAGTTGCATTGCAAAATCGCCGATATGGCTGACCGGTTGCGCAATCTTGAGACTACTGACCATGACCGCTTCCTGCACCATTGGGATCTCGCTGACGTGAATGTTTCGAACAGTGACCCCGCAACGCTCAATCGCTAGGCCTCTCATAATGCCCGGGAGAATTCCAGCTGAGATTGGCGGCGTGACCCATTCATCCTCTATCTGGAAAATCAGATTTGAAATGCTTGTCTCCGTCACATGATTTGCCGTGTTGAAAAGTATTGCATCATCAAAACCATAATCTCGTGCGCTATCAAGCACCTGATAGTTCCAATCGTATGGGTAGACCTTGTTCTGTTCACCAGATCCTTTGCTAGATGTGGAATGGAAAGTTAATCTGGCGAGCGTTTCAAGATCTTCGTAGGCATCATGGGTAACCAGAAAATTACTCTTTGAAATGCAAATTCGAAGGCGCCCGATCGGATGCGGATCGAGAGTCATAGATGCATCTATCTCGCTTCGTAGAATCTCTTCATCAGGCATTGGGATGTTCAAAGCCTGTGCTGATTTCTTTGCTCTACGCATATGGCGAGTGAGTTCAGCGACTAAGCCGTTCTCGGTTCGTAGGGTTTCAAAAATTCCACTTCCCTCCGGAAACGGACGACGAGCAATCATGGAAGCTCTCCCCCGGCGATGGAAATGAGATGGCGTGCCTTTAATTGAGTCTCTTCCCATTCAGCCGATGCATCACTACCCCAAGTAATGCCGGCACCTGTTCCGTATCTCAAATACTTGTCACCGGTCGTCCAAAATGTACGAATAGCAACTGCCAACTCGGCTCTATCGCCTTGGACGTAACCCAAAGCACCGCAATAAGGCCCGCGAGGTTGTGATTCATATGAAGCGATAATCTCCATCGCCGAAGATTTCGGAGCGCCGGAGACTGAACCCGGTGCCATCAGCGCTGAAAAAATCTCTCGCCAGGATGTTCCCGGATTTAAAGTTCCTTCAATATCAGAGACGAGATGTGTCAAGCCTGGATGCTTCTCTTCCCTGAAGAGCGCACTGACTTCAACACTTCCAGGAATCGATACCTGCGAAAGGTCATTACGCATCAGATCAACAATCATCAGATTCTCTGATTTGTCTTTCTCGCCAAAAACTTCTTGGTTCCATCGAATAGTTCCCTTAATTGGCGAGGTAATAATTCGTTCCCCGGTACGAGAGAGGAATCTCTCTGGAGAGGCAGAGGCAACTTCATAACCGGGGATTTTGAGATACGAGGCAAAGGGTGCTGGATTGCCTTTGAGTATCTCCGAGAAGAGTCCGGTCAGTGGAGCGGGTTTGTCCCCTAGAAAATGAGAGAGTTCTCGACATGCATTAACTTGGTAGACACCGCCCTCAGAGATTGCCTCTTTAATTGCGTGGATATATCCAATGTAATCAATCATCTCCTGCGAGGAAGACCATGGGCGTTCTAGCCGGTTCCACGGTGTACTTGGAAATGGCGCCTGCTTTACCTTTTTGAATCGAGCAAAGCGATAATCTCCTTCAAAAGTTGCAAGAACTGCCCAGAAATTACCGTCTCCAAGTCGGTCGGGATCGCTCGTGACTTCCGCCAAGCGGGTTGCATGCATGCCACCCATCCAAAACTGATAGTCCTTACCTAGTCCGAGCATGAGGCTAGATTACGCACGCTTTGGCAGTTCGGCCTCACCTACGCTAGATTTGCGCCCGCAA
>CAZNEQ010000044.1:0-10687 GCA_964572265.1 uncultured Candidatus Planktophila sp.
CCGTCAATGACACAGATACAAAGCACATGTTCGATAACCGTTTCGGTACCGGACAGTCAACTCTTGATGCAGTCTTCCGCGCAACCAACTTCCTCCTTGCAGGACGCGTACTTGTTGTTGCAGGTTTTGGATACTGCGGTAAAGGTGTTGCAGAGCGCGCAAAGGGTATGGGCGCAGATGTCATCGTTACAGAGATTGATCCAACTAAGGCACTAGATGCAATGATGCAGGGCTACCGAGTAATGCCAATGACAGAGGCGGCAAAGGTCGGCGATGTCTTCATTACTGTTACAGGTAACCGCGATGTATTGCGCGATGAGCACTTTGCAGTGATGAAGGATGGCGCAATCATGGCCAACTCAGGTCACTTTGACATCGAAATCGATGTTGCATGGCTTGAGCAGAATGCAAAAACCAAGAATGCCAAGATGCGCCACCAGACAGATGAGTACGTACTCGCAGACGGCCGTCGCCTCCTCCTCATCGCAGAAGGCCGCTTGGTAAACCTCGGTGCTGCTGAAGGTCACCCAGCATCAGTAATGGATATGTCTTTCTCTGATCAGGCACTTACAGCTGAGTACCTCGTCAAGGAAGCAAAGAACCTTCCAGCAGGTGTTCACGATGTGCCTTCATACATCGACAAAGAAGTTGCTGCACTCAAGCTCAAGTCAATGGGTGGCAATATCGACACACTTACACCAGCTCAAGAGCTCTATCTCAATTCTTGGGAGCACGGTTCATAAATGGCACGAATTATGGTCGTCGATGACGACCAGGATCTTGCGGAGATGCTTGGAATTGTTCTTACAAGTTCAGGTTTCGATGTAGATCTCGTCAATCGAGGTGACGAGGCTCTTGAGGCATTTAGAAATAATCCTCCAGACCTCGTCCTCCTCGATGTGATGTTGCCAGGCTTAGATGGAATTGAAGTATGTACTCTGATTCGAAAGGAATCAGTAGTACCTATTGTTATGTTGAGCGCTAAAGGTGAGACTCTCGATATCGTGCGAGGTCTCGAAGCTGGCGCTGATGACTATATGCAAAAACCCTTTCGGGATGAAGCAGAGTTGATTGCCCGAATCCGTACCCGCCTTCGTCGAACCAATGCTGATGTCACAGGCGTTCTCACAATTGGTGATCTCACAATCGATGTCACAGCTCATGAAGTTCACCGCGGAGCACAAGTTATTACCCTGACCAGGCTCGAATTCGATCTCCTGGTTGCACTTGCTAAAGATCCAGGTCGTGTATTTACTCGCGATGCTCTGTTGAGCGAGGTGTGGGGATATCGCCACTCCACAGACACACGTCTGGTCAACGTTCACGTGCAACGTCTTCGCTCGAAGATTGAACACGACCCTGAGCATCCAGAGATTGTGATGACAGTACGAGGAGTTGGTTATAAGGCAGGCGGCGCCGCCTAAAATGACAAGACTCCGTCTTGCCTTTCAACGTTCTTTGAGCGCAAAGGTAGTCTCTTCAACAATTTTGCTCTCCCTCGGTGTTGTATGGCTAACCGGTTCCGCTCTAGATTCCAGGCTTTCTGACGGTATTCGCACGGTAAACCTCAACTCATATATTGCTGAAGCGAGATTGGCATTCTTTAATGCGCAGTATCAACTACTCATTGCACAAGAAGACACAGTAAAAGCCCGCAAAGAATTAGTGGCTCAAATTGTTATTGATGCGACTACTCAAGGTTTGAGAGAACAGCCGCGCGATGTCATCATCATCAAGACGCCTACAACAAAAAAATCAAATGTCTCCTATGAGATGGCCTCAAACGGGGCTTTAGGGGAGTCTGTACCGACTGGCGTTCGCCAAAGGATTCTCAAGAGCTCTGACCTCGAATACGAATACGGTGATGTGAAATACCTTTCGGGTGCAACTCGCGGTGCGCTTTTTGTGGGAAATAGAATCGATATCCCAGGTGGCGGTCGATATGAGATGTATGTGGTCTTCTCACTTGAACAACAGGCAGAGACTATTTCGCTGATTCAGAACTCGCTGCTCGTCACGGGTTTCGCACTGATTTTCTTGATTGCGTTGATTACCTGGCTCGTAGTTCGCCAAGTTGTCCGCCCTGTCCGTGAAGCTGCCTCGGTTGCAAAACAATTTACTCAAGGAGATTTTGATCTTCGTCTGCCCATCACCTCAAAAGATGAATTAGCGACCCTAGCCATCTCCTTTAACGATATGGCAGCTTCAATTGAGCAACAGATTTCTCGACTAGAGAACCTATCCCGCGTACAGCAGCGTTTTGTATCGGACGTTTCTCACGAACTTCGAACTCCTCTCACAACACTGCGTATGGCATCAGAAGTTATCTACAACCACCGAACAACCTTCGATGCGCCAGTGGCTCGAAGCGCCGAGTTACTGGTTGCTCAACTGGATCGATTCGAACGCCTCTTGGAAGATCTTCTGGAAGTAAGCCGCTTCGATGCTGAGGTTGCTGTGTTGGAACCAACCGACTTTGACCTTATTTCATTGATTAAGCGGTGTGTAGCTGACCTTGGTATCGATGGAGACGAAAAGACTTCAGGAGTCTCGACCAAATCCGATAATTCGGTTGTAACAGTTCGAGCTGATATGCGAAGAGTTGAACGCATTATGCGAAATCTCTTGTCGAATGCGCTCGATCATTGCGATGGAACTCCCATCGAAATTCGTATTGCGACCACTGAAACTGAAGTTGCTGTGGGTGTTCGTGATTACGGAACTGGCCTCGATGAATCCTCTTTGATTCGAGTTTTTGATCGCTTCTGGCGCGCAGATCCATCACGTGCCCGTGTTCGCGGCGGAACCGGTTTGGGACTTTCCATCGCTCTCGAGGATGCCAGACTTCATAATGGTGAACTTGATGCATGGGGTCGTCCAGGAAAGGGAGCGCATTTTGTGCTGACTCTTCCACGAAGAGCTGGCGAAGCAATTGAGAGTCGACCAATCAGGCCAACTCCCGAAGATTTCCACGAGGACACCTTCCTTCAATAATTTCGCATCCGATTTCAGCAATGATGTATCGGTGCAAATCTTCTCGACCTTCTCCCAACTCATTTTTCCTAGTCGTTGTATCTCTTGCAAGACACTTGGAGATTCAATTTGTGTAGAGTGCAGGATCTTCTGGAGACATAAGCTTCATCGAACCACCGTTAGTCGACCAGAAAAAATTCTTGTTTATTCGTCAATTCAATATTCAGATGTAGCGACCAAGATAGTTCTTGCTGCGAAAGAATCGAGCATCAAGAGCGCTGACATCCTTGTCGCTGAGGCAATCTCATATTCATTGCGTGAATGGCTTAGGGGAGAGTGGATTGACTCATTAATTCCTATTCCATCTCGCAAGAGCGCTTCTCGTAAACGAGGTCGACAATTTATGGAAGAGATAGCTCATCTCATTTCTAATGAATCAGGCCATCGCGTTGCACCCGTCTTGAACCACTCTCGAACTGTGCGCGATCAGAGCGACCTGAATGCGCAGCAACGTTGGAATAATCTCGATGGTTCAATGGTTGTAACGGGTAATCCACTCGGCCTTGGCAAAGTCCTCGTGGTCGATGACCTCGTAACGACCGGCGCGACCCTCTCGGAGGCGGCTCGCGCCCTGAGATATGCGGGAATTGAGGTGATTGGGGCCGTAACAGCCGCTATTGCTCAGCCAGTAAGATAACGCTCTCAATCCGAAAGGTTGTTCCATGTCAAAGCTTCTAGACCGAATCATGCGCGCCGGCGAAGGAAAGATTCTTCGCGATCTCGCAAAAATCGTCGATAAGGTCAACTCCTTTGAAGCTACAACCGTGCCGCTCACAGATGAGGCGCTACAGGCTAAGACTGCTGAGTTCAAGCAACGTTTGGCCAATGGTGAGACTTTGGATGATCTTCTGCCTGAGGCATTTGCCGTTGTTCGCGAAGCTGCAAAGCGCACACTAGGTCAGCGTCATTACGACGTTCAATTAATGGGAGGCGCTGCGCTCCACCTCGGAAATATTGCTGAGATGCGAACAGGTGAAGGAAAGACTCTTGTCGCAACCCTTCCTTCGTATCTCAATGCGCTTGCCGGAAAAGGCGTTCACGTTGTTACCGTCAACGATTACCTTGCAGAGCGCGATAGTGAATGGATGGGTCGTATCCATCGCTTCCTGGGTTTGACCGTTGGCGTCATCCTCAACAATATGTCTCCAGCTGAACGTCGTGCGGCTTATGCATGCGACATCACATACGGTACAAATAATGAATTCGGTTTTGACTATCTTCGCGACAACATGGCATGGTCCATTGAAGATTGCGTTCAGCGCGAACATTTCTTTGCTGTTGTGGATGAAGTTGACTCAATCTTGATCGATGAAGCGCGTACGCCTTTGATTATCAGCGGACCTGCCGACAAGGCAACAAAGTGGTACGTCGAATTTGCAAATATCGTTTCAAAGTTAAATCGCGATATCCATTATGAAGTAGATGAAAAGAAGAAGACCATTGGCATCCTTGAAGATGGCGTGAGCAAAGTAGAAGAACTTCTCGGAATCGAAAATCTCTATGAGGCAGCAAACACAACTCTTATTGGTTATCTCAATAATGCGGTACGCGCCAAGGAACTCTTCAAGCGAGATAAAGATTATGTAGTAATGAATGGCGAGCTCTTGATTGTTGACGAACACACGGGCCGCATGTTGGCTGGACGTCGCTATAGCGAAGGTCTTCATCAGGCGCTTGAAGCAAAAGAGCGAATTGAGATCAAGGACGAGAACCAGACTCTCGCGACAATTACCTTGCAGAACTACTTCCGTCTCTACCAAACTATTTCAGGTATGACTGGTACTGCGATGACAGAGGCAGCTGAATTCCATCAGATTTACAAACTCGGCGTTGTTCCTATCCCAACAAACCGTGAGATGCAGCGAATCGATCAGCCAGATCTCGTTTATAAATCAGAGCTTGGAAAGTTCAATGCCGTTGTGCGCGATATTGTCGAACGCCACCGCAAAGGCCAGCCAGTGCTTGTAGGTACTGTCTCTGTTGAAAAGTCCGAAGAGCTTTCAGCGATGTTGAAGAGAGCGGGAGTTCCTCATGAGGTTCTCAACGCAAAGCATCACGAGCGTGAAGCAGCAATCGTTGCCCGCGCTGGCGTGAAGGGTGCAGTCACTGTTGCAACAAATATGGCGGGACGCGGTACCGACATCATGCTCGGTGGAAATCCAGAGTTTATGGCTGACTTCGAACTCCAGCGTCGCGGAATTTCTCCAGTCGACAATCCAACTGAATACGAAGCGGAATGGCCAGCAGAGATTGCCAAGCAAAAAGCTGCCGTCGAGGCAGAGCACGCAGAGGTGATTGCACTTGGTGGCCTCTATGTACTCGGAACAGAACGCCATGAATCTCGTCGTATTGATAACCAGCTTCGTGGTCGTTCCGGACGTCAGGGCGATCCAGGAGAATCACGCTTCTACCTCTCGCTTCAAGATGAGTTAATGCGTCGATTCAACTCAGCACTTGTCGAACGATTCTTGCTTGCCGCAGGATTGCCAGAGGATGAGCCAATCGAATCAAAGATGGTCTCTAACGCGATCAAGTCAGCTCAGACACAGGTGGAAGCCCAGAACTTTGAGATTCGTAAGAACGTACTTAAGTACGACGACGTTATGAATCGCCAACGCCTTGTAATTTACAGTGAGCGCCGCCTTGTTCTTGAAGGAAAAGATATTGGGGATCAGGTTCAGGACTTCGTAGGCGAAACCGTATCTGCCTATGTTCGTGCCGCAACTGCAGAGGGATATAGCGAAGATTGGAATCTCGCAGATCTATGGACTGCACTCAAATTGATTTATCCAATATCGTTCACGGCAGAACAGCTATTGGCTGAAATCGGTGGTGCAGATGCACTGGATGCTGAGTTCCTAGAGGCAAGGATTCTCGAAGATGCTCAAGCCGCATATGCAGCGCGCGAAGCTGAACTCGGTACTGAAGTCCTGCGCGAACTCGAGCGCAAAGTCTTGCTCTCTGTTCTTGATCGCAAATGGCGTGAACACCTTTACGAGATGGATTATCTCCAAGAGGGAATCGGTCTGCGCGCTATGGCGCAACGTGATCCACTTGTTGAGTATCAACGAGAAGGTTACGAACTATTCGCTGCGATGATGGATGCAATTAAGGAAGAGCTTGCCAGCCTTGTCTTCAATGTCGAGGTCACTGTCGAAGGTGATGGAAGTGCAATTGAAGCTAAGGGAATTTCAAACAAGCCTGCTCAAGTCACTCCACTTCAGTACACAGCTGCTGATGAGAACGGTGTAGTTACCTCAGGAGATGTTTCTCGCAACAGCCCTTGTCCTTGTGGATCTGGAAAGAAATTTAAGCGCTGCCACGGCGCCGCTTAAATCTTTCAGAGTAATTCCAAAGCGGTGCAGAGCCACTTTCCATCGATTCCCTCTGCCCGCATCACCATGGCTCGCATCCGTTCTTTGAATTTCACTGTCAAAGAAGATTCGACGATGCCATCTAATGGAAAGTCCTGGTGAATCTTTACCACCTTACCAATCTCTTTCGTTAATCCAGCTGCGATCAAGAGTTCGGAATAGACAACACGATGGAGCCTCACCGCAAGTTGTGCAGGGTTTCTGCGACCGGCGAATACTTCTAGGGCACTGACTGCAAGTGACATTGTCCAGAGGCGAACGTCAGGAAGTTTTGCCGTTGAAGTTGGCAGCGGACGATCATCTTCGTCGAAGTTCTCACCAAAGAGAGAGGGAGTCGTGAAGAGGAGTGCTCTCTGTGGTTGATAGACCTCTCCCAGCGGCGGATAGAGATTGAGTGTCGGATGCGACCAGAGTTCTCTGGGGGTTGTACTAGAGATAAGGGTGAGGGCTTCTTTATTATCAGCAATTTTCATCTGCGAATCATGGAGATTGACGCGATGACCACACATCGGCAAGATGGATAAATATTTCTCATACCTTTGTACGACTGTGGAGAAAAGTCAGATATCGCACCAAGCCCATGTATTTTCCATGGATGCCCATAGAAACTGTAAAGAAATCATCGAAAAGAATGGCAATTGCCATCACGCTTTTCATCGCATCTATTGCAACATCATTTGCCTTCGCTTTCTTATCTAATCAAGGAAGCGCTTACTGGGTTGTGACATCTCCGATCCCAAAAGGAGTGGCGATTGCGCGCGAAGATATTGAAGTCAGCCGAATCAAACTTTCGCGGGCAACAGATGGCTACCTCGAGGGTAGTATCAATCCTGTCGGGGTAATCACAACGCGCTCCTTTGCCAGTGGTGAACTACTCTTGAGGAGCGCATTAACAAGTAACGTAGATCAACTCAGCTCTGAGAAGCTTTCGCTCTCAATTCGCTCGGTAGATATACCGGCCTCTGTTGTTTCGGGAGACCGCGTCTCTATATATCAACTCCATGATGCCAGAAACGGTGAAGAAGAAAGCGAGCCGCAACTCGTCATTTCTTCTATCTTTCTCGAGTCCATCGAGGGAAGAAAAGGTAATTTCAGTGGTGATCTATCAGTAACAGTTTCATTAGATCGCAATCAGATTCCCACCCTCCTCGCTGCAACAACGAGCGGGCGCTTAGTAATTGTTGCCACGAGTGGATAACCCGAAGAATCAGGCAATCACAGCGATTAGAAATATCTCGCTGGAGAACATGATTGCACAGTCACTTCATCGCGCTGGATGGAAACTCATCCACCGCGCAACCGGTAGGGAAGAGCTGGAACGCGTTCTAGTCACACATCCAGAAGCAACTCTTATCGCCGCTGAAGATTTTCTCTCAAGACAAAGTAGATTCAATCAAAAGATTATCTGGGTCACGTCGACGACAGAGGAGCACGAACTTCACGCGGAGCTTCGAAATCTCACTCAGGTCTCTACGCAGCATCCGGCTGCGATTGCACCGCTTACTACCAAGGTTACGGTTGTCGCGACCGTGGATTCAGGTGTAGGCGGTTCGACCTTGGCCATCAATCTCGCTTATGAAAGTACGCAATCTGGAAGCAAAACTCTACTCCTAGATTTCAATTCCAATAATCCATATCTCTCTCGATATTTTGAGATTCAGCGTATCAACCGCTCTTTTTCGCCTACGCCTTTTGGATTCAGCATCGGTGAAATATCCGATTTCTCACTCTCTACAGTTATGGCAGAAGAAATCAATCGTTTTGATCATGTTGTTATTGATCTCGGGAGCGCCCCGACAGCCAAGAACATGATTTCGGGAAAACGTATTCACGATTCACTCGCCAGATGGTCGCTTCAATCGGCGTCCTTTCTCTATCTGCTTGCACGAGGTGAGGTGGATTCAATCCTGCGAGTACAAGAGAAATCCGAAGAGATCAAGGTTCTAGCCTCCGAGATTCCAATGTCATATGTATTCATCTCACAATCACCATCATCAACCAGAGAGCGCCGTCATTTGCGGGAAAGTGCCAAATCTCTCTTCAGAGGGGACCTCTATCTCCTGACCAGCGATGTAAGAAATCTTGCGAAAGCGAAGATTGAGCGGGCGCCGTTGGCCGTTGTCGCCCCGAAAAGCATTCTCACACGCGAAATAGCGCAGCTAAATCGCGAGACTCTCAACCGTGAGAGATAGTTTCGCTCCAGCATATATTCTTCTCACATGCGCGTATACCTAGCTTCAACAGCCGATGAACTTCAAGAGTTCTTGGCGGAGAAGTCGCTAGAAATTAACGAGGTCTATGCGCCAACGCCAATATATTCAGCGACCCATCCTGAAATGGATGAAGAGGAGATTGAGTTCTCGCTCTCTTTGCTAGCTGCTGAAGATTCATTAGATCTCACCGATGATCACTCTGGTGCTCCGATCGTGATTGCATTCGAAATACCGGAAACACTGATGGGTTCATTCGATGAAGTATCAGCAAATCTCAACGCTCCACTTCTTTGGTCAATGGTCGAAGCAGTTTTCTTAGTAGGCGATGATCCAGAAGACCTTGCTTGGTTTGCCCCGCAAGAAGTTGAAGTCATGATTTCTGAATGGTTGCAACGGTAGACCTCAATGGCATCCATCGAAGAATATATTGAAGGTCGCGCACCGTATACGGCAGAGGAGATTCACAAACTTCGCGAACTCGTAGCGGATTGGCAGTTGCTCTCCGATCTCTCTTTTGCAGATCTCATCCTCTGGATTCCATTACGCAAAGATGACACTAGTTGGCCATCTGGATATATCGCGGTAGCGCATATTCGCCCCACTACTGCAGCAACTGTCTTTGCAAATGATGTTATCGGTGATGAAATCGCATGGGGCCAACGCTTCTATATCGACCAAGCGCTTTCGCACGGAGAGATTGTCAGAGATACCGAGCCTGAGATGCTCGGCGATGTCATGGTGAAGGAAGAAACCATCCCAGTGACTATGGGTGAAAAGGTTATCGCCGTAATCTCTCGCCACCGCAACGCTGACTTAATGCGTCAACCATCCCGACTCGAACTTAATTATCGCGAGATTGCGCACGAACTTTATCGAATGGTCGCCGAAGGAAATTTTCCGTATCAAAATGCTGGCACTTTATTCGACCCCACTCCACGTGTGGGTGATGGTTTAGTTCGTCTCGATGTCAACGGTACCGTCAGTTATGCAAGTCCTAATGCACGTTCTGCATTTAGCAGAATGGGTTGGAGTAACGAATTAGAAGGATACTCACTGGGAGAGATTGCAGAGAGCGTCTCTCGAGAGAAAATTGATGCCAGCGAAGAAGCGCTCATCACAAGTTTGAGCGGTCGCGCACTTCGACGGGTAGAAGTTGAGAATATTGGTGGGGTCATCGATCTCATTGTTTTACCAATCATTGCTGGGACAAATCGAATCGGTGCAATTGTGCTTCTCAATAATGTGACCGAACTACGTCGTCGCGAGCGTCAATTGGTCACCAAAGATGCGACTATTCGCGAGATTCACCACCGGGTAAAAAATAATTTGCAGACAGTTTCAGCTCTATTGCGCTTACAGGCACGACGCATCGAGGATCCCAGCGCGAGCCAGGCACTTCACGAAGCGGTCCGTCGAATCGCCTCAATCGCCCTCGTGCATGAAACACTTTCAAGCAGCGCAGATTCGTCTGTTGAATTTGATGAAGTTCTTGATCGCCTGGTGGCGCACGCTCTTGAACTCACGCCTCGAATGAGCGAACTCAATATTGGTCGCAATGGATCGGTCGGTTCACTTGAATCTCGTATTGCAACTCCACTCGCTTTAGTGATAACCGAGTTGATCTACAACGCACTCGAGCATGGACTCGAAAGCCGGGGAAGCAAACTCGATATCACTATCGAAAGACAAGCGAAGAAAGTTTTGGTCACCATCACTGACGATGGAGTTGGATTACCTGAAGGGTTTACCTTGTCCGGTTCATCAAACCTTGGACTTCAAATTGTAAGGACGCTGACTGAGAATGAATTAAGGGGCACCCTTACATTGACTTCTAATGACGTAGAGACGCGAGCAGAGCTCGAATTTCCGGTTAGTTAACTCCGTTATCCATCAAGCGAGCACGGTTACGAGCAGCGCGACGCTTGAGAGCGCGACGTTCGTCCTCTGAGAGGCCACCCCACACACCCGCATCCTGGCCGGATTCAAGAGCCCAGGCCAAGCAGGCATCTTTAACGATACAGCGATTGCAGACCTTCTTCGCCTCTTCAATTTGAGTGATGGCAGGGC
>CAZNEQ010000045.1:0-10341 GCA_964572265.1 uncultured Candidatus Planktophila sp.
GAGTCAAAGGTGGCCATGGCCTTATTCTCTCTCTAGCACGAGCTTTCTGGAGTATTGAAGCCAGGGCGCATGAGTGATAACAATCAAAGTGCGGCCAGCCGCCAAGTCAGTAATTGCTCGTTCTATGCGCCCTGCACGCTCATGATCAAGATGCTCGAGTGGTTCGTCCAAAATTATTATGGGCGCCGGCGAGAGTAGAGCACGTGCCACCGCCAGACGTTTCGCCTCTCCCCCTGACAAAGGGCGACCAAATTCGCCTAAGAGCTCATCGAGGGAGATATCTTCTAATTCAAGAGCCCTCACGATCTCCATCAATTTACTATCGGCAATATTCTCATCGGCAATCTTGAGATTCTCGCGCAAGGTGGTGTTGAAAATATAACTATTTTGAAGAGATCCCGAAATATACTGATTGAGATCTTTAATCTCACGAATCTCTGCACCACCTATAGTCAGAGACCCTCGATAGTGAGTAAAACCAAGAAGTGACGAGGCGAGAGTGGATTTGCCAACTCCACTTGCTCCAGAAATCAGCAACGTTTCACCATGGTGGACTTTAAACGAAATCGGCGAAAGAAATGGTTGATTCCAATATGCCTGAACCTGATCAGCTTTTATCTCATGCCCTACGGGAATCGATGAATAGCGAGGTTCTGTAATTGCTGATTGAGATAGTTCCTCCACGGTCGTTGCAGCACGACGGTTTTTTCCAGAGAGAAAGAGATTAGGGAACCAGGTAGTAAATCCTTCAAAACCGATGAGAATAAGGAAGACCGACATTGAAATGTGAATGGGCAGCAATGTGGCGTCATCTTTAGCTGAAGATGCAACTGCGATCAGAGCCGCTCCGACTGACAAGGTGATGAGCGCTTGTAGAAGCGATGAGCGAAGGTGAAGTTTTGATTCAAGAATCTTCACATCAAGGATGAAATTCTTAAGTTGGTTGTGATACGCCTCGAGGTAGCCAAAAACTTCTGCCTCACGTTGGGCGTGAGAGGTATTACCAATTTCCTCTGCCAACAAATTCTCACGGTTCTCAATTTCTACGGCGATTGGGTCAAGGATTCTACGCACCATTACTGGAATGGCTATTGCAAAAACAACGGTAACGACAAGAACCAAAATGAGTAGAGTCTCTCCAATCCAGGCGGCGATAAGTATCGTCACCACACCAGAAAAGAGGGCATATAGACCAGGCAAAGTGATGCGGAGATGGAATTCCTGTGCTCGCTCAACATCGTCAATGGCAGCTTTGCTCTTGGATGCAATCGATCCACCCTCTTTGCGAAGCCGTGAAGCAAAAGCAGCAAAAAGAGTGACGCGAAGTGATGTGAGCTGAGCGAAGATTGCTTCATGGCTAATGACTCGTTCACCGTAACGAGCGACCGACCGGAAGATTCCAAAGAACCGCACCATGACTATTGCGATTCCCAGAGCCAGTACAGGCGGATGTTGTGAAGCTGTGGTGATGAGCCAGGCGCTCGACACTGTTAAACCCGTACCTCCGACAAGAGAAAACGTTCCAAGCGCTACTGCGACAAAAAAGGGCTTCTTTCGCCAGAATTTCATCGCTCAACCATCACGATCTCACGCGCACTTTCAATGAAGTGATTTGGTGAATGAAGTACGACGATCACAATCGTGCCGCTGCGAGCAATTTTCTCAAGAAGAGAGAGTATCTCCTGGGCAGAGGAAGGATCTAAATCCGCAGTTGGCTCATCAGCAATCAGCAAAGATGGTTTTTTTGCGATTGCGCGAGCGATTGAAATGCGACGTCTCTGTCCGCCAGAAATTTTTCCACTTTTCTCACCTAATCCACCAACGACAGTCTCTAAGCCATCTGGCAGGTCTGATAAATGCAAGCCCACGCTACCGAGAACATTAATGATCTGCTCATCGGTAAATGTAAGGTTAACGAGGGTGAAGAGTTCGCGAATAGAGCCCGAAATTAGAGATGGGTTCTGCGGAGCCCACCCAATCTCCCTAAGCAGACTCCCACGAGAGTAGGTCTCGATGGGCAAGTTGTTAACCTGAATCGCCGCACTTGCATTAAACCGCAATATTGAATTTAAGAATGTGGTCTTGCCAAGGCCCGATCCACCACGAAGGATAATAAGATCGCCAGAGTTTATATTCGCTGCAGCAAGTTCTCCCTGACCAAAAGGTGAGATCCACTTCTCCCAATACAGATGTGAAATGCGTCCGAGTTCTTGTCCTCCTGCAGGAATGAGAAGGTCATCTTTGACTGAGGTAAGTTCTGAGAGAGCAGCTGCTCCATCCGCAGATGCATGAAAGAGTGATGCTCCGTTGCGAATCGGGAAATAAACCTCTGGTGCGAGAACGAGAACTACGAGTGCCGGATAGAAATCCATTGAGCCGCCAACGAGTCGGAGCCCAATTTCAACTGCGATCAGAGCAACAGAGATAGTTGCAGCAAGTTCCAGAACCAAAGCTGACAAGAAAGAGATTCTAAGCACCTTCATCGTCTCTCGGGTATATCGATCCCCCATCTCTTTAATGCGAGCGGCTTGGCTTTTATGTCTTCCAAATGTGGCAAGGGTGAAAATTCCACGGAGTGAATCTTCAAAATACTTCGAGAGAGTTCCGAGTGACTGCCACTTCACCGCAACGGCATCATTTGTATATCTGCCAATAAGTGCGCCGAATAGCGGAATGATTGGAAGTGTAAAGAGCGCAACCAAAGCAGAGATTGCGTCCAGTGATCCGATTGCAACAATGACGGCAATCGGAGTTATTGCCGCACCAAACATTTGCGGCAAGAAGCGTGCCAAATATATATCGAGTGAATTGGCGCCTTTGATAAGAAGTGTCGTGAGTTGGGCTGAAGCAGTCGTTTCAACTATTCGTTGATTCGAGAGCACTGAAGCTCGGAGTTCGCTCTTCAACGATGACGCCTGCAGCGAAGACCATCGTTCAAATTGCGAAGTGAAGAGGGCTCGAAAGAGCCAAAGCGCGGTGAGAGAAATAATGTGTTGCGTGAGGCTGGGATGACGGTAGATGAGCCCAACAATTACGGCACCAATTAAAAAGGCATTTCCAATAACTATCACTGTGTTAATGACCGCACCTAAAACGGCGCCAAAGAAAAGCTTACGGCTACTACCCAAGGAGAGCAGTAGCCGTAAGTCTTTTGATTTCACGAGTTCAATATATGTCTTCTACCGACCCTACCTGTGGTGGACGGTATCCAACATTCCCATCTCTGGGTTTGAAATTTGAGATGCACTGACCCGCTTTCTAAATACCCAGTAAGTCCAACCCTGGTACATCAATACCAGTGGCGTCATCACCACAGCAACCCATGACATCACCTTCAATGTGTTCTCTGTTGCAGATGCATTGGTGATTGTGAGATCAAATTGTGAACCCAATGAACTTGGCATCACTCGTGGATAAAGCGCATAGAACAAGGTGGCAACAAAGGTTGCAATTGTTCCGGCAGAGAAGATAAATGCCCAACCCTCGCGAACTTTCAGAGTTGCAGCAATTCCAGATAACCAGAAAATAGCAACCAGGAGTGAGAGTCCGAAAACAAGACCATTGAATTCTGGAAGCGCCACGTTGGTCCAGCCAAGGAAGGCAACCGCCGCTACAGCGGCTACCAAGCCAATCTTGAGCGCTAGCGAGCGTGCACGCTCTCGAATTCCACCATCGGTCTTGAGGGCTAAGAAGACAGCTCCGTGAGTGAGGAATACAGTCAGCGTTACGACGCCACCTAGTAACGCGTATGGATTGAGCAAGTTGAAGAAACCTCCAACGTATTCAAGGTAGCCGTCCGATGATTTCTCTATCGGAACGCCACGTACAATATTTGCGAATGCCACGCCCCAGAGAAGGGCTGGAATGAAGCTCGCAGTAACGATGGCGATATCCCAACGTTGACGCCATTGGGCTTTGCCGTACTTACTGCGATATTCAAAGGCGACACCTCTCACGATCAGCGAGACTAGGATCAAAAAGAGCGGTAGATAGAAGCCGCTAAAGAGCGTTGCGTACCATTCAGGAAACGCTGCGAAGGTGGCTCCACCCGCCACAAGCACCCAAACTTCGTTTCCATCCCAGACCGGTCCGAGCGTTGTGAGTACTGCGCGGCGATCTGCTTCGTTCTTTGAAACGATTGGAATGAGGATTCCTACTCCAAAGTCAAAACCTTCAAGAATAAAGTATCCGACCCATAAAACTGCAATGAGCACAAACCAGAAAGTTTGTAGATTTTCTAGTGACATATTTCCATCCCTCCTTAGTAACTCATCACGAGTGGCTTATCGGTGCTGCCACCTAATTGTGGATTTTCATAATCAACTTCTGGAGCTGGTCCATTTTGAATAACTTTCAGAGTCAGGCCCACTTCAATCACGGCCAAGATGCCGTAAAGAAGGGTAAAGACAATCATGGTGAAGAGAACGCTTCCAGCGGATACAACCGCACTGACGCCATCTTCGGTGCGAATGAGTCCGAAGACTGCCCACGGTTGACGAGCTGTTTCAGTAAAGATCCAACCGAAAGAAGTCGCCGCGAGAGGAATGAATACCATTGCAATCATTGAACGCAGAAACCATTTGCTGTGAGGAAGATCTCCACCCTTACGGATGCGCCACAATGTGAAGATTGCTAAGAAGAAAGCAATCGCTCCGAAGCCAATCATCAAACGGAATGACCAGTAAGCCAATGGAATGTTGGGGGTGTAATCACCCGGGCCATATTGAGCATCATATTGAGCTTCCAAGTCGTTGACGCCTTCAACAGTTGAGTTGAAGTCACCGGTAGCTAAGAATGAGAGGACCGATGGAATATCAATCTGGAATACAGGTCGAGATCCATCGAGCGTTCCAATTGTCAGGAGCGAGAATGGTGCTGACTCTGTTGTTTCATAGAGCGCCTCTGCCGCCGCCATCTTCATCGGCTGCTGTTCTGTCATGACCTTGCCGATCACATCGCCAGTTATTCCCACGAGAACAAATGAGATGATGACGGTAACAAGACCCACTTTGAGAGTTGGGCGCGCCATCTCAACATCCTTCTTCTTTAACATGAGATAGGCGGAGATTCCAGCCATAAATGCACCTGCAGCAAAGAATGCGGATGGGATTGTGTGAAGGAAAGTGATAACCGCGGTCCTTTGAAAGAGTACTTCAAATATATTGGTGAGTTCTGCGCGGTTCTTCTCGAGATTAATTGTGTAACCAACTGGATGCTGCATCCAAGCATTGGCCGCCAAAATGAAGTAAGCCGAGAGAAGTGTTCCAGTCGCTGCCAACCAGATTGTTGCGAGGTGAACTTTCTTAGGAAGGCGATCCCAGCCAAAAATCCAGAGGCCTAAAAATGTAGATTCTAGGAAGAAGGCAAGTAGTCCTTCCATGGCAAGTGGTGCACCGAAAATATCTCCAACGAATCGAGAGTATGTCGACCAGTTCATACCAAATTGGAATTCCTGCACAATTCCGGTGACGACACCAATGGCAAAGTTGATGAGGAAGAGCTTTCCGAAAAATTTGGTCGCTCGTAGATATTTGAGATTGTTATTGCGGTACCACGCAGTTTGTAATCCAGCGACCAAGAAGCCAAGACCGATAGTGATTGGCACAAAGAGGAAGTGGTAGACGGTGGTAATCGCAAATTGCCATCTAGCGAGATCTAGCGCATTCATAAAACTCTCCGTTTCCGGTAATTCACTTCTGCATTTGCGGAAGTTTCTTGCATGTCTATATCTTCCGCCTCTGCCTGAGCGAAAATGAGAGAGTTCGCTGTAGTCCGCCTCACAGTGCAAATTTCACGCGTAAAATTGAGAGGGCTGGCACTCATGCTTTGCGGATTGGCTCATTTAGCCCCCCTCTTGATACCCTTTCCGCCTGCACATCGCTCGAGCGGTGAGCTTCACCAAGATATTAAGGAGTACCGCTGTGGCATCAACATGCGACATCTGTGGCAAGGGTCCAAGCTTTGGAAATAACGTTTCTCACTCACAGGTAAAGACACGTCGTCGTTGGAATCCAAATATCCAGCGTGTAAAGACTCTTGTTAAGGGTGCATCAAAGCGTCAGAACGTCTGCACTTCATGCCTCAAGGCTGGCAAGGTTGCTCGCGCGTAGTTAACTAATCTTTCTGAAAATGGCTCCAGGAAACTGGAGTCATTTTTATTTCCTCATTGTTGTGAAGAACTGAAATCCCCGCACCTTCAGCAACGCGACCAATAAAGATTCCTGGAAGGTTAACCCCGGTTGCGAGAAGGACATGATCTTCTCCCCCTTGAAGAATCCAATCCAATACATCAACGCCCATCTTCTCGGCTAATGTTTTTAATTCATCGAAACCTTCTGCCTGTTCAATCAAGGCGAGATCGAGATGAAAAGCGACCCCTGAAGCTTTTGCCATCTGGCGGCCTTGAATAAGTACGGCATCGCTCACATCAGAGATAGATGTTGCAGCTGAGAAATCAACGTCATAATCGAGCTCTGGAACTTTATATCTGGCGATTGCCTTCTCCGAGAAATTTTTCCCGTTGATCAACGTTGATAACCCAGCTGCTGACCAACCGGTGAGGCTCGAGAGATAAATTGAGTCCCCAGGCTGTGCACCACTACGGGTAATTGGGTGGGTGGTAGAACCGACTGCAGTGATTGCAATTGAGAGAGTGTTCGAACGAGTAAGGTCACCACCGACCACAATTGCATGAGCTCGAGTCGCCTCGTGCTGGATTCCGATAGCGAGATTGCGAATCCAATCAAGTGTTTCATCTCCGGTGAGCGTTGCAGCAACCAATAGATAGTCGCAGCTGCCGTTCATACTAAGAACATCGGCAATATTGGCGGCTGCTATACGGCGACCTATTTCAAAAGCAGTAGACCAGTCGCTTCGAAAATGGATCCCTTCAACTGCAACATCTGTGGTGAGTATCTGTTGACCCCCGCCGCGAACAAGGGCTGCATCGTCGCCAATTCCAAGAATCAACCGAGGATCTGAAGAGGAAAAAACCTCTGCAAGTACCTCAATCACTTGTCCCTCGGAGAATCCCATTCCTTCGCGAAATCCCATAGTCAGAAACCTATCTCATGAGGTAACGTTGCGCGCATGAACGTACAGGCATATATCTTGATTCAAACCGATGTCGGCAAGGCATCTTCAGTTACCGCTGCAATCGCTGCTATCCCTGGCGTGACTCTCGCAGAGGGAATCACCGGCCCATACGACGTCATCATGCGCGCTGAAGCTTCCACCATGGAAGAGTTTGGTCGCCTGATTCTCTCTAAGGTGCAAGCAGTTCCTGGAATTACCCGCACACTTACGTGCCCTGTTACTGGCTGACCGCTACTTCAACAAGTGGGTGATTAGCTCTTTATAAGCGATGCCGCTAGCGGCCCACATCTTCGGAAATGCTGAAGTCTGTGTAAATCCAGGCATAGTGTTGATTTCATTAATGATGATCTCGTTCGTTGGTGTGACAAAGAAATCGACTCGCGCCAAACCGCTCGCCCCAATGGCTTTAAATGCTTTAACTGCGTATTCACGAATAGCGCGATTGACCAATGGGTCAAATGGTGCGGGAATGTCTATCCGCGTTGCCCCATCGAGATACTTTGCTTCAAAATCGTAGAATTCAAAATGTGGGTCGATCCACACTTTACCCGGTATCGATGCCTTGATTTCTCGGCCAACTCGCAGCACTGCGCATTCGACTTCTGCGCCAACGATTGCACTTTCAATCAGAACCTTTGAATCGTAAGAGAGCGCTTCTGCCATGGCGGCAGCGAAATCTTGATAATCCTTAACTTTCACAGTTCCGCGACTTGAACCACCACGCGCTGCTTTTACGAAGATAGGTAAACCTAAAGATCGAATAGCGCTTTCGATCTGAGTTGGGTTGCTCTTCCACTCTTCTGCAGTCGCTGATATTCCAGGTGCTACCTTGATTCCATTACGAGAAAAAGCAATTTTTGAATCTGCCTTATCCATTGCAAGTTCAGATGCCGCAGCAGCGCTGCCTACATACTTAATGCCCACTAGCGCCAGTTCTCTCTGCAACTGCCCATCTTCACCGTATGTACCGTGTAAAACAGGAAATATCAGATCTATGTCGAGCTTCGAGCCATCGACACCCAATCCGCCGCGAGTACGAGTTACCTCAGGAAAATTTCCAGTGATAGAAGGTAGGCGCTTATTCGACATCGCAAGTGGATAATCTAATGGCAGAAGCATCCACTTACCTTCGCGAGTGATTCCAATTAACACTGGCTCAAAGAGAGTGCGATCAATCGCGGAGAGAACGCCATTGGCGGAGAGACATGAAATTTCGTGCTCACTACCTGGCCCGCCACAGAGAATTGCCACCTTTTTCATCGAATGAAATTCTCCGCTTTCGTCGTAATCTCCATTAATCGCTGGAGCGCTTGCTCGGGCGTGAGCGAGCCGTTGACAATGTCTGCCACTGATTCAATGACCGGAACTTCAACGCCGACACGGTGTGCAATCTCAACCACAGCACCGGCTGATGCGACTCCTTCTACCGTCTTTGCAACCTGCTCACGCGTTTTCTCTATCGAACCTGTGCGACCAAGAACTTCACCAAAGGTGCGATTACGCGAGAGCGGTGAGCCACAACTAGCAACGAGATCCCCCATTCCAGCTAAACCGGCAGCTGTTAATGGATCTGAGCCATGAGCAGCACAGAGACGTGCGACCTCGTTGAGACCACGAGTAATAAGCATTGCTTGGGTGTTCTCGCCAAAGCCCATGCCGATCGAAATTCCCACTGAGAGCGCGATAACAGATTTGATTGCGCCGGCTAGTTCGCATCCCATCACATCGGTAGATGTATATGTGCGGTAATAAGGAGTACGGAAGAGCTCGCGGATGAAGTCGGCTAGATCCTGATTAGGAGCAGCTGCAACTGCTCCCGCAGGCTGGCGCAACACTAATTCATCGGCAAGGTTGGGTCCGGTGATGACTCCGACGTTCTCGGTTCCCCACATCTCAGTGATGATCTCAGTCATCCTCATCTGAGTGCTGATTTCAATTCCTTTGAGCGTACTTACAACAATGGCATCGCTAGCGACCATCGGTTTCCACTCAGCAAGCATGGGGCGCAATTGTTGTGCCGGAATAGCGAGCACGTAGATCTGCGAGTGGCTAAATGCTGCTTGCACATCGGATGTCGCTCTGAGCTCGGCCGGGAGAATGTGCCCCTCGAGGTACTTCTGATTGGTGTGTGCTGAATTAATCTCAGCAACTACCTCCCCGCTACGCCCCCATAAGAGCACGTCATTTCCGGCATCGTGAAGAACCTGCGCCATGGTCGATCCCCATGCGCCCGCACCAAAAACTGTTACCTTTTCTGACATCAGGAATTCTTTTTCTTCTTTGATTTCACGAAATTTCCTGTCTTTGGGAGAGCAGATGTATGTGGGTCAAAAATTACAGGAGGGCGTTTTTCGCCACGGATATCTTCAAGCATTTCAGTGATTGCGCGCATGATTTCAGCAGTTGCCTCTTTCAGCGCTTGCGGGTCTTCATGCTTTCCTTTCCAACGAGAGAGATCGACTGGCGTTCCTGCGCGCATTTCAATTGTCTTTCGCGGAAAGAGATGAATTCGATTTCGATAGCGAGGCAATATTTTCTGAGAGCCCCATTGAGCTATTGGGATTACCGGGGTATCTGTGGCTAGCGCCAAACGTGCGCATCCGGTCTTGGCGATCATCGGCCATAGATTTTCATCACGAGTCAATGTTCCTTCTGGATAGACGCCAAGAAGATGCCCTTTTTCGAGCAAAATCTTCGCGTGATCAACAGCTTTGCGAGCATCGCTCGTCTCTCGCTCTACCGGGATCTGTCCAGCAGCAAGAATGATCTTCCCGATAATTGGAGTACGGAAAACTCCCGCCTTTCCGAGATATCGAGGAGCTCTACCATTGGTGAAGAGAAAATCAGTCAGTACTAAGACATCTAGATACGAGAGATGATTTGAGGCGACAATTACTCGCCCTGTTTGCGGGAGATTTTCCATCCCGCGCCAATCGCGCTTCATTACTAGGCGAAAAATCGGGATGAGGACCTTTGTTCCAAACTTGAAAGCAAAATTGGTGCCGAGTGGCTTGCCCTTAGGAGGGTCATAGGAAACCTTGAACTCAGCCATGTCGCAATTCTATGTCGGCAAATGCGAAATGGAGCCGGCTTTCGCCGACTCCATTTCCACAAACTTTGAAAAAGAAAATTACTTCTTCTTCTTTGCAGGAGCCTTCTTTGCTGCCTTCTTTGCTGCAGGCTTCTTAGCCGCTGCCTTCTTTGCTGCAGGCTTCTTAGCCGCTGCCTTCTTTGCTGCAGGCTTCT
>CAZNEQ010000046.1:0-10250 GCA_964572265.1 uncultured Candidatus Planktophila sp.
CAGCAGATGAAGAACCAGCTGCAGCAGGCCATGGACATTCACATGGACCTGGTGGTCACTCACATTAAAAAGAAAGAAATCCCCCGCCTCAACTGAGTCGGGGGATTTCTTTCTTTACAACTTATGAAGCTTCAGAGATTCGTGTGATTCCGCGACGTGACAAGATTGCTGCACGATCATCTTCTGAGAGACCGCCCCAGATTCCGTATGGTTCTTGGATTGCGAGCGCGCGTTCGCGACACTTCATCATTACTGGACATGATGCACAGACTGCCTTTGCTGCGTTCTCGCGATTGCGTCGACGTGGACCGCGCTCTCCATCAGGATGGAAGAACATCTCTGGATCCATTCCACGACATGCACCTTCGTACTGCCACTCCCACTCATCGGCAACAGGACGTAAGGCCTCTGATCGCTCTGCGAATGTGTTCATACTTGGCTCCCTTTAAGAGTGTTCCGTGTGGAGTGAAGGCTACAACCGTTTCATAAGTTGTTCAAGTACCTTTCGCGCCACATCTTGTTCAAAGTTACCAATAGGGCGAAATGTCCGAATTTCAACTGGTGAGTTGCCCCACTCTGAGCCATCCTTACCCCTATGACAACGGCGGCTAGCTCTTCAAGCGAGGAAGAACTCCTTAGTGTCGCTGCAGTCGCCCGTCGCCTCGGTGTAGCCCCAGCGACCCTGCGAACCTGGGATCGCCGCTATGGCCTCGGCCCCTCCACCCATGAGGCGGGCGAACATCGCCGCTACTGCCCTGAGGATCTGGCGAAGTTGATGATGATGCGCCGCCTCATTAGCGCTGGCGTTGCACCGAGCGATGCTGCTGAAAAAGCAAAGGCGAGCAAAGGCGTTCTCAAGTTAGCAAAGATAGTTCGAGAGTTTGAAGTACAAGAAGATGTGGTTGCTGGAATTAATAAAGCGCTGCAGGCATTTGATATCGCATTTGTAGAGGAAGTCCTCCGTGCAGAAATTGATGAACACGGTGTAGAAATTGCATGGCATGAAATTATTGTTCCAGCGCTGATTGAGATTGGTCTTGCTTGGGAAGAATCTGGCGAAGGCATTGAGATCGAGCATGCCTTTACTGAAGTATTAAAGAAGGTTCTGCGAGAAAAATCAGCTGCCTGTCTTTCGCCAGTCAATGCCCATCCGGTAGTAATTGCAGCTTGCGGAGAAGAGCAGCATTCACTCCCATTGCATGCACTGGAGGCCCTCCTTTCGGAGATGGGAATCAAGACCCACTTCCTTGGCGCTCGGACTCCATTTGAAGCGGTCTCTGCCACGATTACCCGACTTGCTCCACCCGCTGTCTTTTTATGGGCGTTACTACCTCAGAACGCCAACCCGGATTTCTACCGTAATCTGCCAGCGGTCCGACCGGCTCCAAGAATTGTCCTCGGAGGCCCGGGCTGGAGCACTGAAGAGTGCTCAGATGCCACTCTGGTAATGGGTTTAGGCAATGCCTGCGAGGAGATTGCGAGTGCAGTAGGGGTTCCTGCTACCCGATAGACTGCCACCCTGCGAGAAGCCAAGGGAGAGTAGATGTCCATCGATTCAGAGAAGGTGGCGCTCCTTGGCCTGACATATGACGATGTTCTCCTCCTGCCAGATGCATCCGAGGTCGTCCCATCCGAGGTCAATACCTCCACCTGGTTAACCCGCAATATCTCACTCGCCGTTCCGCTGGTCTCATCTGCGATGGATACCGTTACCGAATCAGCGATGGCAATCGCGATGGCAAAGGCTGGCGGAGTCGGAATCATTCACCGCAACCTTCCGATCGAAGAACAAGTCACCCATGTGAAGCTAGTCAAGAACGTTGGTTTGGCAGGAGCAGCAGTCGGTGTTGGCGATGATGGCTTTGCCCGTGCGCAAGCTTTAATTGAAGCTGGCGTTGATATCGTCGTTGTTGATACTGCACATGGACACCACCGGGCAGTTCTTGAAGCGATTGCAAAGATTAAGAAGTTTTCTCCAACCACCGAAATTATTGGCGGCAATATCGCAACTCGTGCAGGTGCGCAGGCGCTCATCAATGCTGGCGCAGATGCAGTAAAGGTTGGCGTTGGACCAGGATCAATCTGCACTACTCGCGTTGTTGCAGGTGTCGGCGTGCCACAGATCACCGCAATCATGGAAGCCGCGAAAGCATGTAATAAAGCAGGAATCCCATTGATCGCAGATGGTGGCCTGCAATACTCAGGTGACATCGTCAAGGCAATCGTTGCTGGCGCACATACCGTGATGCTTGGTTCACTCTTAGCTGGTTGTGAAGAATCACCTGGCGAACTCTTCGAAATTGAAGGCCGCAAGTACAAGGGCTATCGCGGAATGGGATCCCTTGGCGCGATGCAATCTCGTGGCGAGAAGAAGTCATATTCAAAAGATCGTTACATGCAAG
Source organism: uncultured Candidatus Planktophila sp. (assembly GCA_964572265.1). GTDB lineage: Bacteria > Actinomycetota > Actinomycetes > Nanopelagicales > Nanopelagicaceae > Planktophila. The sequence goes on from CAZNEQ010000046.1 coordinate 2,403, forward strand.
ATGACGTTCTCTCTGAAGATAAATTGGTTCCAGAAGGTATCGAAGGCAAAGTTGCATATAAGGGCACAGTCGCAAACGTGGTTCACCAACTCGTCGGTGGATTACGCAGCGGAATGGGCTATGCCGGTGCCCCTGATATCGAGACGCTTCGACGCGAAGGCCGTCTTATTCAAATTACATCTGCAGGCCTGAAAGAGAGCCACCCGCACGATGTTCTCGATGTTGCAGATGCACCTAATTACGGAAAGAAGGCGTAAGTGGAGATCGAAATCGCACCAGGCAAGCGCGCACGCCAAGCCTTCTCATTTGATGACATTGCAATCGTTCCAAGCCGTCGTACTCGCACACCAGAAGAGGTAAGCCTGGCGTGGCAGATCGATGCCTATAAGTTCAATCTTCCACTTCTTGCCGCACCAATGGATTCAGTAGTCTCACCAGAGACTGCAATTGCTATTGGAAAGCTTGGCGGCCTTGGCGTGCTCAATCTCGAGGGACTCTGGACTCGCTATGACGATCCACGAATTCCGCTCGGTGAAATCGCATCTATGCCAGAAAAGCATGCGACCCGTCGTATGCAAGAGATTTACGCAACGCCAATTCGCCCAGAGTTGATCAAAGAGCGTATTCAGCAGATTCGCGATGCAGGCGTCACTGTTGCAGCTTCACTTTCACCACAGCGCACTGTTGAACTACATAATGCGGTCATCAAAGCGGGCGTAGATATCTTTGTTATTCGCGGAACCACCGTGTCTGCAGAACACGTTGGCGCCGAAGGCGAAGCGCTCAACCTCAAGAAGTTTATCTACGAACTCGATGTCCCGGTAATTGTCGGTGGAGTCGCTACTACAACTGGCGCACTTCACTTAATGCGCGCCGGTGCAGCTGGTGTTCTCGTTGGTTTTGGTGGCGGTGCAGCACATACAACTCGCACTGTTACTGGTATCGAGGTCCCAATGGCTACTGCAGTTGCCGATGTTGCGGCAGCTCGTCGCGAATATTTGGATGAATCCGGTGGACGTTATGTTCATGTTATTGCAGATGGTGCAGTCGGTCGCTCCGGCGATATTGCTAAGGCGATTGCATGTGGTGCAGATGCTGTAATGATGGGATCAGCTCTTGCAAAAGCGGTCGAATCACCTGGTCTTGGCTGGCATTGGGGCTCAGAGGCCTATCACCCAGAACTTCCACGTGGCCGTCGTTTTAATGTGGGCACCGTTGGAACACTAGAAGAAGTTCTCCTTGGCCCATCACAATCATCAGCCGGCGATATGAACCTCTTCGGCGCACTTCGTAAGGCAATGGCCACATGTGGTTATTCAGATGTGAAATCATTCCAGCGCGTTGATGTTGTGACGCACCATGGCAAGTAATTCTCCACACGGCGTTCTCGTCGTAGATTTCGGTGCGCAGTATGCGCAGCTGATTGCACGTCGAGTCCGTGAAGCAAAAGTTTTCTCGGAGATTGTTCCATCAACGATTACTGCCGCAGAAGTTGCTGCCAAGAACCCAGAAGCGATCATTCTCTCTGGTGGTCCATCTTCCGTCTATGCCGATCACGCACCTAAAGTTGATCCAGCGATCTTCGCTCTTGGCATTCCAACCTTTGGTATCTGTTACGGCTTTCAAACAATGGCGGCAGCACTTGCTGGCGTTGTTGCACAGACAGGTAAATCTGAATTCGGCCGCACACCACTTGAGGTAAAGCCTGGTTCTAAAGTTTTTGCCGGTCTTCCGGCACAGCAATCTGTCTGGATGTCTCACGGCGATGCCGTCTCGGAAGTTCCTTGCGGATTTACCATCTCAGCGTCAACAGCTGATACTCCGATTGCAGCTTTTGAAGATGCCAGCGGAAAGATTGCCGGCGTTCAGTTCCACCCAGAGGTACTCCACTCAGAGCACGGCCAAGCAATCCTGCAGAACTGGCTGATCAATATCGCCGGTTGTACACCTTCATGGACGACCAGCAATATTGCGCAAGATGAAGTAGCTAAAGCAAAAGCGGTAATCGGCGATAAGCGCGTTATCTGCGGACTCTCTGGTGGCGTTGATTCAGCAGTCGCTGCAGCGATTATCCAGCGCGCAGTCGGCAGCCAACTTACCTGTGTCTTCGTCGATCACGGTCTATTGCGCAGTGGCGAGTCAGAACAGGTACAGCGCGACTTCGTTGCATCTACCGGCGTCAACCTTGTCGTCGTTGATGCCGTCGAACAATTCTTATCAGCGCTTAAAGGTGTTACCGACCCAGAAGAGAAGCGAAAAATAATCGGCCGCGAATTCATTCGCTCCTTTGAGAAAGCTGCTCGCGATATTGCTGCCGGGGGAGAGGTCGAGTTCTTAGTACAAGGAACTCTCTATCCCGATGTAGTTGAATCCGGTGGCGGAACCGGCACTGCAAACATTAAGTCTCACCATAATGTTGGTGGATTGCCCGATGATCTTCAATTCAAACTTGTCGAACCGCTGCGCACATTGTTTAAGGATGAAGTCCGTCAGGTTGGTCTCGAACTCGGTTTACCGGAAGGCATTATTTGGCGCCAGCCATTTCCGGGTCCAGGCCTAGGAATCCGCATCATCGGTGAAGTAACACGAGAGCGCCTCGACATTTTGCGCGAGGCAGATGTGATTGCGCGCGCCGAGCTTTCCGCTGCTGGTCTTGATCGCAGCATCTGGCAGTGTCCTGTCGTATTGCTGGCAGATGTCCGCAGCGTTGGCGTGCAAGGAGATGGTCGCACCTATGGCCACCCAATCGTTTTACGTCCAGTTTCTTCAGAAGATGCCATGACCGCTGATTGGTCACGTGTTCCGTATGACGTACTAGAGAAGATATCAACCCGTATTACCAACGAAGTTCGTGAGGTCAACCGCGTTGTCCTCGATGTTACAAGTAAGCCACCTGGAACAATTGAGTGGGAATAAGAGTAGAAATAGGAAAAAGCATGAAGAAGATCGCAATTGTTGCTGCACTCTCAATGGCAGTAGTGACAGTTATTGCACCAACTCAGGCAGTTGCTGCGGTGAAGTGCACACCTACTAAAGCAGTTGGTCATGAACCGCTTAAGACCAATCCACCACAACAGGCTGCCAAGAAACTTCCAACAACTCTTACTCTCGTCACCAACTGCGGAACTATTGTTGCCAAACTTGATCCGAAGGCTCCATTTACAGTTACTCAGATGGCAGCGCTAGTAAAAGCCAAGTATTTTGATCAATCACTCTGCCACCGTTTAGCAATTCGCGATTTCTATATGTTGCAATGTGGTGATCCAACAGCAACTGGTACTGGTGGCCCTGGCTTCACTTACACTGATGAGAACTTGCCAATCAATGCCACTTCACGTTATCCAGCAGGCACTTTGGCGATGGCAAATTCTGGCCCCAATACAAATGGCAGCCAGTTCTTCCTCGTCTTTAAGGATTCCGGCGTGCTCGGCCCAAGCTATTCAGTCTGGGGAAAAATCACTCGTGGACTTGATGTGCTCAACTTTATCGCCGCACAGGGTGTTAACGATTCTTCAGGTGTGGGCGCACCAAAGCAGAAAGTTGCAATTATCAAAGCTACTGTCAGATAGTTCCTATCTGATTAGCGTTTAAAGCTTTTTATTGAAGGATCAGCTAGTGCTGACTATCTTAAATGCTTCAGCGATCCGGCCTTCAGGTAGTTGACCCATACCCGCATTGCGCTGTCCCCACTCGCGGAGCATCTCTTCCAAATTCTCCATGTGGCCAGTCTGTGATGCATGTTCCTTTAGCGCCGCTATCTTGAAGTGGAAGGTATCGGTGATATCAACCCAGTGATCAGGGTGAGCGTGGCCTTGCATCCAGACCTCTTTCACCTTCCAAGGTTGCAAGCCTTCGTTCTCTAACAAATCGGTAAATGCATATGGATTTCTTGCGTCGGGATAGACCGCTTGAATTGTGGCTTCACCGGCTGCGAGATGATCTGGGTGGCTAGCACCAATGCGATCCCAATTGCGCTCTGGTGATTGGCAGACAATGCGATCTGGTTGAACACGCCGAATCTGACGCACAATATCTTTGCGAAGTGCGATGGTCGGTTCGAGATGGCCATCTACATAGTTGAGGAATGTGACATCGCTGATGCCAAGGGCTGCACAAGCAGCGCGTTGTTCACGCTGACGTACCGCTGGCATCTCCTCCTTTGAATATTCAGATTCTTCGCCACCTTGATCGCCATTGGTGCAGAGGACATAACTAACCTCGATGCCCTTCTGTACCCATTGAGCGATAGTTCCAGATGCACCAAAGTCGGAATCATCCGGGTGGGCGTTAACTACGAGGACTCGCTTGATTTCAGAATCTGATAAAGGCTCCATGACAGACAAGCCTATTAGACTCCCCGCCATGCACGCCAATAACGACGACCTGCTCGCGGGACTCAATCCGCAGCAACAAGAAGCGGTCGCCCATGCAGGTACTCCACTGCTCGTCGTGGCTGGCGCCGGATCTGGCAAGACTCGAGTCCTGACGCGACGAATCGCTTATTTAATGGCTCGCAGAGGCGTTAAGCCTTATGAAATCTTGGCGATTACCTTTACCAATAAGGCTGCCGGTGAGATGAAAGAGCGTGTCACCGAACTCGTCGGCCCGATAGCGAAATCTATGTGGGTCTCAACATTTCACTCTGCCTGCGTTCGCCTGCTCCGTCAAGAGGTCGAACGTTTGGGATACAGCTCATCTTTCTCCATTTACGATTCCGCAGATTCTCAGAAGCTGATTCAAAAAGTCTGTGAGACCCTTAATCTCGACTCAAAGAGATATCCCGCTCGCCAATTTCAGAACATCATCTCTAATGCGAAGAACGAACTACAAACCCCTTACGAATTCTTAAGTAAGGCAACCAATCAGTTCGACACTATCGCCGCCGATGTCTATACCCTCTACGAGAAGCGCCTTAAGCAAGCAAATGCGATGGATTTTGACGATCTAATTATGAAGACTGTTGAGGTCTTGCAGAAGTTCCCAGAGGCGAAAGCTCGCTTCCGCTCTCGTTTCCGTCACATCTTGGTCGATGAATACCAAGATACCAACCATGCTCAATATCAATTGGTAAAAGAGCTCACTGGCGATGCCACCGATGGTTTTCCGATTGCCGAACTCTGTGTTGTCGGCGATGCCGACCAATCTATCTATGGCTTCCGTGGTGCAACCATTCGCAATATCTTGCAATTTGAAGTTGATTACCCGAATGCAAAGACAGTCTTGCTCGAACAGAACTACCGCTCAACGCAGAACATTCTCTCTGCCGCCAACGCAGTGATTTCAAAGAACGAATCCCGAAAAGAGAAGAACCTTTGGTCAGATTCCGGTTCTGGCGCACCACTAATCGGGTACGTAGCCGAATCCGAATACGATGAAGCTGAGTTTGTTAAGAATGAGATACGCAAACTTCAAGATAAAGACGAATCACAGCCAGGCGATACAGCTGTTTTCTACCGCACCAACGCTCAATCTCGCGTCTTTGAAGAAGTCTTTATGCGTGCTGCTGTTCCTTACAAAGTTGTCGGCGGTCTTCGATTTTACGAACGTAAAGAAGTAAAAGATTTACTCGCCTATCTCCGAGTACTTGCCAATCCCACCGATGAGGTCTCGCTCCGTCGCATTATCAACTTTCCAAAGCGCGGTATCGGCGATCGTGCGCTGGAGGAAGTCGACCTCTTCGCGCAGGCACAGGGAATATCTTTCTGGGCGGCGCTGCTTCGCGTAAAAGAAGCAACCGCCGTTCCCAATAAAGCATCACAATCGATTACCGAATTCACCAACATGATTTCAGCCCTGGCAGTATTGGTTGAAGTCAACACCAAGCCATCGACCATTATTGAGGCAGCTCTCGAACAATCTGGATTATTGCGCGAACTATCGCAGAGCACAGATCCACAAGATGAAGTCCGAGTTGAAAACCTTCAGGAATTAGTCTCAGCATCAATTGAATATGAGGATCGATCACTCGATGAACTCGGTGAGGATGAAGTCATCTCACTCGGCGGTTTCCTTGAGAAAGTCTCTCTTGTCGCGGATGCAGATGAGATTCCAGATGGTGAAGATCATGGGGGAGTCGTTACCTTGATGACTCTGCATACAGCTAAAGGACTTGAATTCCCTACGGTCTTTCTCACCGGTATGGAAGATGGAATCTTCCCGCATGCTCGCACTTTCGATGATCCGAAAGAGATTGAAGAAGAGCGACGCCTTGCATATGTCGGCCTAACTCGTGCAGAGAAGCGACTCTTTATTTCGCGCGCTGAATATCGATTAACTTTTGGAACGCCGAAGTACAACCCAGCTTCACGATTCTTAGATGAGATTCCATCCACCCTGATTGAATGGATCAATGAAGGAAAACCTTCTTACACATCATCGAGTGCGGTCCGTAAATCGCGCGTGGCAACGGCGCCACCACCACGAGCCACCGGCAAGATTTCATCAGCGATGGTCCTCGAAGTTGGGCAACGTGTGTCTCATGACACATTTGGCTTAGGGACAGTTGTGGCGACTTCAGGAGTCGGTGATAAGTCGGAAGCGACCATCAACTTCGGCGCCTACGGCGATAAGCGCCTCCTGCTGCGCTACGCGCCAGTGACGCCACTGTAATTGGCTAGCCCTTTACGGGTTTAAGATTGCCCTCGCAGCACCGCCTCTATGTATAAGGAGCCATGAGTGGATCTCTACGAATACCAAGCCCGCGATCTCTTCGAAAAGCACACCGTCCCAGTTCTCAAGGGCGCAGTTGCGACAACACCAGAGGCAGCGCGCGATGCAGCAGCCAGCATGGGTGGAAAGGTTGTTGTTAAGGCTCAAGTCAAAGTTGGCGGACGCGGTAAGGCGGGCGGCGTAAAGCTCGCTGTCGATGCAGCAGATACATTTGAAAAAGCTTCAGCAATCCTTGGTATGGATATCAAGGGACACACAGTCCATAAGGTGATGATTGCGCAAGCAGCGCCCATCGTTGATGAGTACTACATTTCAATTTTGCTCGATCGCTCAAACCGTACATTCCTCGTTATGGCATCTGTTGCTGGCGGAATGGATATTGAAGAAGTTGCACATACAACGCCAGAGAAGTTGGCAAAGGTGCCAGTGAGCGCAGTTGATGGAATCGATAAGGCACTCGCTCAGAAGATCATTGCTCAGGCACAGTTCCCAGCAGATGTTGCTGATCAAGTTGCTGACGTACTCGTAAAGTTGTGGGAGACATTCCAGTCAGAGGATGCAACTCTCGTTGAGGTAAACCCACTCGTGAAGACCGAAGATGGTCGCATTGTTGCTCTCGATGGAAAGGTCTCACTCGATGAGAACGCAGATTTCCGTCAACCAGATCACGCTGCACTTGTCGATACAGCGACCGCAAATGCGCTGGAAGAAGCAGCAAAGGCGAAGGGTCTTAACTACGTCAAGCTCGATAACGGTCAGGTCGGAATCATCGGAAACGGTGCTGGACTTGTGATGTCAACGCTCGATGTTGTTGCCTACGCAGGTGAAAAGTTTGGTGGAATGCGCCCCGCTAACTTCCTCGATATCGGAGGCGGAGCATCTGCGCAGGTAATGGCAGACGGACTCTCAATCATCCTCGGCGATCCAGATGTAAAGAGCGTTTTCGTCAACGTATTCGGCGGAATCACCGCATGTGATGCTGTCGCAAACGGAATTGTTCAAGCTCTTGAACTTCTGGGCGATAAGGCGACAAAGCCAATCGTGGTGCGCCTCGATGGCAACAATGTCCTTGAAGGACGTGCGATTTTGAACGCTGCAAACCACCCATTGGTGGAGCAGGCAGAGACTATGGATGGAGCAGCATCACGCGCTGCAGAATTGGCGGCAAAGTAATGTCAA
>CAZNEQ010000047.1:0-10115 GCA_964572265.1 uncultured Candidatus Planktophila sp.
TTCTCGAAGGTTTCGGTTTCGGTGCTGCAATGCTCGCGATGTTTATGCGCGTCGGTGGCGGCATCTTCACTAAGGCAGCTGACGTCGGAGCAGACCTTGTTGGAAAGGTCGAGAAGAACATTCCAGAAGATGATCCACGTAACGCTGCAACAATTGCTGACAACGTTGGTGACAACGTTGGTGACTGCGCTGGTATGGCAGCAGACTTATTCGAGTCATATGCAGTAACACTCGTTGCAGCTCTCATTCTTGGTAAGGCTGCATTCGGTGATGCAGGACTTATCTATCCATTGATCGTTCCTGCAATCGGAATCGTCACCGCTGTTATCGGAATCTTTGCCACAAAGCTTCGTTCATCAGATAAGTCAGCGATGACAGCAATTAACCGATCATTCTTTATGTCAGCAGTTATCTCTGCAGGTCTTACTGGTCTTGCAACATTTACCTACTTGCCAAGCAAGTTCAACCTCCTCACAAATGTTCCAGAAGAGATTGTTGCTTCAGCCGGTGACCTCAACCCACGCGTATTCGCGCTCGGCGCAGTCATCATCGGAATCGTTCTCGCCGCAGCAATTCAGGTACTTACTGGCTTCTTCACCGAGGTTGGTAAGCGCCCAGTAAATGATGTTTCTGCAGCATCACAGACTGGTTCAGCAACAGTAATTCTCGCTGGTATCTCAGTCGGTTTTGAGTCAGCTGTTTACTCAGCACTTCTTATCGCCTCAGCTGTATTCGGTGCTTTCTTGCTCGGTGGTGGCTCAGTGGTTCTCTCGCTTTTCGCAATCGCACTTGCTGGAACAGGTTTGCTCACAACCGTCGGTGTCATTGTTGCGATGGATACATTCGGTCCTATCTCAGATAACGCACAAGGTATCGCTGAGATGTCAGGCGATGTCAAGGGCGAGTCAGCTCAGATCCTTACATCACTCGATGCAGTTGGTAACACAACTAAGGCGATTACAAAGGGAATTGCAATTGCAACTGCAGTTCTCGCCGCAACAGCTTTGTTCGGTGCATTTACCGATGCAATCAAGGAAGCAGTGAAGAAGGTCGGCGCAGTAAATGTTGATCTTCAATACACAGGTGTTCTTGATATCGCTTCCCCTCGTAACCTCGTTGGTTTGATTATCGGCGCATCAGTTGTATTCCTCTTCTCAGGTCTTGCAGTCAATGCAGTATCTAAGGCAGCAGGAGCAGTTGTTGTCGAAGTACGTAAGCAGTTCCGCGATCACCCAGGAATCATGAACGGTACAGAGAAGCCTGAGTATGGTCGCGTTGTCGATATCTGTACTCGCGACTCACTTCGTGAACTTGCAACACCAGGAATCCTTGCTGTGATGGCACCAATCGCTGTTGGCTTCGGTCTCGGTGTTGGAGCTCTCGGTGCATTCCTTGCTGGTGCAATCGGTACAGGTACTTTGATGGCGGTATTCCTCTCCAACTCAGGTGGAGCATGGGATAACGCTAAGAAGATGGTGGAAGATGGCAACTATGGCGGTAAGGGCTCTGATGCTCACGCTGCAACAGTTGTTGGTGACACTGTTGGTGATCCATTTAAGGACACAGCAGGTCCTGCAATCAACCCACTCATCAAGGTAATGAACCTTGTTGGACTTCTTGTTACTCCAGCAATTGTCGAGTTCTCACTTAACGGTCAGAACGCAAAGATCGCAATCATCTGTGCGATCGCTACCTTGATCATCATCGGTGCATTGGTGCGCAATCGTCGCCACCATGCTGTCGGTATCGAGTATTAAGAAAAGAAGGGCACTTCCCCACTTCTATGGCTTCTAAAAAGGGTGGTGGCGAGCTGAAAAAGCTCGTCATCGTAGAGTCACCTGCAAAGGCTCGAAAGATTGGCGGCTACCTCGGCGATGGATACATCGTCGAGGCTAGCGTCGGCCATATTCGCGACCTACCGCAGCGCGCTGCCGATATCCCAAAAGAGGTCAAGAAACTCGCCTGGTCAAAAGAAGGTGTCGATATCGAGAACGATTTCGCACCTTTATATGTCATCAACCCAGATAAGAAGGCGAAAGTTGCCGAGCTCAAGGAGTTGATGAAGGGCGCTGAAGAGATCCTTCTAGCAACTGACGAAGACCGCGAAGGTGAAGCAATCGCCTGGCACTTGGTGGAGGTCCTTCAACCGAAGATTCCGATCAAGCGAATGGTCTTCAATGAGATTACCGAAGAGGCGATTCAAGCTGCGGTAGAAAATACTCGCGACCTTGATTACAACTTAATCGATGCCCAAGAGACGCGTCGCGTTCTTGATCGTCTCTATGGCTATCGACTCTCGCCAGTTTTGTGGAAGAAAGTGATGCCGCGCATCTCAGCCGGGCGCGTGCAATCCGTTGCTACTCGTTTGATTGTTGAGAAAGAACGCGAACGCATGGCCTTTATCTCATCTTCCTGGTGGGATCTCGATGCAGCAACTGATCTTGGATTCTCTGCGCGCTTGCTATCTGTCGATGGCAAGAAAGTTGCGTCGACCTCAGACTTTGGTGCAGATGGCGCAGTAAAAGAGAAGTCACTTGCTGATATTTTGTTATTAGATGAAAGCGCTGCGAAGTCGTTAGTTGAAGCACTTAAGGGATCACCGCTGACAGTAAAGTCCATGGAGGAATCTCCACGTACTGAACGACCAAAGCCGCCATTTACAACTTCAACCATGCAGCAAGATGCAGGTAGCCGACTTGGCTGGGGCGCACAGATCACAATGCGCGTTGCGCAACGTCTCTATGAAAATGGCTACATCACTTACATGCGTACAGACTCAATCAACTTGAGCGAACAAGCAATCAAGGCAGCTCGTGCAGCAGCTAAATCTCTCTACGGAGCAGATCATGTCTATGAAACAGCACGTCTCTATCAAGGCAAGACCAAGAACGCACAAGAGGCGCACGAAGCGATTCGTCCCGCAGGAGATGTCTTTAAAACCCCAGGCGAGTTAGCTCCAGAACTTTCTCGCGATGAATTCGCTTTGTATGACTTGATTTGGAAGCGCACCGTTGCCTCCCAGATGGCTGATGCAAAGAAGATGCAGATGCGCGTTGATTTTGATGTGAAGACCGCCGATGGCAAAGATGCAATTTTCCGCGCCAATGGAAGCGTCATTACCTTTGCTGGATTCCTTGCCGCCTACGACGATGTCGTAAGCGATGAGAATAAAGATGAAGAATCTGTCGATCGTCGCTTACCTGCAATGTCAGTGGGACAGACAGTCAAAGTCAATGAATACAGCTGTGAAGGCCACGATACAAAACCACCTGCGCGTTATACCGAACCAACATTGGTGAAGAAGTTGGAAGAGCTAGGTATTGGCCGTCCATCAACTTTTGCATCCATCATTCAAACAATTCAAGATCGTGGCTACGTCAATAAGCGTGGCCGCGCATTGGTGCCAACATTCTTAGCATTCTCTGTTACTGGTCTCCTCGAATCGCACTTCACAAAGTTGGTGGATTACGACTTCACCGCATCGATGGAGGAAGATCTGGACAAGATTGCAGCAGGCGAAGCATCACGCATTGATTGGCTCCGTGATTTCTACTACGGCCACGATGGCGAACCTGGTCTTGATGAGTTATCGCAAGACCTCGGCAATATCGATGCTCGCGCTACAAATACCATGAACCTCTCTGACTCTATTGAAATCCGCGTTGGCCGTTATGGCGCATACTTGCAAGAGAACTTTGATGATGGCGAAAGAAAACTCGCAAATATTCCTGAGAACATGGCACCAGATGAATTAACTCTTGCCAAGGCAATTGAGTTACTTGCAGCTCCTTCAGGTGAACGCGAACTCGGTATTGATCCTGCGACCGGATTTGAAGTCGTGGCAAAGTCAGGTCGCTTCGGTCCTTACATCACCGAGATTTTGCCGGAAGAACCGGTTGAGTTGAAGGAAGATGGCACACCAAAGAAGAAGCGCAAGAAAGCTGATGCTCCAAAGGCAAAGACTGCATCGCTGCTTTCAACAATGAACCTCGACACCATTACTTTGGATGATGCGCTACAACTTCTCTCTCTACCTCGCGTTCTCGGTACCAACTCTGCTGGTGAAGAGATCACTGTGCAGAACGGCCGCTACGGTCCATATCTCAAGGCAGGTGCGGATTCACGCACACTCGCATCGGAAGATCAGCTCTTCTCCATCACCATCGATGAAGCGCTTGATATTTACTCAAAACCTAAGGAACGCCGCCGCGGAGTTGCTAAACCACCGCTGAAAGAACTTGGCGTCGATCCCGCATCAGAGAAACCAGTCATCATTAAGGATGGTCGCTTCGGTATGTATGTCACGGATGGTGAGACCAACGCGACCCTTCGCCGCGGTGACACCCTAGAGGCGATGACACTCGAGCGTGGCCTCGAACTATTAGCCGGTCGCCGCGCCTGGGAGGCAGAGAACGGACCATCACCAAAGAAGAGCCGTAAGAAGGCTGCACCAAAGAAGGCTGGCGATAAACCGCCAACGTTGACGAAGAAAGTTGTAAAGAAGGCGGCGACAAAGAAGAAAGCTGCTGCGAAGAAGTCGACTAAGAAGTAACTTTCACTTTTTCACTAGATTGCTTAACCTACGTCAATGAGGAAATCCCTAGGCCGCGCAGTTATTGCCAGCGTCCTACTTTCACTCTTCCTACCAGCGCCAGCTCAGGCGGCCACGGTGAATTACAACTGCGGGACGAGCGGCACCTATCAAGTCGATAACGTGACAAATACCGTTACTGGCCATACATCCTGTGTGGGTGCGCTGAATATTCAATCCGGTGTCACCTCAATCGCAAATTATGCTTTCTCTAGTAATGCAAACCTCACCACGATCACCTTCCCATCATCTTTGACCACAATTGGCACAGGATCATTTTCAGGGGCAACTTTCACAGCCGTCAATTTCGCGGAGGGACTGACATCAATTGGAACTTTTGGTTTCGCAAACTCTCCGAGCCAGATTGCCTTGTACTTTCCTAACTCACTAACAAGCGTCGGTGATCGAGCATTTGATCAGAGTCAATTTACTTCATTCTCATTTGGTCCTAACGTTTCCACCTTTGGTTCTCAACTTTTCTATAACAACTTTGGTGCTGGCTCTCTCTCAATTGAATTCCGAGATGGTTCGCCACTTATTCCAAGTATCGGATCAACTACATTTATTGGTTTCCGCGGAGGAGAAATCACTCTTCCAAAACACATCACATCTATTGGAGTTCGAGCCTTTGAGGGTGCGTCAAATCTTCGCTATTTGATTGTTCCAGATTCTGTCACCACGATTTCGCAATCAGCATTAACTCCGACGAGTTCATTACGTACTGTTGTATTACCTAGCGGACTTACTACTTTGGGAACAACCGTCTTTGGCTCGGCGATTCAGACTGTCGTCTACTGTGGATCTACTTCAGCCGTTCAAAATTATGCATACCCAAATTCAGTCGTACCTGTCTGCGGTAAGGCAGCGATTTTTGAGCCTAACGGCGGATCAGGAACTATGAATGCACAGGTGCGAACAACTGCAGGTGCCTTGACCACCAATGGATTTAACCGATCTGGATATGTATTTAATGGGTGGAATACAAAAGCAGATGGAACTGGCGTTTCATATAGCAACACTGCAAATTACAACTTCTCCAGCCATATCGTTCTCTACGCCCAATGGACCGTTCCAGATGTAACAGCTCCTACATTTCTGACCACCACCGCACAGAGTAAGAGCGAGAATCAAAGTACCGTAACGAATATTCTGGTCAACGAGAGCGCCACAATCTCAATTAATGGCGGTAGCGACCAAGTTAAATTTTCACTCTCTCGAGTTGCAGACTCAGCAACAACCCTTCTCTTTATCTCTGCCCCCGACTTTGAATCGCCAACCGATAGCGATGCAAACAACACTTATATAGTCGCGCTTCGAGCCACTGACGGCAGTGGAAATATCGGTTATGAAACCTATACCGTGACAATTACCGATATTGCAGAGCAGATTGCGGTAGTAGCTTCCTCATTCTCGCGAACCCTTCAAAAGGGAGTAGCCAACAATCTCTCACTCACCTTCGATAGCGCTGTAAAAGCAACCTTCCTCTTTAACGGTAAGAAGATTGCTGGTTGTGTGGGGAAGCCCTCCGCAATTTCTTCCCCATTTACAGTGACTTGTTCTTTCAAGCCCACTGTCCATGGCGCCGGAACCCTCTCTGTCAGGTATAGCGAGATCTCAGGAATCAACTACGGCGGAACTACATCCCTTGGTTCTGTAGGGGTAGTTAAGCGAAGTAATAGGCGATAAGTAAGGTCTGACCATTTAAGACTCCTCCTGTTTGCATTAAACAAACGCCGCATCCATAAGATTGCAATATGAAACGCGGGTTTTTGGTGGTTACATCACTACTGCTGACCCTGCTCCCTTTACATTTCACAGCAGTGGCGGCAACGCCTACTGTCTCTATTGCCAATATCGTGCCAAATAAGGTCACGGTGCGTCCTGCCGGAGTTCTTAAAGTGACGTGGAATTTCTCCTCCGAAAACCTCACCATGGATGAGGCAAAGAGGATGGAGGTAACTCTCACCCCCGCCAGTGGAATTGCCTGCCAGCCACGTTGCCCAACTGGCGCCCCCAATCTTCTCTCCGGATCACTTTCAGGTGGACTTTGGTACGCCTATATCGATATTCCAGGCAATGTTATGGAGACCGATTACGAAGTTAATGTGGCAATGCCTGGTTTCTATACAAAGGAGAGTTCGGCGAAATCTCCTACCGCAGTAACAATTGTCAATGATGCTGAAGCAACTGACTTAGTCTCAGTCACGCCGACAATTTCGGGAAACGGATGGGCTCCTTCAATCGGTCCTGTAACTCGATTTAAAGGCGGATTCAAATTTAAGATTCTCAACTTTAATACAAACAATTACACATGGAGTTACTTCTCATGGAGCGGTAATGCAGGAATAGATGGAAATGGGCTATTTACGATCACCGGATTAAAAGCTGGAATTCAAACTGGAGTTACTATCTCGACAAAATCTTCAACCGGAGTTACAACTTCATCAAGTTTTATGTTAGCCCCATTGCCCGATCCACCATTTCCAATTCAGTATGTAATTACCAAACAGACAAAGAATGGTTTTACATTCTTTGTCCTCAATCGAGAGAATGCTCCTAGCGCACTAATCCGTTTTGAGGCTCCAAATCAAAGATTTATCGCCCGCACATATACAAATCGAGGCGAAGAGTTCACAATCTCCGATCTACCAGAGAGCAGCACAGCGGCAATTGACGTCTTTGTTACCTCGCCTTCCAGAGAAGAGAGTTATGGAAGGATTGTTGGATCGACGCTAGCTCTACCCACCCCAACACCAACACCAACGCCCACCCCAACACCAACACCCACTCCAACGCCGACACCCACTCCAACACCAACTGTGACTCCCACACCTTCAGCCACATCAACTCCAACACCTTCGGCGAAGTTAAAGAAAACAATTACTTGCGTGAAGAGCAGAACCGTAAAGAAAGTCACTGCAGAGAATCCAAAGTGCCCAAAAGGCTATAAAAAGATGGTTATTTCTTAGATTCATCACCCGCCACTAGACTTACCCCATGTTCAAGCGCACCAGTATCTTTACTGCGGTTGCGCTTGCCCTCACACTCTTTGCTCCTGTCTCGCCTGCAAAAGCTGCAAGCACCTTGACACTTATCGCATCCGATTCTTTCGAGTACAGCGGAAACCTTGTTGGCAAGAACGGTGGATTTGGATTCACCAACGCTTGGTCTTCGCACTATGGATCAACGTCAGATTTTTATGTTGATGCCTCAGGATTTACATATTCAGGAGTCACAACTGCCGGTGGATTAATACGTTCATGTAGTGGCTATACCGGTCAACTTTGTGGTGTCAGCCGTGATTTTGCTCCGCAAGAATCTGGCGTCTTCTACTTCCAGATGATTGCAAATTTTGGCACTCAGACCGGCGGCGGAACACCAATGCTTCGCTTCTTCGATAGCTCGACCGCACAGTCCGGAGGCGTCGGAGCAAACGGCGGGTCACTTATCTCGATTCTTGATAGTGGTCTCAACGTCAAAGGTGATGGGACTGCTTCTTTTGGAACTCTTAATGCAACCTCATTTGTGATGCTTCAGATTGATTATTTAAGTAAGACCACACAGATGTGGATCAACCCAAATATGACAACCTTTGATTACCTCAATCCACCAGCACCCGATGCAATCTGGCCAGGCATTGCACCCAAGATGGCACGAATAGCTTTCTATGCTCGCGATGGAGCTAAGTTCGACGAGTTTAAGATTTATCGAGTTGACCGTCCAGCACAGCCAGAGATTTCATCTGCATCAACTCCCACAACTTTTAGCAAAGGCGTGGTCGCTAATCTCAGTGCAACTCTCGATCGCAGCGGCAAGGCAACTTTCTTTGCACGCGGCGAGCGAATCCCTGGATGTATCGCGAAATCAACTCCGATTCAGACCCCATACACAGTGACCTGTGCTTGGAAACCCGCTGTAATGGGCTCAATACCAATCACTGTCCGCGTTGTTCCTACTTCCGGAACACCTACTGAGATCCCTTTAATCAATGCAGGCGTTGTAAAACGCACAAATAGGCGATAAATCCAGCAATTCGGCTCATATTTGAGAGCCGATAGACTCACGCCCATGAGCCAAGGATTGCCACACCCTGCCGCCCCGGCAGCAGATTCCACCCGTGGAGTCCTCGCAATCCCGGCCTTCCGCAAGCTCTGGAACTCGATGGTCTTCTCATCAATCGGAGATTGGCTAGGCCTTCTTGCAACAACTGCCTTGGCGGCACAACTTTCTGGTGGTTCATATGCAACCGCAAACTTTGCAATCGCCGGTGTCTTTATCGCACGTCTCTTACCAGCAGTCTTTCTTGGTCCGCTAGCAGGAGTAATCGCAGATCGTTTTGATCGCCGACGTTTAATGGTGACGATGGATGTATTGCGCGGAGCGTTGTATATCTCGATTCCGATTGTGCACACATATTTCTGGCTCTACACCGCAATGATCTTGGTCGAATGTCTCTCACTCTTCTGGTCACCAGCGAAAGAGGCATCTGTTCCTAACTTGGTTCCAAAAGAGAAGTTAGAGAACGCAAATCAAGTTTCATTACTTGCCTCATATGGAACAGCGCCAATCGCCGCAGTTCTCTTCTCACTCTTAACCCTCTTCGGTGGCGCACTTGCCGCGATTAGCCCACTGATTCCAAGTGACTCTGTCTATATCTCGCTCTACATCAATGGCTTTAGTTTCTTGTATGCCGCCTGGGTAATCCGCGGACTGAAAGAGATTCCTAATGGGCCGGCATCAGGTAAAGAGAACGATGAGAACATTGGGAAATCTCTGGTGCAAGGCTGGAAGGCAGTTGCATCCTCCAAAATTATCCGTGGGCTCATCATTGGAATGGTCGGTGCCTTCTCTGCAGCCGGCGCGGTCATTGGCCTCGCGCGAACATTTGTCGGCGACCTCGGTGGTGGAGATGCGGCATACGGTGTGCTCTTCGCAGCGGTCTTTACCGGTCTGGCTCTCGGTATCGGCTTTGGTCCGAAGATCTTTGCCCAGTTCTCTCGTCGCAGATTATTTGGTGCATCCCTTGCAATTGCAGGTTTTTTCTTAATTTTGCTGGCGCTGATTGCCAACCTTGTCATCTCTATCTTTATCGTGGTGATTCTCGGTGCATTTAGCGGTATTTGCTGGGTTACCGGCTTCACCATGCTCGGCATGGAGGTCAATAACGAGATCCGCGGCCGCACTTTCGCCTTCGTACAATCACTGATTCGTATTACCTTGGTCGCGGTTTTAGCTGCCGCACCAATCGTTGCCGCAACAATCGGCACCATTGATTACGAGTTCTCTAACGTGCAGCTGCAATACAACGGCGCACAGATCACCATTCTTATTGCAGGTGCAATCGGTATGGCTATCGGAATTTTGTCTTACCGACAGATGAAAGATCGCCCACAAGTTTCGCTCTGGTCTGATGTCGTTGCTGCGATGCAAGGCGAGCTCGGTGCGATCACAGGTGCACAACCCGATGGAATCTTTATCTCCTTTGAAGGCGGCGAAGGCACCGGTAAATCAACGCAATCAAAGT
>CAZNEQ010000048.1:0-9867 GCA_964572265.1 uncultured Candidatus Planktophila sp.
TCAATGTAGGTTCACGTGATGAAGCACCGGCAACTGCCGGTGCTTCTCATTTTCTTGAGCACCTTCTCTTTAAGGGCACAACGTCGCGAACAGCTTTAGAGATTTCATCTGCTATCGAATCTGTCGGTGGCGAGATGAACGCCTTTACCTCTAAGGAGTACACCTGCTTCTATGCTCGCGTAATTGATACAGATCTGCCGATGGCTATCGAGGTCGTCAGCGATTTGATTACTTCTTCGATTGTTACAGCTCTTGATGTAGATGCAGAGCGCAAGGTTGTACTTGAAGAAATCGCGATGCGCGATGATGATCCCTCAGATTTAGTGCATGACCTCTTTAGCGATACATACTACGGAGATACTCAAATCGGTCGCCCTATTCTTGGCACTATCGAGAGCATCAACAATATGTCTCGCAATACAGTCTTTAATTATTACAAGAAGAAATACAAGCCATCGGATCTCGTTGTAGCTGTTGCTGGCAACATTAAGCACAAGCGCGTCGTTGCGATGGTGGAAGAAGCGCTATCACGCGATAACTTCCTCGATGTATCAGGCACTCCAAACATCAGACCAAATACACCCATCAAGCGCGGTCCACAGACTCCGGTTGGTTTGATGTATCGCAAGACCGAACAGGCGCACATGCTTTACGGCATGGAGGGCGTTGCTCGAGCTGATGAACGACGCTTTGCGATGGGTGTTTTATCGGCAGCGCTCGGTGGGGGGATGTCATCCAGACTCTTTCAAGAGATTCGCGAAAAAAGAGGTCTTGCTTACTCCGTTTACGCCTACTCACAACAATTTGCCGGCTCTGGAACTCTCGGTTTCTATGCCGGCTGCAATCCAACGAAAGCTGTTGAAGTTGTAGAAATTATTCGAGAGATCTTGGCTGATGTTGCTGACAATGGAATGAGCCACGAAGAAATCGAACGCGCCAAGGGCGCTGTTCGTGGCTCGCTGGTCTTGAGCCAAGAGGATTCTGGATCGCGAATGAGCCGAATTGGTAAGAATGAGATTGTTTACGGCCAGGTGATGGACTTTGACGATATTTTGAATGCGATTTCACGCGTATCGGCCGAAGATGTTCGCGCAATTGCTGGCGAGTATCTGACTAAAACGCCTACTCTTGCCCTAGTTGGTCCATTTAAGAATCCGGCTAAGTTTGAGAAGGTGTTGAAGTCATGATCAAAGTAGGTGTACTCGGAGCTCGAGGTCGAATGGGTTCTGAGGTTGTTAAAGCGGTCTCTGATGCGGCAGATTGCGAACTCGTTGCAGCCCTTGATCAAGGTGATTCACTCGACGCACTAGTCACAGCAGGCGCGCAGGTTGTAGTCGATTTCACGTCACCAGATGTAGTAATGACCAACTTAGATTTTTTGATTCAGAACAATATTCACGCAGTGGTTGGCACTACTGGATTCTCTGATGATCGCATTGCACAACTTAATTCATGGCTTGCTACCAATCCCTCTACTGGAGTCTTAATTGCCCCAAACTTTGCAATTGGCGCGGTCTTGATGATGGAGTTCGCTGAAAAGGCTGCAAAATTCTTTGAATCTGCCGAGATTATCGAACTGCACCACCCAAATAAGGTGGATGCGCCATCAGGTACGGCAGCTCGCACAGCAGCGTTGATTTCTGATGCACGCAAGCGTGCTGGCCTTTCGCCAATGCCCGATGCAACAACGACATCACTCGATGGCGCTCGAGGTGCCAATGTTGGCGATGTTCCCGTTCATTCCGTTCGCCTGCGCGGATTAATTGCTCACCAAGAAGTTCTCTTCGGTGGACTTGGTGAGACACTTACTATTCGCCACGACTCGCTAGATCGCGCCGGATTTATGCCAGGCGTCCTTCTCGGAGTTCGACAAGTTTCAGCACACCCAGGGCTCACTGTGGGCCTTGAGAAATTTATGTAGGAGGAAAAATGTCATCACATCCAGAGATCACAATGTACGGAGCTGATTGGTGTGGAGATTGCCGCCGCTCAAAGCGTCTTCTAGAAGAGCTTGATGTTCAGATTACTCATATCGATGTAGAAGCCGATCTCTCTGCGGCGGATAAGGTTGTTGAAATCAATGGGGGAGCGAAGTCGATTCCGGTCATTGTCTTCCCTGATGGAACACACCTCACCGAGCCTTCAGACAATGACCTCAAGGCAAAGCTTCTCTCACTCGGAGTTATCTCAGCCTAAGTGAAATACCAGCGCACTCGCTGCTGCTGATCCAAGTACTACGACCGGAAATGGCGCCTTCAACGCTAGCGCTATGACTGCTACCGCAACTCCGGCCAGTCGTTGATCAATCACAAGTGCGCTCTTCTCGCTCAAAGTTTGCACTGCAACCAAAGCACTCAAGAGGGCAATCGGAATCAGAGTATTGATACGAAGTGCGCGTGGGTTAGTTAAGAATCTTTCTGGAATGCTGTGGCCGGCATACTTCAATCCGAAGGCAATTGCGCTGGTACCAATTACTGCAACCCACATCTGGCTCATCTCTCTGCCTTCCATCCAAATGCGACTGCAAGGAGAGCAGTAGCGATGATGGGAATACCAGCTGCCACAACAGGTGTGAGCGAGAGTGCGATCACCATTGCTGCAACAGCGAGAATTTGTTCACGCTTATTTGTTAAACGCGGCCACACTAATCCTAGGAATGCAGCAGGGACGGCCGCATCAAGGCCCCATGCTGCAGGGTCGCCCATTGCTTGTGCTCCTAGCGCGCCAACTACGGTAAAGAGATTCCAGAAAATATAGACACCGATACCGGTAAGCCAGAACCCTTGGCGCATTGCATCTTCTCCGAAATCGGACTGTCCGAGTGCAACACCGGTGGATTCATCAATTGTTATCTGCGCACCCACGATTCGCTTCATTCCGCGAATATTCAGGAGTGGTGCCATCCGCATCCCATATAGCGCATTACGAAAACCGAGCAGTGATGCCGTTGCAATTCCGGAGAGAGCGGATCCTCCCGCACCAAGAACGCCCACAACAGCGAATTGTGATGCACCGGAAAATGTCAGGAGTGATAAAGCGCAGGTCTGCCAAATTGAGAAGCCAGCGGCGATTCCAGCTGCGCCAAATGCGACGCCATAGAGGCCAACGGTGAAGGAGACGCTGAAAGAGGCTGCAGCCGTGGCGCGGTTCACTGTGGACACGCGGACATTCTGCCTCATAGATACCGATGGGGATGGGGGGTTGATAGATAAGGTGCGACCATGTCTGAAGCCATGTCATCTGATGCAATCATCAACCCTGAGGTCATTTTCCGTGACGATGTCTCGGTCGAGCTGATTAAGGCCAGCGCCAGCGATGCTGATGTCATCTGGGCGGCTCGCGTCTCGACCGCTGGCGAACAGTCGATGGATGAGATCGGTGAGGATCCAGCGCGCTCAGCCGGGTTGATTAACTACCTCGCTCGCGAACGCCACGGTTCACCGTTTGAGCACACATCGATGACTTTCTTTATCTCAGCGCCAATCTTCGTATTCCGTGAATTTATGCGCCATCGCATTGCCTCATATAACGAAGAGTCAGGTCGCTATCGCGAACTCAAGCCGGTTTTCTACGTTCCAAATAAGGAGCGCAATCTCATTCAGGTCGGCAAAACCGGTGCATATGAATTTGTTCCTGGAACAGATGAGCAATTCCAAATTACTGTCGATGCTATGAAAGAGGCGTATGTAGTCGCATACGATTCTTATAAGAAGATGTTGGATGCAGGTGTTGCTCGAGAAGTCGCTCGCGCTGTTCTCCCTGTTGCGACCTACTCTTCAATGTACGTGACCATGAACGCACGCGCGCTGATGAATTTCCTTTCTCTACGCACATCGCGCGAAGGATCGCACTTCCCAAGCTATCCACAACGTGAAATTGAGATGGTTGCCGAGAAGATGGAGGCAGAATTCGCGAAATTAATGCCTTTGACCTATCAAGCCTTCGAAAAATCTGGTCGCGTAGCGCCATAACCGATAAGATTCCACAATGAGTATCAACGCACCATTCGGACGCCTCCTCACCGCAATGGTGACTCCTTTTAACAAGGACGGCTCTATCGATTGGGATGGCGTTGCAAAGCTCGCTCAGCATTTAGTTGATACCGGACATGATGGAATCGCGGTCAACGGCACAACCGGTGAGGCGCCAACCACCAAGTCATCCGAGAAGCTCGAGATCATTAAAGTTGTGAAGAGCGTAGTAGGGCCAAATGTTCAGGTTCTCTCAGGCGCTGGCGATAACGAAACTTCATATACAGTCGAACAAGCGAAGCGCTCACAGGATGCCGGTGCAGATGGCTTGCTTGTTGTAGTTCCTTATTACAACAAGCCACCGCAAGCAGGTGTGGAGGCGCACTTCCGCGCAGTTGCAGCAGCGACAGATCTTCCAATCATGATGTACGACATTCCAGGACGTACTGGTATCGAAATTGAAAACGACACTATTTGTCGCCTCTTCGACAGCGTAGAGAACATTGTTGCCCTCAAGGATGCAAAGGGAAATAGCGCAAGCACATCTTGGGTAATTCAGCGCTGCGGTATTCCGGTGTATTCAGGAGATGACATTCTCAATCTGCCACTCCTTGCAATTGGTGCGGTCGGATTTGTTTCAGTATGTGGCCACACAGTTGGCCTTGAGCTTAAAGCGATGCTCGATGCTTGGTTCTCCGGCAACGCGGCAAAGGCACTTGAAATTCATCAAAAGTTGCTCCCGGTCTTTGCTGGGACATTCCGCACACAAGGTGCAATCCTTACCAAAGCCGCAATGGAGTTAATGGGTCTCCCAGGTGGCACCACTCGCCTTCCTCTCGTCGATGCAACACCAGAGCAGATCGCGCAATTGCGTAAAGATCTCATCGCTGGTGGCGTCGCATTGAAAAACTAAGCCTCAATGACTCAACATCCCCATCCAAATTTATCCACTCCCAGCAAGTTAACTCCGGGCGGTTTACGTATTGTTGCCTTAGGTGGAATCTCTGAAATCGGTCGCAACATGACCGTTTTCGAAACAGATGGAAAGTTATTAATCGTCGATTGTGGAGTTCTCTTTCCAGAGGATAACCAGCCAGGTATCGATTTAATTTTGCCGGACTTTAGTTATATCCGAGATCGCCTTGAAGATGTAGTTGGAATTTTTCTTACGCATGGACACGAAGACCATATTGGCGCCGTCCCATATCTACTTCGAGAGCGCGTAGATATTCCGCTCTACGGTTCGCCGCTAACAATCGCTTTGATTACAGCAAAGTGTAAAGAACACCGAATTGGCCCGATTACACACGAGGTGCGCGAAGGCTATCGCTTCAAGTTAGAAGGATTTGACCTTGAGTGCATTGCAGTAAATCACTCCATCCCAGATGCACTTGCAGTGGCAATACGCACTAAGGCGGGAATGGTCTTGGCTACTGGCGACTTTAAGATGGACCAACTTCCGCTCGATGGTCGCACGACAGACCTCGCAACTTTTGCTCGTCTTGGTGACGAAGGTGTCGATATCTTCTTAGCAGATTCAACAAATGCTGATATCCCGGGCTTTACACCGGCCGAGCGCGAGATCATGCCCGCCCTTCATCGAGTGATTGCCTCTACAAAGCGCAGAGTCATAGTCGCTTCATTCTCATCCCATGTGCACCGAGTTCAACAGGTCATTGATGTTGCGCACGCAAATGGTCGTTGGGTCTGCTTTATTGGTCGTTCGATGGTGCGCAATATGAAAATTGCCGAGGATATGGGTTACCTCAATGTTCCTTCAGGAACCGTGATTGAGTTAAAAGATTTAGAGAACTACGGCGACAATGTTGTTTTGATTTCAACGGGATCGCAAGGCGAACCGATGGCTGCACTCTCTCGAATGGCCAACGGCGATCATCAAATTCGCGTTGGCCAAGGGGACACAGTCATATTGGCTTCGTCACTGATTCCAGGAAATGAAAACTCTGTCTATCGCATTATCAATGAACTCACCCGCCAGGGCGCAAATGTGGTTCATAAAGCCAACGCATTCGTACACGTCTCTGGCCATGCTGCGGCAGGAGAATTGTTGTATTGCTACAACATCGTCAAGCCTAAATATGCGATGCCGATTCATGGGGAGTGGCGACATCTCAAGGCAAATGCTGAACTAGCTATTCAGGCAGGCGTTCCACGACAGAATACTTTTATTGCTGAAAATGGAATTGTCGTTGACCTGGTAGACCATGAAGCTGAGATAGCTGGTTCAATTCCAGTGGGTTTTGTATACGTTGATGGCCAAAGCATCGGTGATATCACTGAAGATTCGCTCAAAGATCGTCGTATCTTGGGTGAGGAAGGTTTTATCTCTGTGATTGTGGTGATTGATTCGCAGAGCGGAAAGATTGTGGCAGGGCCAGATATTCATGCCCGTGGATTTAATGAAGATGAAGCCCTCTTTGATGAGGTTCGTGGTGATATTGAAAAGGCACTTGCCCATGCAGTTTCCAATGGAACCAATGGAACACATCAACTTTCGCAAGTTGTCCGTCGAACAATCGGATCGTGGGTAGGTCAAAAACATCGTCGGAAGCCGATGATCGTCCCTGTCGTCATTGAAGTCTAAAGTCGGCGCGCCTTCCCATAGAGAATAAATCTCACCAACTAAGATTGAGCGTGTGGCTAAGAGAAAACGCACGGTAAAGAAGAAGAGCGGCAAGGGCGCAATCCTGCCCTTGATTGGCTCTGGCCTCGCATCTCTCTGGCATCTCATCGCCAAATCCCTCGGCTCTAGCATCCGCTTTGTAGCTCGAGGCGCCAAAGACCTTGATCCCGAGCACCACCGCGATGGCGCCGCACTATTCCTCTTCCTGCTCTCTCTCGTTTCAGTAACGGGCACATGGATGCGTTCTGACGGTTTGCTTGGACGCAATGTTTATTCCTTTCTTTACGGAGCCCTTGGTTCGGTAGCGGTCGTAATTCCGGTCGCACTTGTTTACTTTGCAATTCGAATCTTCCGCACACCAGATGACAAGCAGGGGACCGGTCGTATCACTGTCGGTCTTCTCATTCTTCTTGTAAGTACCACTGGCCTTGCACACTTACTCAATGGGTCACTAGGTGCTTCGAATCCGCAAGGAGCAACTGCAATTCGCGAGGGGGGAGGGCTTCTCGGCTTCTATGTAGCGAAACCTCTCGTGGCAGTGATGACATCATTACTAACCTACCCATTCTTAATCGCACTCTTTATCTTTGGTGCACTTGTTGTCACTGCAACACCCTTCTCTGAGGTCCTCACTCGAATAAAAGTAATTGCGGTATGGCTTAAATCAAAGCGTCCTGAGCGCAACGATGATGATTTTGAAATCAGTGACACTCCTCCTTTCGAGACTCCTGTAGTTGCGTGGCATCAGGATGAGCCTGAGGATGAGATTGAAGAAGCAGAATTTGATCAGGAATTTACAGTTGAAGTTCCAAAGCCACTTGAGAATCAACTGAAAGAGGCACCTAAGGCCAACCATCATCCAGAGCAGTTGCTGCTCATTGGAGATTCAAAGTATGAGCTTCCTTCGCAAGATCTTTTAAAAGTTGGTCCTGCATCTAAGGGAAAGAGCAAAGCAAATGACACAGTCGTTGCCGCTTTGACGGAAGTCTTTAAACAATTTGATATTGATGCAACCGTTACCGGATTTATGCGTGGCCCAACAGTCACGCGATATGAAGTAGAACTTGGAAATGCTGTAAAGGTAGAACGAATTACCGCGCTATCCAAGAATATTTCATATGCTGTAGCAAGTAGTGAAGTTCGAATCCTTTCTCCTATTCCAGGAAAATCGGCTGTGGGTATTGAAATTCCTAATACCGACCGTGAAATCGTCGCTTTAGGCGATGTAATGCGCTCTAGCGTTGCCGGCCAAGATCACCACCCGATGCTGGTTGCTCTCGGAAAAGATGTTGAAGGTAACTTCGTCTGTGCCAACTTAGCGAAAATGCCTCACTTGCTCGTAGCGGGTGCAACTGGTGCCGGAAAATCTTCGATGATTAACTCGATGATTACATCCATCATGATGCGTGCAACACCAGATGATGTTCGACTAATTTTGATTGATCCAAAGCGAGTAGAGCTGACCGCTTATGAAGGCATCCCGCATTTGATAACTCCAATTATCACCAATCCAAAGAAGGCAGCTGATGCACTTACCTGGGTTGTGCGCGAGATGGATCTTCGTTATGAAGATCTAGCAAACTTCGGATTTAGACATATTGATGACTTCAATAAAGCGGTGCGTGCAGGGAAAGTTGTAGCCCCTCCAGGCTCCGACCGCATTCTTGAGCCATACCCGTATTTGCTCGTTGTTATTGATGAGCTTGCAGATTTAATGATGGTCGCAGCTCGTGAAGTTGAAGAATCAGTTGTGCGCATTACCCAATTGGCGCGCTCTGCTGGTATTCACTTAGTGCTTGCAACCCAACGTCCTAGCGTTGACGTTGTCACTGGTTTGATTAAGGCGAACGTACCTTCACGTCTCTCATTTGCTACATCTTCTCTCGCAGATAGCCGAGTTATTTTGGATTCACCAGGCGCCGAGAAGTTGATTGGCCAAGGTGATGGACTCTTTATTCCTATGGGTGCCAGCCGTGCGATTCGCATTCAAGGTGCGTATGTTTCTGAGCGTGAGATTGAGGCAGTCACCAATCACGTGAAGAAGCAGTTGAAGCCGCGATATCGCGAAGACGTGACAGCTGCTCCACAATCTTCCAAAATGATTGATAAAGAGATTGGTGATGATCTCGAACTTCTATGTCAGGCAATCGAATTGGTTGTAGGAACTCAATTTGGTTCAACCTCGATGTTGCAACGCAAGTTGCGAGTAGGTTTTGCGAAAGCCGGCAGATTGATGGATTTGATGGAGTCCCGTGGAATCGTCGGTCCCTCTGAAGGGTCTAAGGCTCGCGTTGTCTTGGTAACCAATGAAGAGCTGGACTCTGTGCTTGCCACGCTCCGCGAGTATTAAGAGCGGGTTGCTTTAGGGGTGATTTCCCGCAGATTGAACTGTCAGGCTAGTAGAAATGAATGACTGGTCGGTAAAATTAAGGGCATTTTCTCGAGGCAGGAGCAACTATGAATCTAGGTGAGGTACTCGCTTCTGCGCGCGCCTCATCTGGTATCTCTATTGATGATCTCGCTGCAATCACAAGTATTCGCGCAGGACTTATTGCCGAGATGGAACGAAATAATTTTTCGCATTGTGGTGGCGATATCTATGCAAAGGGCCACCTACGTAACATTGCTCCAAAGATCGGGCTTGATGCAAATCAGTTAGTCGAGATGTACAACCAAGAACACTCTGCTGAAAGTCGCAGCATTAATGAACTACTCAGTGAGAATAGCGTTGCTCGAGTCCCTCATGAAAAGAAAAATTTGTCTTGGAAGGTTCCCGCTGGTTTCTCACTTGCAATTATTTTAATTTTTGCAGTGGTGCAGGTCGTGATTTCTAATGTCAGTAGTGACAGTCCTGCACGCCCAGTCGTAGAAAGCGCATCACCCACTCCATCTCCAGTTGCCACCGAATCTCCAGCGACAACGCAAGCTGTAGAGGGGGAGGGAGTAGAGATGTCCATCACTGCAGTTCGTGGCAATTCACTTATTGATATCGTGATTGAAGGAGAGCACGTCTTCAAGGGTTCGATTTTCCAAGGCGAGAGCAAGACATTTACATCTGCTACAGGAATCAGTATTTACTTCAGCAATCCAGCGGGGCTCGATGTCACCGTCAATGGTGAATTATTGCCACCACTCGGCGGACAGAATGAGGAAGTTCGTCGCACTTTCCGTTAAGCCTGTAGTATCACCCCTATGTTTCGCACCGTCGCAATTGTCACCATGGGGTGCGCGCGTAATGAAGTTGACTCAGAA
>CAZNEQ010000049.1:0-9635 GCA_964572265.1 uncultured Candidatus Planktophila sp.
GCTTCAGAGCGCTCTACTTGAAATAGCCCTTTAGGATGTGGGTTATGGCACAGCGCGAGGCTCATGGGGCGAAGACAAAGAATGGCTTTGCCCCCAAGACCTGCCAGCGCTGCCAGCGCCCCTTCGAATGGCGCAAGAAGTGGGCTCGCGACTGGGAATCTGTGAAGTACTGCTCTGATGCCTGCCGGTCTGGCAAATGAAGCGCGCTATCTATGTAGCTTTCGACCAGCTCAATCGTAAATACGGAGCGCTGAAAGCGGCCGACCCAAAGAACGATCTCGTGGTGATGGTCGAGAGCCAATCGATGATTGCTGGCGCTGATTGGCATCCCACGCGCCTCTTCTTTCTCATCTCATCGGCTCGCCACTTTGCTGCCGAACTTCGCGAAGAAGGTTTTGATGTTCGATACATCAAAGCGAAGAACACCGTGGCAGGTCTGAAAGAGATCAAGAATGAATATCCGAAGATCGCATTTATTGCTGCCGAACAATCTTCCTATCGCTTAAGTAAGTCACTAACAGATTTTGGTGTTGAGTTTATTGAGAATGATTTCTTTCTCACTTCGCGGAAGTTATTTGCCGATTGGGCAGGTTCGCAGAAGTCATACTTGATGGAGAACTTCTATCGCAAGCAACGGGTGCGCCTCAATGTTTTGATGGAAGGTGCAACACCCATAGGTGGGCAGTGGAACTTCGATAAAGATAATCGATTGCCACCACCAAAGAATTACACCTGGCCTGATTACCTCGAACATAAGCGCGATGCAATTGATCTTGAGGTTGCGGCCGAGTTAAAGATGGAACCATCGACCACATGGGCAACAACTCGTGCCGGAGCAATCGCACAGTTGAAGTACTTCATCAAAGAACACTTTGAAAAGTTTGGACCTTACGAAGATGCCATGGCGCTCGACAGCTGGGCACTTCACCATTCACTTCTTAGTCCATATCTCAACAATGGTTTATTGCATGCATCCGAAGTCATCGATGCTGCCTGTAAGAGCTTTTATAAGGGCGCGGTACCGATTGAATCTGCCGAGGCTTTTGTCCGCCAGATTATTGGCTGGCGCGAATACATCAATGGCATGTATTGGTTCTTGGGCGAGGGCTACAGGGAGAACAACCATCTAGGCGCAAATCGCGATTTATTACCGCTCTTTACCGACCCTGCGAAGACTCAGATGAATTGCGTCCGCTCTATCGTGACAGATCTGAAAGAACGCGCCTGGGTGCATCACATTCCGCGTTTGATGGTGCTCAGTAATTTAGCGTTGATTACTGGAACCAACCCACAACAGTTCTTAGATTGGATGCGACGAGAATTTATTGATGCCACCGATTGGGTGATGGTTCCTAACGTGATTGGCATGGCTGTTCATGCTGATAACGGACAATTAATGAGTAAGCCATATGCCGCAGGAGGCGCCTATATCTCGCGTATGAGTAACTACTGCAAGGGATGTAGCTATAACCCGAAACTTCGAGTGGGTGATGATGCCTGCCCATTCACAACTCTCTACTGGGATTTCTTAGATCGCCATAAAGAAACCTTTGTAAAAAACCATCGAATGAGCCAGCAAGTCAACGGTTTGAAGCGTTTATCTGACTTAGATGAGTTAAAACACAGAGCGCAAGAGGTCTTGAGTGGTTTAGAAAAAGGCGAAATTTAAATAGTATTTCTCCCATGAGCACAGTTATCTCTCCAGCACGTATCGCAGAATTAATGAAGATTGAAGAACAGCGTTTTCTCGATCTCCATAAAGCTTCCACTGCAGCCTTTAACCAATCTTCAAAGGTGATGCATGAGGGCGTTCCGATGTCATGGATGGCAAAGTGGCCAGGTGCCCACCCAGTATTTGTACAGGAAGCAAAAGGCGCGCACTTCACCGATCTTGATGGCCACGATTACATCGATTTCTGCTTAGGCGACACAGGATCAATGACAGGTCACTCACCTGCTGCAACTGTTGCTGCAGTAAAGGCACAGATTGATAAAGGCATCACAGCAATGTTGCCATCTGAAAATGCGGCGATCGTCTCTGACTTGTTGCGTCAACGCTTTGGCCTTCCGCTCTGGCAGTTCACCGTCTCTGCAACTGATGCCAATCGCCATGTAATTCGCTACTCTCGCATGATTACTGGTCGCAGCAAGATTGTCGTTATTGATCGCTGCTATCACGGTTCAGTTGATGAAACTTTTGCCACACTAGACGATGCAGGCTTCACTGTTAAGCGCGAAGGAAATATCGGCGCCCCGGTAGATCTCGACGTCACTACTCGCGTCGTTGAATTTAATGATCTTCCTGCAATGGAGGCAGCACTTGCTCAAGGTGACGTAGCTGCCATCTTGATGGAACCCGCAATGACAAATATTGGCATCGTTCTTCCAGAACCTGGCTACCTTGACGGCGTTCAGGATCTCTGCAAGAAGTACGGAACGCTATTAATTATCGATGAGACCCACACCATCTCGGTAGGTCCTGGTGGAATGACCGCGCAGCTAGGTCTTAAGCCTGATTTCTTCACCATCGGTAAGGCGCTTGCTGCCGGTATCCCGGTCGGAACATTTGGAATGACACAAGCAGTTGCGGATGCAATCAAAGCTCAGATTGAGATTGAGAAGATTGATACTGGTGGAATCGGTGGAACACTTGCTGGAAATATTTTGGCGCTAGCTGCAATGCGCGCAACGCTGACTGATGTCTTAACTGAGGCGAACTTCGCAAAGATGATCGAACTCGGTAATCGCTGGTCTGATGGTGTCGATGCAGCAATCAAGGAGTTCGATCTTGATTGGCACTGCAACCGCCTTGGTGCGCGTGGCGAGTACATCTTTAAGGGTAAGGCGCCTCGTACTGGTAAAGAAGCTGCGGATTCAGGCGACTTTGCACTAGAACAGTACATTCACTTGCGCTTGCTTAATGATGGATTCCTGTTGACACCATTTCACAATATGGCGTTGATGTGTCCAGATACAACTGCAGCTGATGTTGATGCGCATACCGCGGCCTTCCGCGCAATGTGCGCAGATCTCACCGCTTAGATTTAATTAAAGCCAAGAGATTTATAGAGGCCGATGCCAGCGGCATTGTCTTCATCGACATACAAGATTGCCGTCTTTAGGCCTTTATTTCGTAGGTAAATCAAGCCTTCTTGGCAGACCGCTTTGCCGATGCCTTGTCCGCTCATCGCAGGGTCAACGCCAATGACGTAGAGCTCTCCGATTGGATCTTGATTAACAAAGTCGTTATGAATCTTGGTCCAGCAGAAGCCAGCAATGAGTCCATTATTGATACAGAGAAAGAAACCATTGGGATCAAACCATGGTTCGCGCATTCGATTTTCGAGATCTGCCATCGCCCAGTTACCTTGATCTGGGTGCACCTTAAATATCTTGTTATTGAGGTCGAGCCATGCTTCACAGTGAATTTCGGGATCAAAGGTAATGAACTGGTACGGATGAGCAATCTGATTAATTGGCTCGGTCAAAGAACGTGAGAGTTTAAGAATCTTGCGCATTGGTGGTTAGACCAATTCTGATGAAGCTTCGCGCCCAGGTTGCTGGACTGTGAAGCGGTAACCCACATTGCGAACTGTGCCAATGATGGATTCAAACTCGGGACCTAACTTTGAACGCAAGCGACGAATGTGTACATCTACTGTGCGAGTGCCACCGAAGTAGTCATAACCCCAAATCTCTTGCAACAACTGTGCGCGAGTAAAGACGCGACCTGGATGTTGCGCCAAGAACTTCAATAATTCAAACTCTTTAAATGTTAAATCAAGCGAGGTACCACGAATCTTTGCGGTGTATGTACCTTCATCAATGACGACATCACCTTGACGAATTTCGGTGGAAACTCCTTCAGCAGCGATACGGGCAAAGTTGAGAGTATCCACCGCAAGACGAATACGTGCATCGACTTCGGCAGGACCAGCGGAATCAAGGATGACATCCGAGATCTGCCAATCTGCACTGATTGCAGTGAGACCACCCTCGGTTGTAATAACAATGATGGGAGATTCAACGCCGGTAGTCGTCATTAACTTTGTTAGCGATTTAGCTGTTGGAAATTCACGGCGTGCATCGACGAAGATCAAATCCATGACTGGTGCATCAATAAGAACAGATGCTTCAAGCGGAAGAACTTTGACTGTATGCGATAAGAGGCCGAGCGCTGGCAATACTTCTGCACTTGCGCCCTGGGTATTTGTAAGTAGCAACACCTTGGCCATTGTGTGAGAATACTCTTGTGAATTCCCTTCTACCAACCCTGATTGTGCTTGCGATTGCTAGCGCCTATGGGCTCTGGTGGAAGCGCTCACGAGGAGCAATTCGGAGTAAGAAGGCAATGCCTGATCATCGCTTAACTGCTGCAGTCCTGGGTGAAGAGCTCGGCTCTCGCGCCACCATGGTCCAGTTCTCATCGGCATTCTGTGCCCCTTGTAAGGCGACCCACGCCCTTCTTTCGCAGATGGTGATTCCGATGGCCGATGTGAAGCACATCCATATCGATGCCGAATCCCACCTTGAACTCGTGCGTCAGTTGGATATCCGATCAACTCCCACCACATTATTTCTCAATAGCGATGGCGTAGAAGTCGGCCGCGCTGCCGGAACACCTAAGCGCGAGCAAGTTCTCGCAGCGCTCAACGCAATCTAAATTGCGCCAGAACACGCAAATAATTCGCAAGTAGTGTTCCTTCCGTCTCTCATCTACTATTCCAACATGTTCGCAATTCCAACCAGCTTCTTCACAAAGCGCCGTGTACTTGATTACGGTCGCCTTGCTGGTTCGTTGTGTATGTGCGCTTAGTAATTCAACACTTATTACTCAGTCGCCTACATAAAAAGGAAAGCAAATGTCAGAAGTTCTCGATAAGCCAGAGGTCTCTCGAATCTACATCGATGCACGTGGTCCACGTTTTGGTGCCTTCATCACAACAACTGTTCTTGCAATTGCATTGATCACCCAAAATAAATGGGTTCTTGCAGCACAAGGAGTTGTCTTCTTGATTGGCGCACTTCGCGGCCCACAGTTCACTCCTTATGGATTGATCTTTAAGAACTTCATCAAGCCGCGCCTTGCGCAACCAGGTCCTACCGAGGATGTGCGACCACCAAAGTTCGCTCAATCAGTCGGATTCATCTTTGCATTAGTTGGAACAATCGGAGCTTTCACGGGGCTCGATATTGTCTTTACCGTTGCAACTGGCTTTGCGCTTGGCGCGGCTTTCCTTAATGCAGCATTTAATTACTGCCTCGGCTGCGAGATATATCTACTTCTCGTCCGCCTTACCTCTAAGTAAATCTCACCTTTCATTCAATCTATCTTTCAGGAGTCCCATACATGTCACGCGAAAAAGTATTAGTAACGGCCGATTGGGTTGCGCAGAATCTCAATAATCCAGCAGTTGCCATTGTTGAAGTTGATGAAGACACCACCCTTTATGCACAAGGCCATATTGAGAGCGCAATCACCTTCAATTGGCGTGAAGATCTACAAGATGGCATCCGCCGCGACATCATCTCTAAGGAAGGTTTCGAACTCCTTCTCTCCAAGAGCGGCATCTCAAATGACACGACCGTCGTGCTCTATGGCGGCAACAACAACTGGTTTGCTGCTTATGCATACTGGTACTTCAAGCTATACGGACACCAAGATGTACGCCTCCTTGATGGTGGACGTAAGCGCTGGGAACTCGACGCACGTCCATTTGTCACCGAGGTACCTACCCGCAGCGCAACTCGTTACGTGGCAAAGGATCAGGACCTTTCACTTCGCGCTTTCCGCGATGAAGTAATTACAGCAATTGGCGTAAAGAACATTGTCGATGTTCGTTCTCCTGCTGAATTCTCGGGTGAACTTGCTGCTCCTGCTCACCTGCCACAAGAAGGTGGACAGGTCAAGGGACATGTACCGACAGCAAAGAACATTCCTTGGTCTAAGGCGGCCAATGAAGATGGAACATTTAAATCAGATGCAGAGCTAAAAGAGATTTATTCAGCTGCAGGTGTTGATCTTGCAAAAGAGACAATTGCATATTGCCGTATCGGTGAGCGTTCTGCTTTCTCTTGGTTTGTTCTCCACGAACTTCTTGAAGTCAAGAGCGTGAAGAATTACGACGGTTCATGGACTGAATACGGTTCACTCGTCGGTGTACCAGTAGAGCTCGGCGCATGAAGACTTGCGGTGCGCGCCCTGGCGGTCCATCACTTGATGGCATAGATCTTGCGAAACAGACAGTAATTCAAGGAATCATTCTCCGGGACGGGATTGATGATGCTGTGCCGAATGGCGTTCCTGTTTCAAATGGTCATGTGCGATTACTTGATGGCTCTGGGGAGTTCACCGCAGAAGTTCCAACAAATGCGGAAGGACAATTCCGCTTCTTCGCTGGCCCTGGTGTTTGGACGCTCGTCGTTCAAGCACCAGGTGCTCGCGCGGAGAAAAAGATTGTTGCTGAACGTGGCAACGTCTCTGATCTCGTAATTACCCTCTAAAGGCTCTCTCCATATTTCATCGATTAAAGTAAGGTTCTCACATGCCAAATAAACACGAATTACATGAAAAAGGTTTACGCCTCACACCTCAGCGCGAACTCGTATTGAATGCAGTACGTGAACTTGGCCATTCGACGCCAGAAGACATTGCGCTGAAGGTGCGCGAGACTCACCCAGGCATTAATCTCTCTACCGTTTATCGCAACCTTGAAACGCTTGAAAACGTTGGTCTTGTGCAGCACACCCACCTCGGCCATGGTGGCGCGACTTATCATGCTGCAGAAGAGCTCACCCATCTCCACCTCGTATGTGGAGATTGCGGATCTGTCGGCGATGCACCGATTGATGTAGCAGCAAACTTTGTGCAGAACTTGGCGGATGATTACGGATTCCGCACCGATGTCACGCACTTTGCAATCTACGGAACCTGCGCAGCCTGCGTTAAATAGCAGTTATCTCTTCGCACTCATAGACTTAGCGCTATGACTGCTGTTCATGTTGAAGAAGGCCCAGATAAGGGCGCTATCTGGCATTTTGGTCAGCCAGCTCAAGAACAACGTGCACTTGCTGAGGGCAAGGCGTGGGCAGATCTTTCGCACTTAGCTGTCATTGAGGTAAGCGGTGATGATCGCATCAAGTGGTTACATGACTTAACCACACAGCACCTTATAAATCTTCCGGCAGGTGATTGGTTGCCTGCGATGATTCTTGATCACAACGGACATGTTGAATACCAATTCAATCTCGTCGACGATGGAACATCTACATTTATTGTGATTGACCCAGGTTATGCCGAGGGCCTTCTCGCATATCTTTTGAAGATGCGCTTTATGTTAAAGGTCGATGCAAGAGATGCTTCACAAGATTATTCAGTTCTACGCGCACCGGGAACACCGACAATTATCGGTGGACCATACGCACTTGTGCCGCGCCCTGAACTCGATGCCATGAAGAACCTTTTTAATGAAAGTGCGAAAGAGGTAGGCACCTGGGCACTCGATGCCGAACGCGTTGCATCAGGTCGGCCTCGTCACGGTATCGATACCGACCATAAAGCGATTCCCAATGAACTTGGGGTGCTCAATAAAGATGTTCATATGAATAAAGGTTGTTATCGAGGACAAGAGACAGTGGCAAAGATATTTAATCTCGGTGCGCCACCTCGGCGTTTAGTGATGCTTCATCTCGATGGATCAGCCGTAGTTTTTCCAGCTCCTGGTACTCCGGTCTTATTAGATGGTACGCAAGTGGGATTTCTCGGAACTGTTGCGCGCCACCACGAGCTCGGTCCCATCGCTCTCGCCTTGGTGAAGCGATCTACTCCTACCGATGCGACTTTGACGGTAGATGGCGTTGCTGCATCGCAAGAGGTAATCGTGAAGGGCACACGATGAAGGTTCCCGCATGAAGTTCTTAGGTCAGTTATTTCTTGTTTCTCTCGCTTGCCTTGCGATTATGTGGGCTGTTCGTAAGTTCTAACCCTTACGATTGCCTCATGGAGTTACTCACGACTGCGCTATTAGGGATTATCTCTATCGCAATCGGTATCGGACTTCTTATCTACGGCATTCGCGGCCGACGCCAATCACAGGCGCGCGATGCCCGCACATATAAGAGAGG
Source organism: uncultured Candidatus Planktophila sp. (assembly GCA_964572265.1). Taxonomy (GTDB): domain Bacteria; phylum Actinomycetota; class Actinomycetes; order Nanopelagicales; family Nanopelagicaceae; genus Planktophila. The sequence continues at coordinate 8,125 of CAZNEQ010000049.1, forward strand.
CAGAATCTAATGGCTTTTGTTATCCCCGAAGGGCTTCACGAAGATCTCTATCCCGTTGCATGGATGGTCGGTAAATGGGGCGGCAAAGGTATGGGCGAATGGCCTGGCGTTGAGAAGTTTGAATACGTGCAAGAAGTTACCTTCCGCCATGATGGCCGACCATTTCTTGAGTACTCATCTAAGTCATGGTTGATTGATGCTGAAGGAAATCACATCCGTCCAGGTGCATCAGAGTGTGGTTATTGGCGCGTGAAGCCAAATAAAGTTATTGAATTAATTCTTGCGCATAGCACTGGAATTTCAGAAGGCTGGCTAGGAAAAATTAGCGACGATCGCCCTGCTATTCAATTAGCACTCGATCATGCATATGTTGCTCCAACAGCGAAAGAGGTCAGTGACGGCGCTCGCCTCTACGGTCTAGTTGAAGGTCAACTCTTCACTTCATATGACATGGCTGCACCTGGCAAAGAGTTACAGGCTCATCTCTGGTCATCGCTTGAGCGACAGGTCGAAAACTAAATGAATGATGCAGTTCTTGCCGAGGTTGTACGTAGTGGTGTTGTCGAGTCCCAGCATCGTGGATTTTTAATTGCACTCAATGCTGATGGATCAACCAATCTCGAACTCGGCGATAGCGCACATTTAATTTTTCCTCGCTCTACCGTTAAATCATTTCAGGCAGCGGCGATGGTTCGCCACGGTTTAGAACTTGAACCACGCTTGCTCGCACTCGTTGCATCAAGTCACTCTGGCTCCGACGAACATATTGCTGCAGTTCGCGAAATTCTTAGCACAGTTGGTCTTGATGAAAGCGCATTGCAGTGCATGCTCGACAAGCCCCTGGGCGAACCCGAACGTCGCGCCTACGGAGATCAAGAGCCAACGCGAATTGCGATGAACTGCAGTGGAAAACATGCAGCAATGCTGGTGACATGTGTGAAGAACGGTTGGTCCATCGATAACTATCTCGATGCCGACCACCCACTACAGATTGCATGCCGCGAAGAGTTAGAGAATTTAGCTGGTGAGAAAATCACACTTACTAGTACCGACGGATGCGGCGCACCTTTATTCTTGATCTCTGTTGCTGGCCTTGCTCGCGCGATTCGCGCCATCACGATCTCAGATGATCTGGCACACCGCAGCGTCATTGAAGCATCACGTGCATATCCTGAGATGGTTGCTGGCGAAGGACGTTTAACCACGACCATGATTCGCGAAGTTCCTGGCCTCTACATGAAAGATGGCGTTGAAGCGGTAGAAGTAGCCTCAATGCCGGACGGTCGCACGCTGGTCTTTAAGGTCACCGATGGCTCACTTCGCCCCTTTAGAGCTCTCGTTCACGCTGGCCTCAAACGCCTTGGCGTTGAGAGCAAGTACGAGACAGAGGCCGTTCTTGGCGGAGGCAAAGTCATCGGCCAGATCCGCGCTACTTTCTAACAGAAGCGCTTTACTTAAAACCTGCGTACCCTTATGGGGTGAATCGTCGCGTCGCCACATTGATGGTGCAT
>CAZNEQ010000050.1:0-9619 GCA_964572265.1 uncultured Candidatus Planktophila sp.
CCACTTCCGCCCTGAGTTCCTCAACCGTATCGATGATGTCATCGTCTTCCACCAGTTAACTAAGGACCAGATCATTCAGATCGTTGACCTCATGGTCGCTGGTCTCGATGATCGCCTTAAGGCGAAGGACATGGGAATCGAACTCACACAGGCAGCAAAGGATCTCCTCGCTGCACGTGGTTACGATCCATTGCTCGGTGCTCGTCCACTTCGTCGCGTTATTCAGCGCGAGATCGAAGATGCCCTCTCAGAGCGCATCTTGTTCGGTGAGCTCAAGGCTGGCGAAATCATCGTGGTCGATGTTGAGGGCGTGGAGGCAGATGCCAAGTTCACCTTTACCGGTGCTCCTAAGGCGCTGACTCCAGACACACCAGAAGATCTCGCAGAAGCACCAACGGTCTAACGACTTCTGCTTCGTCTCCTCCACCTCAACTACCTAGCGGGGGAGTGAGTAAGTATTCTTCTTTCTCTCTTCAATGAGACCATCATCTAGCAAAGTAAGTATCGCCTTTTCAATTTGAGATGGAACATCCCAGAGTAGAAGTATTTCTCTCTTACTCAACACTGAGTTATCCCTCAAAGCTTGTACAACGGTTCCTCGACATTGGCGATCAGTGCCATGCCAGGTTTGAGTGCGCTTTATGCGGGTAGAGGCAGGGTAATCAAGGCTTCGCCATTGGCATTGATCTGCAACCGGGCACCGACCGCAAACTGGGTTTTTAGCAGTACAAATCAGCGCCCCCAGCTCCATTGTGGCTGCAGCCCAAAGGTGTGGATTCTTCTTCGGAACATATTGCGCGTATTCAGTTCGCTCTGCCTTTGTCGGCGCAGTTGCTGGCGATTCCTCTCCCTTATATAAACGAGAGAAAAGTCGGCGAATGTTGATATCGAGAACAAGTGAAGAACCGCCAAAGGCAAAGGCGACCATCGCAGCAGCGGTGTACTCACCAATACCAGGAAGCTTTCGAAGTTCAGATTCGTTATCCGGAATAACGCCTTTATATTCAGCAGTAATCACCTTGGCGCATTCATGCAGTCGTAACGCTCGACGTGGATAACCAAGTCGGCCCCAAGCGGTAATAACTTCAGCTGGCGATGCTTTCGCAAGATGAGCCGCAGTAGGCCAACGCTTCATCCACTCGTTATAGACCGGCAATACCCGCTGAACTGGAGTCTGCTGCAGCATAATTTCTGATACTAAAACACCCCATGGATCTGTCTTACGCCACGGAAGGTCGCGTTTATTCTTCTTGAACCAATCGATGATGGCCCGCTCAAGATTAGACATGTGCGTAAGTATTAGTCAGCGTTGATCTTTACACGAGCGATTGCTTGATCAAGGCGAGATACTTCAACAATCTCCATGCCAGCAATCTTTACATCAGAGCCGGTGGGGACAAGCGCACGTTTAAAGCCAAGACGATGTGCCTCAGCGAGGCGACGAGAGACGCCACTGACTTTACGAATCTCACCTGCAAGGCCAACTTCACCAATCGCAACAAGATCTGCGGGAAGTGCTAAACCCTTTGCTGCAGATGCAACTGCGAGGGCAAGCGCTAAATCTGCGGCTGGCTCTGTCATCTTCATGCCACCAACAGTTGCGGCATAGACATCGCGCCCACCCACGCGTACATGGGCGCGGAGTTCAAGCACCGCTAAAGTCATTGAAGTACGGGCAGAATCCAGGCCACTGACAACACGGCGAGCGTTTCCGAAATCGTTTTCGCGACCAGCGCTAACTAGCGCCTGAATTTCTGCGAGAAGCGGGCGTCGGCCTTCTAAAGTCACAGTGACACAGGTACCAGGGACTGGTTCGGCATGGCGCGAAGTAAAGAGTCCAGTCGGATCTAGAACGCTCTCGATACCAGTGTCACTTAAATCAAAGCAGCCAACCTCATCACTTGCACCAAAACGGTTCTTAACTGCGCGAATCAAACGCAAACGTGAATGACGTTCGCCTTCAAACTGTAGAACTACATCCACTATGTGCTCGAGCAAGCGCGGACCTGCAATTGAACCGTCTTTGGTGACATGCCCAACCAGCAATAAAGTGATGTCACGATCTTTACAAATTCGAATGAGTGCACCGGCAACTTCACGCACCTGTGTGACGCCACCTGGAGCGCCATCAACGGTTGATGAACCAATAGTTTGAATCGAGTCGATGATGAGAAGCTCTGGTTTAACTGTATCTATGTGAGAAATCACTGCACCAAGATCGGTTTCAGATGCAAGGAAAAGATTGGGATCAATTGCTTTGATGCGCTCTGCACGAAGGCGCACTTGAGATGCCGACTCTTCACCACTGATGTAGAGAACTGGAATAGATTTGTTGGCGGTCTGTGCTGCCACAGATAAGAGGAGAGTGGATTTACCTACGCCAGGTTCGCCGGCGAGCAAGATTGCCGCTCCTGGAACTAAACCGCCACCCAAGACTCGGTCGAGTTCAGATACACCAGTTGCACGTGCATGGGCCGCAGAGAGATCAACATCGCCAATTGCTGTGGCTTTTGCAGAGATAGGTCCTGCCTGAAGCGAAAGTTTCTTAGGTGCGCCGATTTCTTCCACGGTTCCCCATGCTTGGCATTCGCCACAACGGCCGACCCATTTTTGAGATGTCCAGCCACATTCAACGCAGCGGAATGGATCCTTCTCGACCTTGGCCATGAAGGTAGGTTACTTGTTAGCGGCGACAGTCGCAGGGTGCTGAATGACGAAGAGTGGAAGTGACTTTGCCTGTGCATCACGAATTCCAGCGATGCGACGGTCACAGTGCTCAGCCAAGATTGCATAAGCAGTCTCACCCATGAGCTTCTGAAGCTCTGCCTTATTGGAGAGATAAACCGGCTGCTTGCCTACATGGGCCTCTGTGTTGCTGGTGCAATACCAATCAAAATCTTCTCCGCCATCACCCCAGGCAAGACGTTCGTACTCACCGATTACGATAACTGAGTATTCACGCTCTCCCACTTCGCGAGTTTCGTAGCTTCGACGAAGTGGTAACTGCCAACATACATCGGGCTTGGTATCAACAAAGTGCATATCGCGCTTCTCGGCTAAATGGTGAAGAACGCAACCAAATGATCCAGTGAAGCCTTCTGCTTCATACCCTTTTCGATTGAGAAAGATACAAGCATCATCGACAGTACGAGTCTTGCGCTCATCATCTTCATCAGTATCCGTGATGCGAAGTTTCCCGCCAGGTTTTTTTGGTCGAGCTTCGTTATAGAACTGCCACATATCAGGAGTAAGAAACTCTGCAGCGCGAAGTGTGCGCTCTTCATCAGCTGCATCAGAGTACATAGCACCTTCGGTACAGCATCCATCATTAGGTCGATCGGCAAAAACACCCTTGCACCCATCACCATAGATACATGACCAATTGGAAGTAAGCCAAGTGAGGTCACACTTATAGATTTCTTCGGGGCTATCTGGGTCCGAGAACTCAATCCAGTCGCGTGCGAAACCTGCTTTAACCTCTGACATAGGACGAGAGCCTACGCGTACTCTTACGCCATGGCTAATCACATTGGCGTCATCGGTGCTGGAGTAATGGGCGAAGCTCTTATTGCTGCCCTGATTCGTAGCGGCGTTAATCCAGCCGATATCTCATTTGCAGAAAAGCGTAAGGAACGTGCTGAAGAACTCTCGGCACGGTATTCAATCCAGCACCAAGAACTAACGGTAGTTGCAGCTTCAAGCTCAACTCTGCTCTTAGTAGTAAAGCCGCAAGATATGGCGAATACCTTGGCAGATCTTGCTCCACATATCGCTGAAAGCACTCTCGTGATCTCTTTTGCCGCTGGAAAGACGATCGCTTCCATCGCTGCAGGATTAGGTAAAGCAAATCCAATAGTTCGGGTGATGCCAAATACTCCTGCGCTTATCGGCAAAGGTGCCTCGGGATATTCTCTCGGTGCCGGAGTTACAGATGAGCAGAAATCTTTTGTCAGCGATTTTCTCGCTGCCACAGGTAAGGCGATCGAGGTTCCAGAAGTTCTCCAAGATTCAGTAACAGCCACAAGTGGCTCCGGCCCTGCTTATTTCTTCGCATTTGTGGAAGCGATGGTCGAGGGCGCCGTGGCGCTCGGACTATCACCAGAAGATGCGACTCTTCTCACGATTCAGACAATTGTCGGTGCTGCTGCGCTGCTTGATCAATCAGGGGATTCACCAACAACCTTGCGGGAAAAAGTCACAAGCCCAAATGGAACCACTGCCGCAGCTCTAGCATCATTTGCTGACTCAGATTTAAAATCTACTGTCGCCACTGCCATGGCTGCTGCAGCCAAGCGCTCACAAGAACTTGCCTAATATGAAAAGAATTCTTCTCATTGCCTTAGCCTTAGTCTTATCCGCACCAGTCGCGGTAGCTGCTCCAAAAGCGATTGCTCCTGGTTTAGGTTCAATCTTCACCGCACCGATTGGCAGTGAAGCGATGGTTCTTTCAGGAAACAATACTATTTTTCTCGCTAATCAAAGCAATTCCACTGCAGATATTGAAATTATGGCGCTTGATCAGGGTCAGAACAAGGTATGGAGCAGAGTAATTGATTCTGGCGTAGACGAAGTTGCAACAGCGATAGCAACCGATCCGCTTGGAAACATTTGGCTCGCCGGTTCTTCCGCATCTCTCGTAAGCGGAGAAAGTCCTACTGCAACTACAGGAATAGATAATCCAGACAATGTCGTTCTCGACGGAGATGCTTTCCTGAGAACTGATATGACCAATGTGGGACTCTGGAAATTATCGGCAGCAGGTGATCTGCTTGCCACATATCAGCAATCTATGCCATCCATTCCAGTTATTAGTTCGATTTCCGTTATTCATTCAGGTTTGTCCATCGTCGGTTCGGTAGACGGAAAACCATTTCTCCTTACCGCATCTACCTCTGGAATCTTTGGAAAAGTAATCTACTTCGGAAGCAGCAAAAGCGAGTTCAATGTAGTCGCGCGAAATCCTGATGGATCTTCAACAATCTTCGGTTCTAGCGCGGAAACTCTAGCTGGAAAGAAAGTTGCAGGAAAACGTGATGGTCTCTTGCTGAAGGTTTCTAAGACTGGTGCGATTACCTCTTTAGTCCGAAGCTCAGCAAATGGTGCCGCTCGAAGTTGGGTCTCAGGAGATAACGTCAATCTGACCAGTGGACCAGTAATAGTCGGCAAAAGTACAGAAACAGCAATCACAAAATTCAATGCAAAGTTTGCTCCCACCTGGAACTTACGAGTTTCAAGCACTGGAGCTTCGCAATCACTCTCCGCTAATGGCAATTCATATCTCGCTGTAACAAGTCGTGCACCTATTGCCGGGGTATTGAAGTGGAAACCGGTAAAGCCAGCTTTGATTGTTCTTACCTTTGACAGCAAAGGCGTTCTCAAGGCCGCAACCGCCCTACCAGGGCTGGTGAAGCCCCTTTCGCTCCAATACTCACAAAGTAGAGGAGTAATTGGCCTAGCCGCTGCCAGCGATGGAACCGTTTCGATTTTTACCCTCGTATCGCGGTAACCTTTGCCATCGATTTAATACCACCAGTTCTCTCATTGAGAACTACTAATAGGAAGAGCGTGACTTATGGGTTCCGTTATCAAGAAGCGTCGTAAGCGTATGGCCAAGAAGAAGCATAAGAAGCTTCTCAAGAAGACACGTATTCAGCGCCGTAACGCCAAGTAATTCTCTCTCTCGTTCTTATGGACGAAGCATTGAAAGCTGGCCGTTGATTCCCGCGACTAGGTATTTCAGACGATTTACCGTAACCCAGGTGGAGCTCACTCCATCTGGGTTTTCGCTTGTTCCGACAAAAGAAAACTTCTTCTTCGCAATGTCGTAGGTACAGAGTCGCTTAGCGCAATTAAATGCAATAGTTGATCCGTCGGTAGAGAGATATTTTGAAGGTTGGCCGAAGCCAGCAATAGTGGTGCTCTCTGTGGTTGGCTTATCTTGGATATAACTCCAGCGAATTCGGTTTGCATTAGGAATAGTGTTTGGCGCTGAGGTTAACCAGGTTGCGAATACTCCCTTGAGAGTTTTAGCTAGCGCAACGTCATAGCCGGCAACAGGCGCTTCAGGTGATGTGGTTTCGAGAGTCTGATAACTCCACCCGCTGGCAGAGAAATTGGAACGAGTTGCCACTCTCACTTCACCAGTCGTTACATGCTTCTTCTGATTAATGGTCAGGACAGAGTCATAAATAATGTAACTCTTCCTGCCGTCAAAGGCTGCCTTCAATTTGAAGGCGACATCTCCAGTGGTGCGTCCATCTGTCTTGCGATCACCATCGACAAGTTCATAATTCCAAGTCTTCGATATGTTTGGTTTGACCGCACCGAGCAAAATTCCTTGGCTCTCATCTCGGTAGAAAACCTGTACACCGGCAGCTGAGGCAATACATGCACTTGAGACGCTGACATCAGAATTGGTACGGACACGGATTGGATCTTCATACTTATTGAGCTGAAGGCCGTTTCCATCGACTACTTCATAGATGAACTTCTTGCCATCATATTTTGCATAACGAAGATCTGCATCTTTCACATCGGCATAGAAGATATGGAGAGTCTGTGCCTTTCCAATTCCATTGACGCAGAGAGATAAGGCTCCCTTTATCGAAGAGCTAGTGCGCCCGCCACTTCCGCCAGCGCCATCCACTGTTGTACGGACCCAAGCTTTGCCATTCCATGTAGCTAGCTTTAAATCTCCGCTTGAGGAATCTATATAGGCAACAGCAGGCTCACCATTAAAGGATGCGCTCGCGACAAATGCGCCGTTGCTCTTATTGTCGACAGGAGATCTCTTCCATGCAGGAACTGGAGTGACTGGATCGGTCACAACTGCCTCTGACGTGCCATTGGAGTTAGCTGCCGTGACTGAGAAAGAGTAGGAGGTTCCATTCTTGAGGCCTTGAAAGACCACTTGTGAACCAGAGTTAGTTGTTGAGAGAACCTGGTTTGTGCGGAGATTTCGCACAGAGAAACTAGTGAATTGAGAGGTACGGGCATTAGCCGGTGGATCGAAGGTGACGATGACCGAACTATCTGCGACGAGCGCTGCCACATTCCGAGGTGCGGATGGTATGCCCACGGCGACACCGACTGGAGGTTTGCGTCGAAGATCCTCCATCATCGCAAGAAGTAGAGGACCTGGTTGGTGGAATATTTCACCGGCATCTAAATTTGGTGTCATCACTGCATCAAGGCCCGCTTTTGAAAAGGTGGCTTCATCAAGGTGGCTGACCGAAGAACCTTCTTCATAGACTTTAGGCGAGTACATCAAGGGATTGATGCCACCATTTGCCGCAGTGCCAAGAGCGCCAGACCACACTAATTTTGATGTCAGTGCAGCACCAAGCTCTGGTGTCGGTGTCGGCAAGTCAGATAAACGTCGACCATCTTCAACTTGCACATAAGCATCAAAGATTGTCGGTTGATCCAAATCTCCGTAAGCGACATCTACGAGATTTCCGTTAACAACTGTTGGTACGAAGTAATAACTATCAGTAGACAAGAAACCTAAACCATGTCCCATTTCGTGCAGCATTACGGATTGCAAGTCATACTCATTAGAGCGAGGAAGTTCACCATTGCGCTCATTCCAATTTGCAAGAGAATTCACTTGAATGATCATCTCTGACTTACTTGTATCTAAATCTCTACCCGCAAGCGCATTGGCTAGAGCTGACGGGTACCAAAGACTCGAATCTGGCGCGCCATCGAATCCTGCGAAGTAACCGCCTGGTCGTGCACTGCCCAATACATCAGAGCGTTCGCTACGACTCCAAGTAGCATCGATAGTGATTGTTGTCTTTGATTGAAAATGTGAAGCCCAGGTATCTACGGCTGCCTGTAACTCGCGTTTTGCCCAATCCGGGAAATTCTTAAAGTTGACCACAATCTTTGATTTCGCCTCAATGTTGGCAGATTTGTTTCGAGGCGATTGTTTAACTGCAGTAGATGGTCCGGCATACACATATCCCCATTGAGTAGCTTCGCGCTGCAAGAACGGGGTTAAAGCTTGCGCCTGGATCGGAGTGAGCAACCCTGCAATTAAGAGCAAAGGGAGAGCGCTGAGAGTGAGGCGCTTCATCAAGGTGCTCATAGCGGGTAACGCTATCAGGGTGAGAGAATTTCCCTATGGTCACCGTTTACTCCCGCCACGGCTGCCATCTCTGCGAAGATGCTGTGAATGTTCTAGAGAAGCTGCGCCCTGAGTTGGATTTCGAAATCGAGATAATTTACATTGATGGCAACCCTGAACTAGAGAAACTATATGGCGAACAAGTTCCGGTCACCCACATTGATGGCGAGCACCATGATTTTTGGAGAGTAGATCCAGAACGCTTTAGATCTTCCCTTGAAAAACATCGTCAGCGTCGATAATTGTGTAGCTATAACCCTGTTCCGCTAAGAAACGTTGACGGTTCTGCGCAAAATCTTGATCGATAGTGTCACGCGAAACTACAGAGTAGAAACGAGCTCCACGGCCATCGGCCTTTGGGCGGAGCACACGACCGAGTCGCTGAGCCTCTTCTTGGCGAGAACCAAATGCGCCAGAAACTTGAATCGCAATAGTCGCTTCAGGCAAATCAACGGAAAAGTTTGCAACTTTGGAAACAACTAGACAGGAAATTTCTCCAGTTCGGAATGCTTGGAAAAGTTCTTCGCGCACCTTCTGTGGTGTTGAACCTTGAATAACAGGACAACCTAAAGTTTCGCCGAGATCATCCAATTGATCAAGATATTGACCAATCACAAGAATTTGCTCTTTGGCGTGGAGGCTGACAAGTTCTTGGACGACATCACGTTTGGTGCGAGTGGTTGCGCAGTAGCGATAGCGCTCTTCCGGCTCTGCAGTGGCATATGCAAGGCGCTCTGCTTCGGTGAGATTGACGCGAACTTCAATACATTCTGCCGGAGCAATATATCCCTGTGCCTCAATCTCTTTCCAAGGAACATCAAAGCGCTTCGGACCGATAAGCGAAAAGACTTCGCCCTCCATGCCATCTTCGCGGACCAGCGTTGCTGTTAATCCAAGGCGACGTCGAGATTGAATATCTGCGGTAAAGCGAAAAATCGGCGCCGGCAAGAGATGAACTTCATCATAAATAATCAAACCCCAGTCATGGCTATCGAAGAGATCAAGGTGCGCATAAACACCATTCTTCTTCTTGGTCATCACTTGGTAGGTGGCAATCGTGACCGGACGAATCTCTTTCTTTGATCCCGAATACTCGCCAATTTCATCTTCATTGAGAGAGGTGCGCTTTAAAAGTTCATCACGCCACTGTCGAGCAGCAACAGTATTGGTGACAAGAATCAAGGTAGTAGCTTTGGCATGTGCCATAGCGGCGGCGCCCACAATGGTTTTTCCGGCACCGCAAGGAAGTACGACTACACCAGAGCCACCATGCCAAAATCCCTCTGCTGCATGTTCCTGATACTCGCGGATTTTCCAACCATCCTGCTTGAGGTCGATCGGGTGCGCTTGACCATCAACGTAACCGGCGAAATCCTCTGCTGGCCAGCCAAGTCGCAAGAGCGATTGCTTGATTGCTCCACGCTGACTTGGATGAACAGCAACAGTCTCAGCATCGATGCGAACTCCCAAGAGCGGCGCAATCTTCTT
>CAZNEQ010000051.1:0-9306 GCA_964572265.1 uncultured Candidatus Planktophila sp.
GCGGGGATTACTGGGAGTAATCCAATTTCACGCTCAGCGGTTCACAGGAAAGGCTCAAGGATTCGCAGGCCGCTCTCAGGTTCCGCCGCTACCTTTCTCACCATCGGGGTATTGAGTACACCTCAGTCAGCAACACGGAAAGCTGACCTTGACTGAATGGGTCTAGGAGCCCAAGAAGTTAAGTACTAGTTAGGGACAGGAGACATTTACATGTCAGTACAAGGTTCATCAAAGAAGAAGGTAGTTGCAGTTGCGATTACCACAGTTGCTCTGACCGTCGGTTCCTTCGGTGTTGCAAACGCTGCACAGAAGTCAACGAAGGTAACACGCACCTCAGTAAGTGCAAGCACAATCTCATCAATCGCTAAGGCAGATCGTGGAGCTGAACTCAATGCACTCCTTGCAACTCTCGTTGCCAAGGGAACAATCACTCAGGCGCAGGCAGATGCAATCATTGCAGCGCGCACAGCAGCAGAGGCTGCACGTGATGCCCTTCGCCCAATCAAGGGTGATCGCGATGCAAAGCTCACTCTGATTGCATCAACACTTGGAACAGATACCAAGACAGTTCTCACTCGCATTCAAGCAGGTGAATCACTTGCCACAATCGCTGGCGCAAAGAAAGATGCACTTATTTCTGCACTCGTCGCAGATGAGACAAAGCGTATCGATGCAGCTGTCACAGCAGGAGCACTTACTGCAGCACAGGCAACAGCACTTAAGGCAAATCTCGTTGCACATGTCACCGCTGAGGTCGAGTCAACTCGTCCACTCGGTGGAGCACGTGGTGGAATGAAGGATGGCCATGGCGATCGCGGCGGCAAAGGTGGAATGAAGGGTGATCGTGGTCCAGGCCGCGGTAAGGGTGGTCCAATGGGTGGAGCGCCAGTAATCCCATCACCAACAGCTACAACTTCATCAAACTAGCAATTTCAATAAGGAGTACGTCCTCATAACTCCTTTTCATGGGAAAAGAACCCGCCACTTACTTCTCCAGTATGTGGCGGGTTTTCCTTTTCAATACTCTCTCCGTGATTAAATTGCGCATGCGCATTCACATCGGCAGCGACCATGCTGGACTTGAGTTTAAAAATGAGCTCATCATCCATCTCGTCAATGGTGGCCACGATGTCACCGACCACGGCCCTTATGAATTTGACGCCCTCGATGACTATCCAGATTTCTGTATCCCGGCTGCGGAAGCGGTAGCAAAGGATTCAGCCTCGCTCGGCATTGTTCTCGGTGGTTCTGGCAATGGCGAACAGATTGCCGCAAATAAAGTTAAGGGAATTCGTGCGGCCCTTGTCTGGAGCATCGATACTGCAAAGCTAGCTCGCGAACATAACAACGCAAATGTCATTGCGGTAGGTCAGCGCCAACACACAGCGCAAGAGGTGAAAGATTTTATTGATGCGTTTATCGCAACGCCATTTCCAGGCGATGAGCGCCATGCCCGTCGAATTGCAAAAATTGCGAAGTACGAGGGTAAGTAGCTACTGCTTCACATATCTAAAGTCGTTGACTTGATGATCTTTAGTTATGCCCTGTCCTTCAAATCGAGTAATCGGGCGCCAATCAGGGCGTTCAACCTTTCCGCCCGCAAAGAAAGTCGATGCGGAAAAGACTTCTTCAATCCATTCTGCGTAAGGAACCCAGTCGGTTGCGATATGGATAAAGCCACCATCTTTTAACTTCGGTGCAATCAGCGATAAGAAATCAGCGTTGACGATCCGTCGCTTGTTGTGACGCTTCTTTGGCCAAGGATCAGGAAAGAAGAGGTGGATTCCATCTAAAGATTTATCCGGAATCATTTCGTGAAGAATGAGGTGAGCATCGCCTTGAATTACTCGTAAGTTCTTTAGGCCGTATTCGTGAATCAGCGCGAATAACTTTCCAACTCCTGGACGGTGGACATCAACTGCAAGAAAGCCAGTCTCGGGAAATGTGCGGCCAATCAGCGCAGTCGCCTCCCCCATGCCAAAACCAATCTCCATGATGATCTGTGATGAATCAGGAAAGAGCGCATTGAGATCGAGTAGTTGGCTCCCCTGTTCGATGCCATATGAATCCCAATGCTTATCCAAGGCCAGCTGCTGTGGGCCGGTAATTCGGGAGCCGCGGATGCGATAACTGCGGACGGTTGGCTCTTCCATACTGCGCATCTTAACTTCGCCCATGACTAATGCGCGCCCGCGTGGTTTGATTAGGGGCTTAACCAGAGCAAGTCATCTATCCCGCAGTTATCTATAAGGAGTAAACCGTGCCAGGTACCAATATCAAGCAAGTTGAAGCAGCTGAGCGTTCTTCTATTCTGAAGGTCTCGAGCTACTCAATCGACCTCGATCTCACCACAGGTGCCGAAACCTTCCGCGTGAAGACCACCGTGAAGTTTGCGGGCCTCAAGCCTGGCGCGACCACTTATATCGACTGCGTGGGTAAGCAAGTAATTAGCGCAAAGCTCAATGGCGTTGATTTCGATCCGAAGTTTGATGGCGAGACTGTTTACCTTCCTGCGATTGCTACCGAGAACATCCTCGAGATTGAACATGACGGCATCTACTCCAACTCAGGTGAAGGTCTCCACCGCTTCGTAGATCCAGTCGACAATGAGGTCTATCTCTATACGCAATTTGAAACCGGTGATGCTCGCCGTATGTATGCCTGCTTCGATCAACCAGATCAAAAGGCTACTTTTACCATCAGCACCATTACTCCCAAGCACTGGGAAGTAATCTCTAATTACGGTATCGAATCTCAGAAGGATGTCGATAGCGATCGTAAGTTCATTCAGTTTGCCGAATCTCAGGTTATTTCTACTTACGTCACTGCAATCGTTGCCGGTCCGTATGTTTCAGTGCATGACGAGTACAAGGGCGAGAAGACAATTCCACTTGGAATCTATGCTCGTAAATCATTCTTTAAGCATGTTGATGCTGAAAACATCTTTGAAGTCACCAAGCAAGGCTTTGCCTACTTTGAAAAGACTTTCGGGCTTGCCTATCCATTTGGAAAGTATGACCAGATTGCAGTGGCTGAATACAACTGGGGCGCAATGGAGAACGTCGGCTGTGTCACCTTCCACGAAGATGTATTGATTTTCCGTAGCAAGGTAACTGAGCGCAACTACGTCAGCCGCGCGACAACGATCCATCACGAAATGGCCCATATGTGGTTCGGTGACTTGGTCACAATGAAGTGGTGGGAAGACTTGTGGCTCAATGAATCATTTGCAGAGTGGGCTTCATACCAGTCTGTCAGCGAATCAACCAAGTACACACACGCATGGACTGAGTTCAACTCACTACGTAAGAACTGGGCATATCGTGTTGATCAGATGACAACTACTCACCCGATTGCAGTGGAGATGGAAGATCTCGATGCAGTACGCACAAACTTTGACGGAATCTCTTATGCCAAGGGCGCTTCTGTTTTGCAGCAGCTTGTGGCACATGTTGGTCGCGACAACTTCATCAAGGGACTTCGCCTCTACTTTGCAAAGCACGCATTTGGAAATACTGAGCTCAAAGATCTCATCGAGCAGCTCGAAGCTGCTTCAGGTCGCGATCTCACACCATGGGTCTCTACCTGGCTTCGCACTGCAGGTGTAAACACACTCAGTCCAGTTATTGAGGTCGAGGGCGATACCTACAAATCAATCTCAGTGAAGCAAGTGGTGCCAACGATGCCGGTCGGTTCTACCGAGCTTCGTCCACACCGTCTCCATGTTGGACTCTTTGATATCAAGGGAGGTGCGCTGACACGTCGCAAGAGCGTTGAGCTTGACGTCGCTGGTGCTCTCACCGAAGTTAAGGAACTTGCAGGCGAAAAGGTTGCTGACCTTGTTCTCGTCAATGATCATGATCAGACTTACGCCAAGTTGCGCTTTGATGATCGCTCAATTGAAACTATGAAGAGCCACCTCGGTTCACTCGATGATTCACTCGCACGTGGTCTCATCTGGGCATCCTTGTGGGATTCAACTCGCGATGGAGAACTTTCCACCTCTGATTACATCTCAATCGCACTTAATGCGCTCAAGACTGAATCAGATATCTCTATCGTCTCAGCAACATTTATGCAGATTGATACAGCCATCTGGGCTTATGCATCACCTGCAAAGCGCGATGGGCTCCGTCTAGCTGTTGCAAATGCCGCAGAGGCGATGCTCGATGCAGCTGCAGCAGGCAGCGATCACCAGATGCAATTTGCTCGCGCATTCGCTAACAATGCCATTACTCCAGCTCATTTCGATCGCATCAAGTCGATTCTTGGTGGCTCTATCAACGGACTTGCGGTCGATGCTGAGTTGCGTTGGTATCTCTTTATCTGTGGCGTAAAGCGCGGCGTATTCGGTCCTGCTGAGATTGAAGCTGAGTCAAAGCTTGATCAGACTGCACACGGTGCTCAATACACCGCTTATGCATACGCAGCTATTCCAACAATGGAAGCAAAGAAGGAAGCATTTAAGTCAATCACCACTGATAACTTGAGCAACACCATCCATGCTTACAAGTGCCGTGGATTCAACGAAAACATTCACCATGAACTCTTGAGCCACTTCGTTGACGAATACTTCGATGTCTTGCTTAAGGTCTGGGAGACAAAGGGTTTCGAGGTTGCAGAGACAACCGCAACTCTTACCTTCCCAACCTGGGCAATCAGCGAAGAAACTGTAAAGAAGGCACAGCATTGGCTCGATGTCACAGGTAAGGATGCTTCACATGCGCTTCGTCGCGCCGTCCTTGAAGGACGTGACACTATGACACGTGCAATCAAGGCTCGCGCTAAAGATGCATAAAGATTCGTAAGCAAAGAAAAACCCCAGTCATAAAGGCTGGGGTTTTTCTATCAGTATCGCCGTTACTGAATTGTTACAGGAACCTTAAGTTCTCCAGTTCCTTCATAGCTTGAGCTTGAAGTCGTAATAACCCAAAAATACTTTCCTGGTTTTGCGCCATTGGAGCCGAAGATAAAGTATTCAAAATCTGTCGCTGGGCTCACCGGGCTCCAATCGTAGAGAGTTCGATCTTCAATTCTCTTTCCTCCAGAAGACCAGAGGGCAATATTGATTCGGATGTCGTCCTTCTCTTCGCCAGAGACAAGAGGAGTAATCTTGAACATCAGCACTCCACCGTAGCCTGAATAATCCTTCTTGATTTTCATCTTTGTAGGAATTTTTGCACTCCATAATGGACCGCTGTTTTCGGTATCACCGCTTACAAAAACCTTCATTCTGCTGCCGGTTACAGTCTTTGAGCTTACGACCTTAATTGGCGTTGAAGAATCGGCCTGTACTGAGCTGATAGGCAATAAAACAAGTGCCAGCGAACCAATTGCTGCTATTTTCAATCTCTTAAACATTCTTCTCCCCTTCAATAATTCCTAGAAGGGTACCTCTGTAAATGTTTATAGCAAGGAGTTGACCAGAAAATGACTTGTCAGAAAACGGTTAGACCACTGCTACGCAATAAAGGTGATGAAGTTGTCGTTCTCAGCATCCCCTTGTGTAATCTCCTTGCGCTTCTCCTTCTTGGGCGCTGAAGCAATCCATGCGAGACCACCGATAATCACAAATGCCAAGGTTGGCAGCGCGAAGAAATATGTAAATGTCTCGAGGACTGTGAGGCCTTCACCAGGCTGGGCATAGCCTTCTTGGTTGATCATAGGAAGAAGTTGAGATACCAGGGATAACGACTTAATCATGGGGTTAAGTCTATCCTTACCTCTATGAACGAGCGTACCCAGCAGGTTGTTGATTGGTTCACAGGAGCGCCGCTGCGCATCATCTCGGTATTCCTGATTGCCCTCATTAGTCACTCTGTGGGAAAGAGAGCTATCGACCGCGCTGTGGCAAAACTTGCCTCTGCTGATATCAAACCCGGACCTGGGGTTGTTGCTCGCCAGGCAGAACGCGCACGCACTATCGGCACCGTCCTAACCTCTATCTTTACCGCTTTCGTTTGGGTTATCTCTGGCGGAATGATTATGGGTGAATTTGGATTCGACCTCGGTCCTGTCATCGCATCTGCCGGAATCATCGGAGTTGCAATCGGTCTCGGATCACAAACCCTCGTTAAAGATTTTATCTCTGGCATCTTTATGTTGGTGGAAGATCAATATGGTGTTGGCGACCATGTAAAGGTGGGCGATGTCGAGGGATCTGTCGAAAAAGTCGGCCTTCGCGTCACCACTGTTCGCGACTCTTCCGGAACATTATGGTTCTTACGTAACGGCGAAATCCTCGTTGTCGGTAATAAATCTAAAAAATAGATTTAATCTTCGAAAGAGTTAAGTAGGTGCTCGGCTGCGCCTTCCAGGTAGCGCCACAACTTCTCACGTGCAGCAATCTCCATCTCCATGCCATCAACTGCTTCGCGCATGCAGGTAAGCCAGGCATCGCGCGCTGCTGGTCCGATGTGAAAACCTGCATGACGCATACGTAAACGGGGATGGCCGCGCTCCTCTGAATACGTTGTCGGCCCGCCCCAGTATTGCTCTAGGAACATCTGCAAACGTCGAGCAGCACCAGCCATGTCGCGCTCTGGATACATCGGGCGCAAAATCTCATTAGTGGCTACCCGCGCATAGAACTGTGAAACGAGGTCGGCGAAGAATGGCTCTCCCCCAAATACCTCGTAATAGTTTGTTGTATCGCGCTCTGCCATCACACTCTCAATTCTGCTGCAGTTTTTCCTTTTGCAATCTGTAACACCATCAACGCCGAAACGATACACATCGCGGCGGAGATGTAGAAAGCAACTGCATAGTCACCTAGTTGCACGCGCAATACTGCTGCACCCAATGCGGCGACTGATGCACCGATTTGATGCCCCACAAAGACCCAGCCGTAAACAATGGTGGCACGGCCTGGTCCAAGCACCATTCTGGAGAGAATAAGTGTTGGCGGAACAGTTGCAACCCAATCGAGTCCGTAAAAGATTACGAAAACCAGCGTGGATGGATGCACGGTAGAAAACAAGATCGATGGAAGCAAGAAGAGCGAAAGTCCGCGTAAACCGTAGTAAAAGAAGAGCAATTTGCGTGGGTCATATTTATCGGTGAGGTAGCCCGATGCCAATGTACCAACTACATCAAACACGCCAACGAGCGCCAGCAATGATGCAGCAACAGGAGTAGCCATCCCATGATCATGAGCTGCTGGAATAAAGTGAGTACCAATCAAGCCGTTGGTAGAGAGACCGCAAACAAAGAAGGTGAAGAAGAGAATCTGGAAATTTCTATCTGACTTGGCTTTTTTAATGGTGTCGATTGCTAAACGATATGCCGATAAATCACTCTTCTCTGGAGCCTGCCAATCATCGGGTGCACCATATGGAGTTATTCCAACAGCTTCTGGACTTTCTTTGAGGAAGTAATAGATGAGAGGCACGACTGCAAATGAAGCAAGTGCGATAGAGATAGATACTGATTTCCATCCGTAGGTCACGGCGAAATGCGAAAGCAAAGGTAAGAAGATCAACTGACCGGCAGCACTTGCCGCAGTGAGCGCTCCAACAACGATTCCCTTACTCTTGATAAACCAGCGATTGGCAACAGTTGCGGCAAAGACCAACGCCATCGAACCGGTGCCCATTCCAACGCAGACTCCCCAGAGCGCCCAGAGGTGCCAAGGTTGAGAGATAAAGATCGTCGAACCAGCGCTGATGGCAACAAAGGTAAGTGCCGTCATGACAACTTTGCGTACCGTGAATCTCTCCATCAAGGCAGCGGCAAATGGTGCAATAAAACCGTACACAAGAACGTTGATCGCAATCGCGGTAGAGACTTGAGAACGTGTCCAACCAAAGGCATCTTCCAAAGGAATAATTAGGACCGAAGGTGCAGATCTAAAACCTGCGGTCGCAACTAAGGTCAGGAAGGTGACCACAAGTGCGGTCCAGGCTGGATGCAGCTTCTTGCTCATTGTGCGAGCCTACTTAGCCGCGCATGTACTTAGCGAGGAATTCTTTCTCGGCATCGGTAATTGGACGTGACTTCTTCGTCTCCATCGAGACCACGACCTGGACACTCTTGACCTTGGCATGGACTGTGCCATCTGCCCCGACAATTTCATACCCCAGAACAAATGAACTGTTGCCAATAGATTCAACCCAAAGATTTACATCGTAGAAAAGTCCACCATCATAAATTGGCACGAGGTAATCAATTTCGTTGCGAGCAACAACCATCTCGACCAGGGATGCATCGAGACCGTTGGCTTTCTGCTCATAGAAAGACCATTGGAAACGAGCCTCTTGGATGTAGGTCAAATACTTTGCGTTATTGACATGTCCAAATGCGTCGATATCGTCCCAGCGAACAAATTGCTTGTTGGTGTAGATCATTAGCGGGTGAGCTTTCGATAGGTCGCACGGTGTGGGCGAGCAGCATCCGCTCCGAGGCGAGAGATCTTGTTCTCTTCATATGATTCGAAATTTCCTTCGAACCAGAACCACTTTGAATCACCTTCGTAAGCCAGGATATGTGTTGCTACGCGGTCCAAGAACCAACGATCGTGAGAAATCACAACTGCACATCCAGGAAATTCAAGGAGAGCATTCTCTAGCGAACCAAGTGTTTCAACATCGAGGTCGTTTGTAGGTTCGTCGAGAAGAAGTAAGTTTCCGCCTTGCTTCAATGTAAGTGCAAGGTTGAGGCGGTTACGTTCGCCACCAGAGAGAACTCCGGCAGGCTTTTGTTGATCTGGACCTTTAAATCCAAATGCTGCAACGTATGCGCGTGAAGGCATTTCGACCTGTCCGACCTTAATAAAGTCGAGCCCATCAGAGACAACTTCCCAGAGTGATTTCTTGGGATCGATTCCACCACGAGACTGATCTACATAGGAAATCTTTACTGTTTCACCAATTTTGACGTTACCTGAATCAGCTGGCTCAAGGCCAAGAATTGTCTTAAAGAGCGTGGTCTTACCAGCACCGTTAGGTCCAATAACTCCGACGATTCCGTTGCGTGGCAATGTAAATGAGAGATCGTCAATCAGAACGCGATCGCCGAAGCCTTTGACCAAGTTCTCAACCTCGACAACGATATTTCCAAGGCGTGGTCCAGGCGGAATCTGAATCTCTTCAAAGTCCAACTTACGCATCTTGTCGGCTTCGGCCGCCATCTCTTCATAACGAGCAAGACGTGCCTTTGACTTTGCTTGGCGACCCTTTGCATTCTGGCGAACCCAATCGAGTTCTTCCGATAAACGCTTTGCGCGCTTGGCATCTTTTTGGCCTTCTACCTTGAGACGTGCTGCCTTTGTCTCGAGATAGGTGGAGTAGTTGCCTTCATATGGATATG
>CAZNEQ010000052.1:0-9260 GCA_964572265.1 uncultured Candidatus Planktophila sp.
TCGTCAACTGTACGCGCGCCGAATGACATTGGTCCTGATGCCTTTGAACCGCATGCAGAAAGCACTGTTGCGCCGCCTGCGATTCCGATACCACCCAATGCAGCACCCTTGATGAGGGTACGACGTGATACTCCGTTTTGTTCTACTGACATTTACGTCCTCAAACTTTCCGAAAAGTTAAACCTTCTGAAAGGTTGCGTCGGCGCTTTCGTCGACACGCGTAAAATCTAAGCGGAGTGACTCGCAGTTGCTAGTAACTTTCAATAACGAAATGGTTACGTTTACGCCTAGATCAGCCTGCCAGCAGGTGAGATAGGGCGGAATTTTGCAGGAAATTGCAGGCGGCGGGTGGCTTTTTCCCGTGGGTTGCTGATTACTTCGGGCTTTCGGCCTCTTGCGCCGCGACTTCTTTCTTTATTGCTTCCATATCGGCAGCCTTGATTGCCCCGATCAGCTCTTCCAAAGAGGCGGCAGGCAGAGCGCCTGGCTGACGGAAGAGCAGAATGCCGTCGCGGAAAGCCATCAACGTTGGGATAGAGGTAATACCTGCTGCACCTGCAAGCGCTTGCTCGGCTTCGGTGTCGACCTTTGCAAAGACCACATCTGGATGCTTCTCAGATGCCGCTTCAAAGATCGGACCGAACATCTTGCAGGGACCACACCACTCTGCCCAGAAATCTACAAAGACAATCGGAGATTCGGTGATGAGAGCTTCAAACTCTTTCTCGCCAACGTTAACGCTCGCCATTGTGGTTACTTCTTTCCAAAAATCTTCGCTAGGAAGCCTGGCTCTTTAGGATCATTCTGGTGACCCTGGCAACGCTCTGCTTTTGGAACACCCTTTAGAGCAATCTCAATATGCTGACCGCATCCAGCCCATGAAGGCTTTCCGCATTTACGACAGGTTATCTTGTGACACATTCTTCTTCTCTTTTCTTTATATGAGTATATTAAATGGCTGCTGCGGGTGAATTTGAATAGGTGAGATATCCACCATCGAGATTGGTGGCATCAAAGCCGAGTTCCTTGAGCAACATCGTTGCAGTATGACCGCGTTGACCCACCTGACAATTAACAAGGATTGGCGCATTCTTGATTTCGGAAACACGTCCTCGGATTTCATCGACTGGGATATTGATTGCTCCAGGAATGGTTCCACGACTGTATTCACTAGAGGTGCGGACATCAATCAATTGATATCCAGCAGCGCGAAGATCTTGAGTTTGGTTCCATTGCGCGGTCTTTAACAATCCGCTCATCATGTTTTCGGCGATATAGCCGAGCATGTTGACTGGATCCTTTGCTGAACCAAATGGCGGTGCATAGGCAAGCTCAAGGTCAGCAAGTTCTGGTGCAGTGATTCCACCACGAATAGCAGTTGCAATGACATCGATACGTTTATCAACACCATCGACACCTACGCCTTGTCCGCCAAGAATCTCGCCAGTCTTTGGATCGAAGATTAATTTGAGTGCAATCTGCTTTGCATCTGGATAGTAGCCGGCATGATTATTTGGGTGAGTGTGAATCACCATAACTTCACGTCCTGCGGCGGTAAGACGCTTCTCATTCCAACCGGTTGCAGCAATCATCAAGTCAAAGACCTTCACAATTGCAGTTCCAATAGTCTTAATAGGTCTCGTTGCACGACCAGCGATGTGATCTGCTACTACGCGACCATGACGGTTAGCTAAGTTCGCTAGCGGAACGAGAGTTGCAGAGCCATCAATTGCATCGGTCTTCTCTGCTGCATCACCTACCGCGTAGATATCGTGGTTGCTGGTTCGATTGAAATCATCGACTTCGATACCGCCACGCGCTCCTATCGTGAGACCAGCGGCTTTTGCAAGGTTGGTATCTGGGCGAACGCCGATAGCCATGATGACGAGTTCTGCATCAAGTGAGGTTCCATCTGAAAGTACGACAGTTGTTGGAGTGACATCCTTCGCACTGACGCCTAGGTGAAGAGCAACACCATGTTTGCGCATCTCTGTTGCAACCAAAGTTGCCATCTCAGGGTCAAGCGGGGCGAGAACCTGTGGCGCTGCTTCAACTACTGTCGTTGGAACACCCTTATGAACTAAATTTTCGGCAATCTCAACACCGATAAATCCGCCGCCGATGACTACAGCGCTCTTTGGCTTAGCGTTGACGCGATTGGCAATCTTCTCCACATCTTCAACGGTGCGAAGTGTGAGTGCACGTTCGATTCCTGGAATTGGTGGAACTACAGGTGAAGCACCCGGGCTGAGAATTAACTTGTCATATGAAAGTACGTACTCCTCGTTCTTTTGCCAATCCTTCACAGTCACAGTTTTTGCAGCAGGGTCAATCGACATAACCTCTGCAGCAACCCGCACATCAAGCTTGAAGCGCGCATGCAATGAGGCTGGAGTCTGCAATAAAAGCGCATCTTCTTCTTCGATTATTCCGCCGACAAAATATGGCAGACCGCAGTTTGCGTAACTGACATGACCGCTTTTTTCGAGCACAATGATTTCAGCTTCGGCATCCAAGCGGCGCATACGGGTGGCAGCAGACATTCCGCCTGCTACTCCCCCGACTATAACTACGCGCATTTAAGCAACCACTGGCAAGCCTGCTGACTGCCAGCTACCAATTCCTTGATCGAGGTTGAAGAGTTTGGTAAAGCCAGCATTAGTCATTGTCTCTGCTGCGATGCGTGAACGTCGGCCACTCTGACAATAAATTGCATAAGTTTTTGTCTTGTCGAGCTGTTTAATCTCGCCTTCAAAAGTCATACCCTCGACATCAATGTTAAGCGCTCCTTCAATATGCCCGGCTGCGAACTCACCGGCGGTGCGAACATCCAGGAGGATGACACCTGCTTCTTGAGCCTTAGCTTGGAAATCAGCTGGGTTGAGATCAACTGCAGCTGATGGACTGCCGCACGATGTGATTGCTAGGGTTGTTGCGAAAAGCACTGCGATTAATTTCTTCATTTTCTAACTTTCTATTATGCGAGACTGAGGAACAGCTTCTGTAATTTCTCTTGAACCGCTTTGCTATCGTTCTTATCGTCAACGATGCATTCGCGAAGACTTGTCGATAAGAGAGTAAAGGCGGCGGTATTGACTGCCTTGCTGACAGCTGACATCTGCGTCACGATCTCATCGCAGTTGCGACCTTCATCGAGCATTCGAATCACAGCGGCTAATTGGCCATGTGCTCGCTTGAGGCGCTTTGAGATGGCCTCTATCTGCTCCTCATCTTGCAGAACGTGAGTTGGTGATTTAGCCATGGTGAGCCTCTAGCACTTACAAATCTGCTCTTCAGTCAAACCTGCTAGGGCATCATCAATATGCCCTCCACATCCGGACCAGGTGTACTTCTTACATATATTGCATACGACTCTTGAGCACATAATCATTCCCTTTCATGAGTGCTAGCCCCTCTTGTAGGCCTTAACTTAGCATACCCCTAGGGGTATGCTAAAACTGTACCAGACACCCTGGTGCTTTTCCTAGGAGAGAAAAATGACAAAGAAAGTCGTGGTGCTAGGCGCCAACTTTGGTGGCCTTACAGCTGCCCTATCCCTGAAGAAAGAGTTGAAAAATGAGGTTGATGTCACCGTGGTGAGCGACCGTGACTACTTCCTTTTCAATCCGTCGCTCATCTGGCTTCCATTCGGAAAACGCAATGAAGGCAATGTAACTTTCAAAGTCGCTCCAACCTTTGACAAAGGCGGCGTGCACTTTATTCAATCAGCTGCAACTGAAATTAAGCCAGATCTAAAGAAGGTAGATCTCGCTAATGGAGACACTCTCGATTATGACTATCTTGTGATCGCAACTGGAACTAGAAATAAGCCGGAACATGTCCCCGGTCTATTTGAGAACACTTCCACCATCACCACTTTGGGCGATGCTGAAGGTGCTGGACGTGAATGGAAGAAGTTTCTCGATAACCCAGGCGATATCGTCATTGCCGCCACTCAGGGGGCGAGTTGCTTTGGCGCGGCCTATGAGTTCCTCTTCAATACTTCCTACCAACTAAAGAAAGCTGGCCTGAAGAAGCAAGTAAAGCTCTCCTATGTGACCTCCGAACCTTTCTTAGGTCACTTCGGTATTGGCGGCCTCAATCATGGCGAACAATTGTTGGGCCTCTTTCTGAAAAAAGAGAAAATCGCCTCTTATACAAATGTTGCAATTGACCATGTAGATCAAGGCCGCATGGTGACAACAGAAGGTGTGAATCATGACTTCAAGTGGTCAATGACAATCCCTCCTTTTGTCGGCCAAGACTTTTTACGCAAGACCGAAGGCTTGGTGAATGCGGGCGCATTTGTTGATGTAAGACCTACCTACCAAACACTCAAGTGGGATGACATTTATGCAGTAGGCCTCGCTGCTGCGGTCACGGCTCCGTGGAGCACTCCAACACCTGTTGGTGTGCCAAAGACCGGCTTTCCTACAGAACAGATGGCGCATGTTGTAGCAAAGAACATTGCGGCGCAGATCCGTGGAGAGGAACCTCGCCACGAAAAAGAGTTCGGCGATATTCCTGCGGTATGCATTATGGATGCCGGTAATAACGGAGTTTTGATTCTTGCCGACAAAATGCTTCCCCCACGTAAGCACGGAATGTTGATTCCTGGTCCACAAAATCACCTTGCCAAACTGGCATTTGAAAAGTACTTCATCTGGAAGATGAAGAGCGGGCACGTCAACCTTCCATAAGTAGAGAAACTAGATAAGAATCCCACCCAGCGATACATCTCTCCGATTCGCTGGGTGGGTTACTTATTCGACCTGATCGTTGAGGGCAGGCGAGGTGAAATCGAGGGAGTCGGCGATGATTTCGACATTGGAAACGATGGAGAGGCCTTTCACAATTTGAGCCTTCTCCACCTTTGCATTATTAACTACCAAGTTTTGCGTGAGCACATCTGTGGCAGAGCGAAGATCATCGGTTGGAGTTGGCTTTACTCCGACTAGTTCCTCGGGATCTTCAATATGCGCAGTAAGTGCATAGCTGGCTGCGGATAGAACAACGGCAGTGTCCTTTCGAGCGATTTCAGCGATACCGGTATCAACAGATGCATCGAATAGTGTTCTAGCGATTACGCGGATCTGTACCAGTGTGTGTTCAATCGCCAAGCCTTCAATTGATGCTTCTTCCACTGCATCACGCTGACTAGTTCGAATCCAACGGCTATATCCCTTGGCGTCGCCTATCTGCAACCGTAGCTCAGGCAAGGTGCGCACCAGGGCGCGAGAGCGAGCCAACCAATGTCCGGCATCTTCTTGCGAATAACCTGAGGCAACTCCCTCGGCCATCTCTGCCAATAGCGCTGCGCCCTGCAAACCCAATTTATTGAGCAAGTCATAGGTGCGATCAATCGGTGTATTTGGATGAGAAAAATAAGAGAAAGCTATGGCAACTGCGGCACCGATAAATGTTGCGGCAAGTCGGTGAAGAACAGTACTTTCAGAGAGACCTGGCCCAATAATGATCATTGCAACGACTGGAACATTTACCGAGGCAATTGCTCCCAGCCGAAGCGCTCTTGCAAGAACCGCGCAGAGAAAAATTGTGATTGCTACTGCGATAAAACCAAATCCAAAGAAACTTACCGAAACTAGTGCTACACCTGCTCCGACAATTGTTCCGAGAATCTGTCCGATGCCTTCTCGCAAAGACTTATGGAGCGAGATTCGAATGGTAAGAGTTGAAACGATTGCCGCGACTACTCCCCCATTGGTCCCGGTGAAGTTACCTAATACAAATGCAGTTGCGCCGGCGAGGCTAGCGACAGCTATCTGACGTATCCAGAGAGCGCGTTGAGAGATCTCGCTCTTAATACGTGAAAACATTACTTCTCTTCAAGAATGAGAGAGACAGAGTTGATACACCAACGCTCGTCGGTCGGTACGTCATAGCCCTCGCCCTTAAAGACATGGCCGAGGTGAGAATCGCATTTTCCGCATCGGACTTCAGTGCGCACTCGCGGTGCCAGCGATCTGTCCTCTAATAAGCGAACTGAATCTGCATCAGTTGGTGCATAGAAAGATGGCCAGCCACATCCTGAGTGAAACTTGGTCTCAGATCTAAAGAGTTCATTGCCACATGCCTTACAACGATATGAACCAACCTTGTCGGTATCGGTGTATTCACCGGTGAAAGGTCGTTCGGTGGCGCCTTTACGGAGCACCTCATAGGAAAGCGGATCGAGGCTCTGAGCTAACTGTGCCTCATCGAGATTGGCTGGGTTTGAGATGTTCTCCATGGCTCAACTTTAGAGCCTTTCAACTTTCATCGCATATCCACCATCGTTAGACTCACGCCATGTCCTGGACCGCACCGAGCAATAGCGAGATTAAAGAACTTTTAACGCGTTCTCAGAATGTGGCAATAGTCGGCATCTCCAATAAAGAAGATCGCGCCAGCTATCAGGTAGCACGATGGCTGCAGGCCAACTCTCACTTCACGCTCTTCTTTGTCAATCCAGTCATCGATGAAGTTCTAGGTCAAAAGACTTATGCCTCTCTAGTTGATATCCCAGAAGGGATTGATATCGTCGATGTCTTTCGAAAGTCTGAAGATTGTCCTGCAACTCTCGATAAAGCTATTGCGGTCGGTGCTAAATCAATCTGGCTTCAACTCGGAATTACTAATGATGAAGTGAGTACGCGTGGAAGTGCGGCTGGAATGAGGGTTGTGATGGATCGCTGCATAAAGGTTGATTATGACCAATTGATTACTCGGGCATAGAAGAGAGAAATGTTTTTCAATGCCAGTTCATGTTAATTTGATTACCGAAGATAGAGACCGGCCAGCTTTAGTTCTGGTGCATGGCTTGGGCTCGGCTGGAACAATTTGGAAGAGTTTGATTCCGCAACTGCTCCCGCATTTCTCAGTCGTTGCCGTTGATCTTCCTGGCCACGGCGATGCCCCCATTGATTCCGCGGATCAGGTAGATCCCAAATCGCTCGCCGCCGCGATTGTTGACGCAGTTGAATCGAAGCTCGGATACTCCCAGATGCATGCTGCTGGAAATTCACTGGGTGGATGGATTGCTTTAGAGATGGGCGCTGTGGCTCCGGAGAAAGTATTGAGCATCACCGCACTTGCTCCAGCAGGGTTGTGGCATCAAGTACCGACTGGCAAGGTGCCGCCGAGTTTCTTTGATTCACGATTACTGGCGAAGATCTCAAAGTACTTCATGCCGCTTGCTTTCCGGCTTCCACCGCTCAAGGCGATTGGATACCGAAAGATCACGCACCTATGGCGCGAACTCAGCTACGAATCCTGTCGAGATTCGGTACTGGCGATGGCGAATTCAAAAGGTTATATGCCACTCTGGCGCGGACTTCGCGGTCGCAAATTTGAATCACATGTGCCTGATTCGGTAAATGTTTCGATTATCTTCGGCGATTACGACCTCACCTTGCCAGAGGAAATTGCACAGGAGAAGAGCGTTGCACCACACCATTCTCACTGGGTTGTTGTTGATAACTGCGCCCACGTAATTATGTGGAACTACCCAGATATGACAGTTGATTTTATTAAGCGAACCGCTTTTGCGAAGTTATAAGCGTCCAGCTTGATGAACTCGCTGCAGGAACTCTTGCGTCTTAGGATTCTGAGGATTGTGCAGCACTTGCTCGGCAGATCCTCGTTCGAGGATCTTTCCTGACTCAAGGAAGCAGACTTCATCTGCAACTTGAGTAGCAAATCCCATTTCGTGGGTTGCAAGCACCATTGTCATTCCATCGCTCTTGAGATCACGTACTGCGGTAAGAACTTCATTGACAAGCACTGGATCCAGCGCTGAGGTCACTTCATCGAGTAGCAATAATCGTGGGTTTACCGCTAGAGATCTGATGATTGCTACACGTTGCTGCTGACCCCCGCTGAGTCGATCCGGATATTGATCTGCTTTATCGGCCAAATCAAAGCGCTTCAATAATTGCATGGCATGGGTATTGGCTTCATCCACGCTCTTGCCGTGGACTTTAATCGGAGACAAAGTGATGTTCTCTAGGACTGTTTTATGTGGGAATAAGTTGAAGGATTGGAAGACCATTCCTAAGCGGCGGCGAACTTCATCAACATTGACAAGTGGATCAGAAATCTCTTGGCCATCTAAGAAAATCTGACCATCATCAATAGATTCCAATAAGTTAATGCAGCGCAGCAGAGTTGATTTTCCTGAGCCTGACGCCCCAATAAGCACGGTAGCGGTGTGCTCTGGCACCGTTAGAGAGAGATCCTTGAGCACCACTTCGCTTCCGAAAGACTTGCGAACGTCTACTAGCTCTAAGACATTACTCATTAGATCGCACCTTCAGAGTTCTGCGCACTAGTGCGCTGTCTAATCGCTCTATCTGTATACCGAGTCATCGGAATAGTGATGAGCAGGAACAAGATTGCAGCTACGACATAAGGCGTGTAGTTAAAGGTGCGGCTGGCGTTAATTTGAGCAGCACGGACCGCATCTGTCACGCCAAGAATAGAAACCAGACCGGTGTCCTTGAGCAATGAGACAAAATCATTGAGTAACGGTGGAACGACTCGTCGAATTGCTTGCGGCAGGACCACGAATCGCATTGTCTGCCCCGAAGTCAGACCGAGCGATCTAGCAGCAGCACGCTGGCTTGGGTGAATAGAAAGGATTCCACTTCGAATCACCTCTGCAACATAGGCAGAGTAAGTGAGAACAACAGCGACGGTTCCTAAGAAGATGACATTGCTAGAAACTCCACGCAAACCGAGAGCGGGAATGCCAAAGCCAACTAATAAAATAATAAGGATTAATGGTGCGCCACGGAAAATATCAACGTAGGCAGTTGCCAGAAATCTAAACGGTGTAAGTGCTGGAGATTTTGTGGTCCGGATGAGCGCCAAACCTAGGGCGATGAGACCGATTGCTGCTCCGCCAATAAATGTCAGCTGCAGATTGATCCACAAACCCTTTACTACTGTTGGAAAAACTTCTTTGCCGTAATCAATATCAAAGAATGTCTCCTTGACGCTCTCCCACCCTGGACTCGTGACGAGGATGGTGAGGAGAGTTCCGAGGACAAGAATTGAGGAAGCTGCAGCAATTCCTGCCTGCTTACGGCTAATGGATCTCCGCGTCTTTCTTCTTTCGATTTCACGTGAGCTTGGCGACCACGCAGAGGGTTGATTCTCTGTCATGGTCGCCAAACTACCGTGTCTCTTAATTTACTGTTATTCCGGCTTCAATACAGGTGCGCCAGCATCAGTTGCTAGCCACTTATCTGTAATTGCTG
>CAZNEQ010000053.1:0-9231 GCA_964572265.1 uncultured Candidatus Planktophila sp.
AGGCGCGAAATCGCATCTGTGACCTTGGCTATCTTCGAACTCCATTTGAGCGAGAGAACGGTGGCGTTGGTTACCGCTGTCCAAGTGAACCGCTCAAGACTTATGAATTTAAAAAGGGAAACGTTGAGGAAGCTCAACATTCGCAATGTCTCTGCAACGCGCTGATGTCGAATATCGGCCTCGGTCAATTACGACCAGATGGTCGCCGTGAACTTCCTTTGATTACGCTCGGCTCTGATTTATCAGGACCAGATTTCTTGGCTCGTCGTCACCCCAATGGGTGGAAAGCGGCAGATGTCATTGATTACCTACTCGGTAAGTAACCGCTGAATTTCACTGAGTTCGCCTTCATCGGCCGGAGCGATATCCCATGGCTTGTGGAGCGAATCTCCATTCCAGCGAGGAATCACATGCATGTGTGCATGAAAGACTGTTTGCCATCCAGCTTCTCTGTTCATTTGCATAATTGTGGTGCCTTCAGAACCCAATTTTTTGTGGAGTAAATCTGCCACGTCTTTCGCCACTCGTGCGATATTTCCATAGATTTCTCGATCCATAGAGTGAATATCGACATGATGAGTTTTCGGAATAACCAACGAATGCCCCTTAGATGCAGGGAAGATATCTAAAAAAGCCAGGTGGCTTTCGTCCTCGTAAATATTTCTCGACGGAATAGCGCCAGCAACAATCTTGCAGAAAAGACAATCACTCATGGGTCGATGTTAACCGAGCGATTCGTTGCCGAGCAATAGTTTGACTTGGGGACTCCTTGCCGAGGAGAGACTGAAGAATCCTCAGTAGCGGCTTAACGATTTTTAGCCACATGCGAGACTTTTCTTCCAAACCAAGGACTTTGAGAACTCGTGGATCCATTGTGGCAATTGCCGCGTTGCATAGCACCCGATAGAAAGGCATTGCCGCTTTGGAGAACGGCGGATGAATAATGAAGTGCACGATTCGCTCGGTCGCATGAATCTGCCCGATATCTTCATTGAGGAATACCTCTAATACGTCATGCAATTCTTGATCCGACTTGGGTGCATCTATCAGTCCAAGTGGCTCGGCGCTGCGAGCCCACTCTTTGACATAGTTACTTACTGATCGCTCGTTTTCGCGGCCAAGTTCGCGATAGGCAGTGAGAAATGAGTCGGTGAATGCGCAGTGAACCCAGAGTAGGTGGCGAGAATGCGATGCTTCGTAGTGATGAGTTGCGCTCTGAGCATCTTGATATTCACCCGCCACGTTGGCATGAAGTGCGTTAACTCGACGCGCCTCTTTGGCAATCGCTTCTGTAGATCCAAAAGAGGTAATGGTTAACCAGCGAGTTGTCCGTTCGAGGCGACCGAGCGGATCAGTGTCATAGGCAGAATGTTGTGAGACCCCGGCAAGAGCCGCTGGATAAGCTGCTTGCATTAAGAGGGCCCGGACTCCCCCGACTAGGGTCGCAAGAGAGCCGTGCACCTTCCATACATCGCTCTCTGGGCCATAGAAACCGGCATCATTTCCAATCGCCATCTCGTTGGCCCACTGAGGAAGTCCTTTGGGATCACCCGAAACTGCACGCCGAAAGGCTGAGGCAATTCTCTCGCCACCTAGGGATTTAAGAACCGTGCTCACTTCTTGGGTGAATGCGTTTCAATGAAGAGCCGTGAGTTTTCAAAAATAATCTCTTGGTCGTAATCAAGGGTCGCAACGTGATAACTATTTACTAAGTCGATTCGTTGTTTCTGAATCGAACCAACTCCATCCATGATGATTTCAGTGTTCGTTACCGGGAGAGTGTGATCTTCTTTCGAATGAAAGAGTAAGACCGGAACCGTTACGTCATGAAGTCGTTTGCGGGTATAGCTCAACATCTTCAGTAACTGATAAACACCGACCGCTGGTAATGAGTCATAACCGTGTTCGGTCACCCCTGGCTTCTTAATGTCATCGCCAACAGAATCACGCATCTTCTGGAATCGCGATATCACCCAAGCAAGTTGATGCGGAACAAACTTGACATGCATCATCGGATTGACGAGAACGATCCCAAGTAAATCTTTCGAGCGCCTTGTGGCGATATTGAGAGTAGTTCCGCCGCCCATTGATAGGCCGAAGATGAAAACTTTCTTTCCGAGGCCAAGCATCCAGTCGAGCTCTTCTTCCACCTTGGCTGGCCATTCTTGCCATTGGACGCAATTGAGGTCAGCGGGTTCCGTTCCGTGGCCAGGAAGAAGCGGGACTGAAATGGTGTAACCGCGTTGAAGCAGATACTCGCCCCATGGACGCATCGAGATTGGTGATCCAGTAAAGCCATGAACAAGAATGATTCCTATCTCAGCATTTGCACCTTTGCCTTCGGCGCGCCAATCCTGCATGGAACCTGCGGGGGCATCGTGAACGCTCATTGGCTAAGAGTATTGCTCCGATAGAAATTTTCCAGTGATATGTCGCATCTATGACCTATCCTTCAACTTGATATGGAAAAAGATGAGCAGGCAAACAGTTGGCAATCCACCTTTCAAGAAATCGGTGAACCACTTCACGCTGCTCGCTTTGTCGTGCTCGACCTCGAGACAAGTGGCGGTGCACCTCATCTCGGTGCGGGAATAACTGAAATCGGAGCCATCAAAATCCGTGGTGGCGAGGTTCTCTCGACCTTTTCTACCTTGATCAACCCAGGTCATTTGATTCCTTCATACATCACCGCTCTTACTGGAATAGATGATGTTCTGGTCGCCAATGCGCCGGTCATTGAAGAAGTACTGCCGGACCTCTTTGATTTCTTCGAAGATGATTCCACGATCTTTGTGGCGCAGAACGCTCCCTTTGACCTCTCATTTCTCAAAGCAGCTGCAAAGCTGCATGGCTATCCGTGGCCGGCGATGCGCGTCTTCGATACCGCAATCATCGCTCGAAGAGCTCTCTCTAGAGATGAGGCACCGAATTGTAAATTGGGCACGCTTGCAGAAATTTTCGGAGCCAATGTGACACCCAATCACCGGGCGCTAGAAGATGCGAAAGCCACGGTTGATGTGCTTCATGGCTTATTCGAAAGACTGGCTGGCTTCGATATCTTTACCGTAGAAGAGGTGTTGAACTTTACTGCGCCGAAGAAATCTCGGTCGACAAAGCAGCCCACCGTTCAAGCAGAGTTATAGCCTTACCGGAATCAATTGCATCAATCACGCGCGGCAAGGATTTCGCGATTCGCTCGTGGATAGAGAGATCCAGCTCTCCATCAAATGCAGCAAGAGTTACTGCACTATTGAGAACAACGATATCTCTTGGTGCGCCACGCTCTCCGGCCAAGATTCGCTTTGAAATAGCTGCATTCTCTGCCCCATCTCCCCCGACAACTGCTGATATTGGCGCGTTATCGATACCAAAATCTTTTGCATCGATGCGATCGCTTGAAATACCGTCTCGTCCAATCGACAAGACTGATGTGGTTCCATCTAAAGTGATTTCATCGAGACCGTCATCTCCCCTAAAGACAAACCCGTCGCATCCTTTTGCTGCCATCACTTGAGCCATTACCAAGTGGATACGATCATCAGCAACGCCTAAAGCAATTGCCTTTGGCTTCGCCGGGTTTGCTAATGGGCCGAGAAAGTTGAAGACCGTCGGCACACCCAACGCCTTACGAGCTGGAGCAGCATTCTTCATCGCTGGGTGAAAGACTGGCGCAAAACAGAAACCGATGCCAAGTTCGCGCACAGTTCGCTCCACGCCGGCTGCTCCTAAATCGTATGCAACGCCCAAGGCACCATAAAAATCTGAGGCCCCCGATTTTGAAGAAACGGCGCGGCTGCCATGTTTGACCACTCGAGCACCAGCCGCTGCAGTGACAATCGCAGCAGTAGAAGAGATATTGATGGTGTGTGCGCCATCGCCGCCCGTACCCACGGTGTCGACGGCTCTCTCTGTAATTGAGATTGGTGTGGCATTGTGATACAACTGCTCAACGAGCGCTGATACTTCTTCGGCGGTCTCGCCCTTCTTATGAAATTCAAGGAGGAACCTCTTTACAGATTCGATATCTGCCGTGTCTTCAAGGATCGCCTGGAGTACCGATTGAACTTCGTGGGGCTCTAGATCAAGTCCTGTTTCTAGTCGGGAGATGTAGTCATCCCAAAGAAGTGTCATCGGTGTAGGGATCTATCTGCCGAGCGCAGTCAAGGAATTATTGCTGAGAGAGCGCAGCCGCATTGCGGTTACGCACAAGGTCAGCCACTGTTGTTGCCAGCGTGAACGGATCTACCGGATGGGTAACGCTTGCCTCAGCGCGCGACCATGCCGCAAGCCAGGCATCTTCCTTACGTGCCACAAGGAGCAGGACCGGTGGGCAATTGAAGACCTCATCCTTGAGCTGACGGGCGACGCCCATGCCACCCTCGGGTGCAGCCTCGCCATCGAGAATGAAAACATCGATGGGATTGGTGGAATCCGGCTTCACCCCGTCGACATAGAGGCGGAGGGCATCTGCGGTAGCAAATTCGCGAATCTGATGTTCGCCCATCTCTGGCGAAAGACTGCGACCCAGGGCGCTCTTTACAGCGGCCCTGACGGTGGAATCATCAGAGTAGAGAACGATGTTGATTTTGCGAGTCTCGGCCATGGCCAAATTGTAACCATCAGAGGTGAGCCTTTTCACCTTAATTTGGAGGGTAAAAAGGTGGTTCTGCCCACCCTAAAGTAGGTTTTATGAGGAGAAATCGGGAATAATCGCCTCCATGACTAGCACTGATGTGAACACGCACCACAAAATCACTCGACCTAACTTGGTCGCGGTAGGAACCATTGTTTGGCTTTCTTCAGAGCTCATGTTCTTCGCCGCGCTCTTCGCGATGTACTTCACTACTCGCGCAGTACAAGGTCCCGAGATCTGGCTCGAGTCGACCGAGATTCTCAACATCCCGTTCGCTGTTTTTAATACAACAATTTTGGTTCTCTCCTCAGTGACATGTCAGTTCGGTGTATTCGCCGCAGAGCGTTATCAGCCGCGTCGCACCGGTTCTTTGCTCAAGGTTTCTTCCTGGGGTATGCGTGAGTGGTTTGCACTCACCTTCCTCATGGGCGGCTTCTTCGTTGCCGGACAAATTTATGAATATGCACACCTTGTTGCAGAAGGCCTCACCCTTTCATCGAATGCATACGGTTCGGTCTTCTATTTGGCAACTGGATTCCACGGTCTCCATGTAACCGGTGGATTGATTGCATTTCTCATTGTTCTCGTTCGCGTAGCGAAAGCTCGTCGCTTTACTCAAAGCCAAGCAACAACAGCCATCGTGGTCTCGTACTACTGGCACTTCGTTGACGTTGTTTGGATCGCGCTCTTCTCAGCTATTTATTTAATTAAGTAAATAATCAAGGTCAAGGAAAGGAATACAGTGAAGCGTCTTTCGCGCCTCCGTCGCCATCGTGCGGCTGGACCAATCCTCTTGGTCTTCGCTCTCTTCACAATCGGAACTACATTTCAGGTCGCTAGCGCAGTCAGTACGACAACGCAGACCACTGCCGACCGCTCAGCGGCGATTGAAGAAGGCAAGCAAATCTTCTTAAAGGGTTGCTCTTCTTGCCACGGACTTAACGCCGAAGGCGGAGTCGTCGCTCCATCACTGATCGGTGTTGGTGCTGCATCGGTAGATTTTCAAGTAGGTACTGGTCGTATGCCAATGGGAGATATGAGCCAGCAAGCAGTTCGTAAGGAGCCGGTCTACACCCCTGCTGAGGTTGCTGCGCTTGCTGCGTATGTTGCATCACTTGCCCCAGGACCTGAAATCCCTGGCGATGAGCTTCTTAATTACGAGCGCGACGGTTCCGTTGCCGAAGGTGGAGAACTCTTCCGCACCAACTGCGCGATGTGCCACAACTTTGCTGCCCAAGGTGGAGCACTTACTAAGGGCAAGTATGCTCCAACTTTGATGGGTGTTTCTGCAAAGCATATTTATGAAGCAATGATCACTGGTCCACAATCAATGCCAGTCTTTAGCGATAAGACAATCACTCCTGAAGAGAAGGCATCAATCATCAAGTGGATCAAATCTGCTGAAGCAGAGCCACAGCTTGGTGGAATGTCACTTGGTCGCGTAGGACCTGTAACTGAAGGCCTTTTGGCATGGACTCTAGGAATCGGATTGCTTATTGGTGCAGCAGTCTGGTTGGCGATGAAAGCGAGATAAATAATGTCAACTGAACTCGAACCAATCAAAGATCCTGGATTACCAGCCCACGTACATCGTCGCGCAGATCTCGATGAAAAGTATGCAAAGCAGGCTGAAAATCAGGTAGCGATTCTTTTCTTGCTCTCAGCGATGGGGACACTTCTGCTGATTGCTAGCTACTTCTTTATCCCACAAGATAAGTTCCTCTTTATCCCGTTAATGGGTGAACAAAATCTTCATCAGCTCTTGCTCGGTCTTGGAATGGCGATCGCACTCTTCTGTATCGGTGCTGGTCTTATTCACTGGGCAAAGACTTTGATGCCTGATGAAGAAGTTATCGCAGAACGTCACGAGTTCCGATCAAATGATGAAGACCGCGCAGAATTCGTCAAGACAGTTAAGGCAGGTGCAGGAGCAGCTGGCTTAGGTCGACGTCCGCTGATCAAGCGCACTATGGGTCTAGCTCTAGGACTCTCAGGAATTACTCCAATTCTTCTCCTTCGCGATTTAGGTCCACTACCTGGTAATGAACTTGAAAAGACCTCTTGGAAGGCTGGCACCTACCTTGTGACCGATCCAGGCGATCGCCGAATCAAGGCGTCGGACCTTGAAGTTGGTGCGGTGGCACAGGTTCTGCCAGAGCTGCCAGCAGGCAAGGATCACCACTCCCTCAATGACATGGCCAAGGATGCACTTCTTCTTATTCGTCTTCGTCCAGAAGAGTTCAATCTTGATGCAGAGCGACTTTCTTGGACTCATGAAGGAATCATCGCCTTCTCTAAGATCTGCTCACATATGGGATGCGCTGTCGCTCTCTATGAGCAGCAGACAAAGCACCTTCTCTGCCCTTGCCACCAATCAACATTCGATGTGACTCGCGCGGCAAAAGTCATCTTCGGACCAGCTGCTCGATCACTGCCTCAACTCGCGATAACCGTCGATGACGAGGGATACTTGGTTGCACGAGCACCATTTAACGAACCTGTTGGACCTAGCTTCTGGGAGCGATCATCATGACAGCACGCGAAAGAGTTGCCGGCAATGTTGCGGGATATGTAGATGACCGCACGGGTGCTGCTAAATATCTGAAGAAGAGCCTAAGCAAGGTCTTCCCGGATCACTGGTCATTCCTGCTCGGTGAAATTTGCCTTTACTCATTCATCATCTTGCTCGCCTCTGGAACATTCCTCACCTTTTGGTTCGACCCTTCCATGAAGGAAGTTGTCTACGATGGTGAATACGCTCCTCTTCAGGGTGTCGAAATGTCAGCCGCCTATGCCTCTGCGCTCGATATCTCATTTGAGGTTCGCGGTGGTTTGCTGATGCGTCAGATTCACCACTGGGCAGCACTTATCTTTATGATTGGAATCGTGGTGCACTTGCTCCGCGTTTACTTCACTGGAGCATTCCGTAAGCCACGTGAATTCAACTGGATTATCGGCGTTGGTCTCCTCACGCTTGGAATCGTTGAAGGCTTCCTCGGCTACTCACTTCCTGATGATCTTCTATCAGGCACAGGTGTTCGCATCGCGGAAGCAATCATGCAAGCCATTCCTGTTGTGGGCTCCTATCTCTCCTACTTCGCCTTTGGTGGAGCATTCCCAGGTGAGATGTTTATTCCGCGCATTTATACCGTGCACGTTCTCCTTCTTCCAGGAATCTTCCTTGCGTTGATCACAGTGCACTTGATGTTGGTCTGGTACCAGAAGCACACACAGTTCCCTGGCCCAGGTCGCACTGAGAAGAACGTAGTTGGCTACCCATTAATGCCTGTTTACATGGCAAAAGCTGGTGGCTTCTTCTTTATCGTTTTCGGTGTCACGGCATTCCTTGGAGCGGTTGCATCAATTAACCCGATTTGGCTCTACGGGCCATATACACCTGGCCAAGTCTCTGCCGGCTCACAGCCTGACTGGTATATGGGATGGCTCGATGGTTTGGTCCGTATGGCGCCGCCATTAGAGACACATGCATTCGGTTACACAATTTCCTGGAACATCTTGATTCCTGGACTTATCTTGCCCGGCATCATGTTTACGCTTCTTGCTCTCTATCCATTTATCGAGAGTTGGGCAACTGGCGATAAGCGCGAACACCATCTCTTAGATCGTCCACGCAATGCACCAAACCGCACCGCACTTGGTGCAATGGCACTTACCTTCACATTGGTCTCATTGATCAACGGTGGAAATGACATCATTGCCGTCACATTTGACCTGACGATCAATCAAATGATGTGGTTCTCTCGAATCGGCGTCATTGTTCTTCCTCCGATTGCATTCATCGTGACAAAGAGAATCTGTCTCTCACTTCAGCGTGCTGACCGTGAGCTCGTACTCCATGGACGCGAGACAGGTCGCTTGGTCCGCTTGCCACATGGTGAGTTTGTTGAGATTCACGAACCTATCTCTCATGAGAAGGCTTGGACTCTCACATCACACGAACAACTTGCACCACTCGAACTTCCTGAGTTCGATCAAGCAGGTGTCCGTCGTCCAGCCGCCCTTAAGAACAAGATTCGCAATCGAATCTCCCGTGCGCATGCAGTGGCAGTTCCTAAGGCAACAGAGAGTGATCGTAAAGAGCTAGAGGGACACCACTAGCGCTTATCGTTGGCGCTTTTGGACCAGTTATTCGGTCCAGAAAGCTAACGCTTTTGGACCAGAGCAACCCCCAGCGCTGTCATCGCAATTCCGATGATGGCCTGGGGGTTTAGCTTTTCTCCAAAGAGAATGAGTGCCTGAATCGCCGTCATAGGTGGCACCAGGTAGAGCAGACTGGAAACTCGTGCCGCACTCCCCTTGGTTAACATCCAGAGAAGCATCAAAACAGCAATGAGCGATGTCACAATAATCGCCCACGCCATTGCTAGCGTCGACTGCAGATTCCACTGCATTCGCATCTGACCGGTAACGAGTGAATAGATTCCAAGCGCAATACCAGCGATTAAAAATTGCACAGTTGTTCCAGCAAGAAGCGGGATGGAATATCCCGACTTCTTCTGCAGCAACGTTGCCGAAGTTGACCCACTCAGCGCGAAGATCAGGAGTACAAGTGCCAGCAGAGTCATCTCCCCTGCCTT
>CAZNEQ010000054.1:0-9152 GCA_964572265.1 uncultured Candidatus Planktophila sp.
ATCAATGGAGGTTTTTCATGTTTCGTAAGGTCACGCTCGCACTCACAGCAGCGATTCTTGTAGCTGGTTCAATCACAGCCATCTCTGCCGTTCCTGCTAACGCCGCAACAAAGATCAGCAACGGCGTTGCATGCAAGAAGGCCAATGCAACAACAAAAGTTGGTGGTTACTCATACCGCTGCGCACGAAACACCATGGTGAAGAACTCCAAGCTCACCTGGCTTTCAGTTGAATGTGTCGCTGCAATCAAAAGCTATAACGCTGCTTTGAAGGCAAAGACAAATCTTGCTGATGTAGGTGCTCAGACCGCAGCACTTGATGAAGAACTTGCGAACGCAACGGCAGCGCTGACTAAGACAACTACGGCACTTGATGCGGCAAAAGCTCAGGCAATTAAATCGCGAGCGATTTTGGCGTCGACTACAAATGCTAACGACAAACTCGAACTTTCTGCTGCAGTGACCAAGCTTGCTAATGCGATTCTGGTCTTGACAGCTAGCCGCTCGAAACTTGATACACAGGTCAAGGATCTGATTTCAAAGAAGGCTCTTCTTGCCAGCGCACCTGAACAGCTCGAGGCAAATGTTGAGGATTCAAAGGTCTCTGCAACTCTGCTATGTGCTCGAGGTTTCTAAAGTTCGTCTACCTCTTTAAATAAGTAAGGCTCCCCCTATTGATAGGCGGGGGCCTTACTTATTTACTCGCTCAATGAGCGTGGTGAAGCGATACCTCTTACCAATAACTATCGCGATACACATTAGCTGGCAGTTTCTCTCACCGGCACCTTCGATAGCCAGAGATCTCATTCTCTATAACTTTATCTGGTTGGCAGCGGTTGCACTTGTCATCTTCGCACCAATCACCTTTGATCGCGTAGCAGTTAGCGCCATCGCACTCTCAATTTTCTTCTGGGGAATGGGCTCGTTTGCCTCAAGTGTCGATCAATTTTTATCTACAACCCCTCGATTCACCCTTGCATCTCAACTGCTCTACATCCTCTTCTATCCACTGCTGCTGATAGCGATTCCGCGATTTTCGACATCATCTGCGCGATTACGTCCGATAGAGCTACTGGACGCTTTAATCTTTGGGTTGGGTTTTACATCCCTTTTCTCAACTCTTCTCCTCGCTCTGATCTTTCCGAGTGAAGGTTGGAAAGATGGCGGCAATTACTTCCCTATCTTCTACTCTGTTGGCGATCTGTCGCTCCTTCTCGTTCTAGCGATGACCTTCATTACGAGGCGGTTTAACCACTACAGCTTTCTTATGGCGATTGGTGTCGCCATATTTACCGCAGCAGATATCTATTATCTTTGGCTCGCAATTAATGGCCGTTACTCATTTGGCGGGTTTTCTGATTCTCTATGGTTAATTGCTATTGCATTTATCTCCCTCGCAGTGGCAACAAACCCGGGCGGCAGATTTGCTTTGCGCCCGATCCATCCAGCTTTGGTCGCGCTCTCTATTTTTATTACACCTATTTTGCTCGCCACCAGTGCGCTACGACCAGATGTAATCCCCTCGTTCATTGTTTTACCATCGATTGCGAATCTATTGTTGGCGTTAATTAGAATGAATACCGCACTGGGAGAGGCAAGGACCTTAATTGATGAAAGAAACCTTGCCAGGACAGATGAACTCACAGGATTGGCAAATCGTCGGCGATTGTTGGCAGAGATTGAAAACTTCTCCCAAGTTGAAGGCGCACTCTTACTTTTAGATCTCAATCAATTCAAACCAGTCAACGATAACTACGGACATGAAGTAGGTGACCAGCTCTTAAGAGAGGTTGCACGACGCTTTTCTCGCGCTATTCCGGAAGGTTCTATCCTTGCGAGATTAGGTGGAGACGAGTTTGGAGTCTTGATTCAAGGATCTATTGAAGAAACACTTGAGAGCGCTAACGCCCTTCGTGCATCACTGAGTTATCCATGCCAAGTTAATGGCTTATCTATCTCAGTGGGGGTAAGTGTGGGACATGTGTATAACGATGGCGCGGG
Organism: uncultured Candidatus Planktophila sp.; assembly: GCA_964572265.1. Lineage (GTDB taxonomy): Bacteria > Actinomycetota > Actinomycetes > Nanopelagicales > Nanopelagicaceae > Planktophila. Next base: position 2,001 of record CAZNEQ010000054.1, read on the forward strand.
AAACCTTTTAAAGCGTGCAGATGATGCGATGTATCGCGCTAAGCAGATGGAGCTGGGGGTAGTTCAACTTTAATCTCTTTGAGACGTTCAAGGGATTCGAGACGCTCAACCGCATGATCCACGATCCGCTCTGGGTACCCGTGGCTATAGCCATCGAGATATAGCCATGGTTCATGAATATCAGAGCCACTCAAGTGAGCTAGCTCTGGCACATATTTACGGATGTAACTTCCATCCGAATCAAACTTCTTACCTTGTTCGATGGGATTAAAAACTCGGTAATACGGTGAGGCATCGGTTCCGGTCCCAGCAGTCCACTGCCAGCCGTGAGCATTTGATGCCGGATCAAAATCAACTAAATGATCGGCGAAGAAACGCTCGCCCAACTGCCATTCGAGATGGAGATCCTTGACTAAAAATGATGCGACAACCATACGTGCGCGGTTATGCATCCACCCTTCAGTAAGCAATTGGCGCATCGCCGCGTCAACAAATGGATATCCAGTCTTACCTTCGCACCACGCCTTAAATTGAGCTCCGGGCTTGTCATAACGCATTGCTTTAAAGCGAGGAACGTAATACTCGGTATCGGTATCGGGATTGTGAAAGAGGACATCTGCATAGAACTCACGCCATGCGATTTCTTTCCGGAAAGTGTCGTGCGCTTTGCTATCGCCAAGACCTTGAAGCAGAGTGCGTGGATGAATTTCACCAAACTTTAGATAGCTACCCATTTTCGATGTGCCGTCGATGCCAGGTAGATTTCTATTTTCGTCATACGAATCAAGGCCGTTCTTCTTAAAAGCTTTAAATCGTTCGAGCGCAGCTAGCTCGCCTGCCTCGATGATTGTGGTGCCGGCAGGAACTTTGAAATCAGGGAATGCACGGTACTTATCAGGTGGTGATGGTGCCTTGATCTCCTTCGGAGCCTTTGCTGGTGCGCGCCAACCATGGATGCACCAATTCTTATAGAAAGGTGTGTAGACCTTGTAGGGAGTTCCATCGCTTGGTTTTACAACTCGACCTGGTGCAACAGCATATGGACTTCCAGTGCGGATGAGTGGAATCCTTGCCGCTTCAACTCGCTGATCGCGCTGGGCGCCATAACGTTCTACTTCAGCTGAGATATGAACTTCGGTTGCTCCGTAAAGTTCCATCAACTCTTTGATGATCTTCACTTGATTGCCTTCAATAATATGAAGTCGATTTCCTAGTGACGCATCAAGAGCGCGAAGTGAGTTGCTCATATAGGCGAGCAACTTTTCGCCAGCTTCAGCAATTTGTTGCTTATCAAGGATGAAGAGAGGAATTACCTCATCACTGCCTTCAACGGCTGCGTTCAGCGCTGGATGGTCGCTGATCCGAAGATCGCGACGAAACCAGACTATTGAACGCTTCACCTACTTGTGAAGTTGCTCGACAGTTGCATCCCAGCCAGCAACATCTTCTGGCTTACGTGGGCCCTTGCCAACATAGCGTGCAGAAGGGCGAATCAAGCGACCGGTGCGCTTCTGCTCGAGGATGTGTGCTGACCAGCCAGCAGTGCGAGCTGCTGTAAACATTGATGTGAAGAGTGGTGCTGGAACCTCTGCGAAGTCCAAGATAATCGCTGCCCAGAACTCAACGTTTGTTTCAAGAACGCGATCTGGTTGACGCTCGCGGAGCTCCTTGAGAGCTGCCTTTTCGAGCGCTTCTGCGACTGCATAACGTGGTGCGTTGAGTTCCTTAGCAGTACGACGAAGTGTGCGAGCGCGTGGATCTTCTGCGCGATAGACGCGGTGACCGAATCCCATCAAGCGCTCCTTGCGATCAAGGAGTCCCTTTACATAAGCCTCTGCATTGCCGGTCTTCTCAACTTCTTCAATCATGTGAAGAACACGAGATGGAGCGCCACCGTGAAGTGGGCCTGACATTGCACCGATTGCACCTGAGAGCGCTGCTGCAACATCTGCACCTGTTGATGCGATAACGCGTGACGTAAATGTTGAAGCGTTCATTCCATGCTCAGCTGCTGATACAAAGTATGCATCGATTGCACGAACGTGAAGTGGGTCCGGCTCTCCGCGCCAACGAATCATCATGCGCTCTACAACTGTGTGCGCCTTATCAATCTCTGATTCAGGAACTGGAGCTGCGACGATTCCACGAGCTGCTTGTGCCAAGTAAGAAAGAACCATCACTGATGCGCGTGCAAGGTTGCTGCGAGCCTCTGCATCATCAATATCGAGAAGTGGCTTAAAGCCCCAAGCTGGTGCCAGCATCGCAATCGCTGACTGCACATCTACGCGAACATCACCTGAGTGAACAGGAAGTGGAAATGGTTCTGCATTAGGAAGACCAGGGTTGAACTCATCATCGACGAGAAGTCCCCATACATTTCCGAATGAAACTCGACCGACGAGATCTTCAATGTCGACGCCGCGATAGCGGAGGGCGCTGCCTTCCTTATCCGGCTCTGCAATCTCAGATTCGAATGCGATAACGCCTTCTAGACCTGGCTTGAAATCATCTGACATGGTGAGCTCCTTCGGTGCGTAAAAACTAGGGTAATTCTGCACCCGCCCGAGGGGTCTTGGCGACCAAAGGGGTGCGAGATGCACTCGTAGCGAAAGTGAGGTTCGATACACCTATGAGCAATCAGCCCCCTGCAGAGACCACCCGCCAAGACCAAGAGATCAAAGAAGCCTTGGCAGCGATGCGTCGCTCCTACGGGGTGGAGGGCATCACCGACCTTGGCGCCAACCCGCTGGATGCCTTCACTACTTGGCTCCATGAGGCGGCGGCTAATCAATTTATCGTTGAGGCAAATGCGATGGTTCTCTCGACTTTAGGCAGCGCCCCAGATGGATCTGATGCAATCACTACTCGTACAGTTCTCTTGAAGGATATCTCCGAAGGTGGTTTCACCTTCTTCACCAATTACAACTCTCGCAAATCACAAGCGATTGAACTCAATTCGCAAGTCACACTCCTCTTTCCTTGGTATGCGATGGAGCGCCAGGTTTCCATTAGCGGCTTCGCATCGAAAATTGAACGCGAAGAATCTGAGAAGTACTTCGCCTCACGACCATGGTCATCGCAGATTGGAGCATGGGCATCTGCACAGTCGTCACCGTTGGCATCGCGCGAAGAGTTAGAGCAGCGATATGCAGGAGCGGCAGAGAAGTGGCCCGAGGGCAGTGTTGTTCCATGTCCGCCTCATTGGGGTGGATTCCGTGTACTACCGATAAGTATTGAATTCTGGCAGGGCCGTTATTCACGCCTGCATGACCGAATTCGCTATGAGCGAGAGAACACTCAATCCCATTGGGAGATAAATAGGTACTACCCGTAGAATTGCGCGCATGAGCGCAGAGATTGTAATTCCAGCAGATATCAAGCCACGTGACGGACGTTTCGGAGCAGGACCTTCCAAGGTTCGTCCAGAAGCGCTTGCATCACTGATCGCATCAGGTAACTCTGTCATTGGAACATCGCACCGACAGAAGCCAGTAAAGAACGTTGTTAAGAACGTTCGCGAAGGTTTGTCATCGCTCTTTAACCTTCCTGAAGGGTATGAAGTTGTTCTCGGCAATGGCGGATCAACAGCGTTCTGGGATATTGCGACATTTGGTTTAATTGAAAACCGTTCACAACACTTAGTTTTCGGCGAATTCTCTTCAAAGTTCGCTGCTGCATCAAAGGAAGCTCCATTTCTTGGTGAACCAACTGTCATTAAGTCTGAGCCAGGTACACACCCGCTTCCAACAAAAGAAGATGGAATCGATGTCTACGCACTGACACATAATGAAACTTCAACTGGTGTGGCAATGCCTATTAAGCGCCCAGCTGGCACTGATGGCGCACTCGTTCTTGTTGATGCAACTTCTGCAGCTGGTGGACTTCATGTTGATGCCAAAGAGTTTGATGCCTATTACTTTGCCCCACAGAAGTCATTTGCCTCTGATGGTGGCCTCTGGCTCTCATTGATGAGCCCGGCCGCAATCGAGCGCGCAGAGAAAATCAAGGCATCTGGCCGTTGGATTCCAGCATTCTTCGATCTCGGAACCGCAATTGAGAACTCCCGTCTTGATCAGACCTACAACACACCAGCTCTCATTACTTTGATGTTGCTTGCAGATCAGATTAATTGGATGAATGAGAATGGTGGACTTAAGTTCACCACTGATCGCACCGCAGATTCTGCGTCACGACTTTATGGTTGGGCTGAAAAGACCAGCTACACCACTCCATTTGTGGTTGATCCAGCACAGCGTTCGAATGTCATCGGAACAATCAACTTTGATGATGCAATCGATGCAACCAAGGTTGCTGCTGCTCTTCGTGCAAATGGAATCGTCGATACCGAGCCATACCGCAAGCTCGGCAAGAACCAGCTCCGTGTTGCGATGTTCCCAGCAATCGATCCGTCAGATATCGATGCACTAACTGCATCTATTGATTACGTCGTATCGCAGCTTGCCTAATGCCAGCAAAGTTAGAGCGCGATAGATACTTTTGGACTATCGCCCTCCAAACACTTGTCGTTAACTTCTTTCTCGGTGGCTTTGGTCCGGCGCAGCCTTTGCTACGCGCCGATCAAGGAACTTCGCTAACGATTGCTGGACTTCATGGAACTGCAATGGGTTTGGCATCAATTCTTGCTGGATTTATCAATCCTTGGATCTCACATAAATTTGGCCGAGCTAATGCCGGTTGGATTGGCATGGGTATTTTTGTTGCCGGATTAATATCGCTCGCATTTCTACAACCAGTTCCACTCACAATCTTGGCTGCAGGTGTTGCCGGGCTTGGTGTATCAACGGTCATCAACTCTTTTGTAACTTCATTTAACAGCCATTACAAAGCGATGGCGCCGATTGCTGTAGCTCAAGCAAATGGAATTGCATCAGTTGGTTATGTCTTCGGAACATTCACCATTGGCAATATTGCGCAGCAGGCTCCAGATTTCTGGCGTCTGGGGCTGCTCATCATTCTTCCAGTTGCTTTCTATCTTTACTTCTTCCTGCGCGAGAAGAGCGATGAACCCCACGTTCCACATAACGATGGACCTCAGAGCGGAAAGCTTTCCCGCGCATTCTGGATCACTTGGTTCGGATTTATCGCCACAATCTCTACTGAGTTCGCGACTTCGTTCTGGGCAGCAGCCTTGGTTCGTGATCGCACCGATGCCTCGGCTGCAATCTCCACCATCGCAATTATTGCCCTTGGCACTGGAATGGGGCTTGGCCGTTTCTTCGGTGGACGTGTGATGCATAAGCTTTCACTTGATCATCAACTCCTCGCCATCCTTGGATTGCAGCTCGTGGGCTTTTTTGGGCTCTGGCTCTCACACAATTTGGCTATCAGTATGGTGATGTTGTTGCTCAACGGTCTCGGTATCTCGATGCAATTCGCACTCACCTCACTTCGCCTTATTAGCCATAGCGATGGACGCCCTGATTTAGCAATCGGAAAGAGTTCCCTAGCAGCAGGAATTGCTATTGGTGGCGCACCATTCTTACTTGGAGTCTTTGGCGATAGCTTTGGAATCTCACGCGCATATCTGATGGTTCCAGTTCTAATTGTTATCGCTGCAGCAGTAGTGATTGCTGTCCCAGCACATATGTCGCGAGCCGAGTTGGATCAGCTCGAAGCTTAAGAAAGTACCGCTGACACTCTCTGATCTTCAGGCGGAGTGACCTTATCTTTAAAGATCAACCAGATTGTCGATGCTGCAAGAAGCGAAATGCCACCGCAGAAAGCGATTGTCTGGCGGACACCAATTGCTTCAGTGAGATACCCGATCAGCAGCGAACCAAACGGGGTTCCACCCATAAAGATCAACAAGTAAATCCCCATCACTCGTCCACGAACAGCTGGATCTGAATGAGTCTGGACATATGAATTGGCAGAGATCAGCATCGTAAGTGCGGTAATTCCACAGATTGGCAACCAAATGGCATACCAGGTGTATGTCGGAGTAATCGACAATACCAACACAACAAGAGAGAAGATCACTCCAAGTTTGATGATGAAGCGCGTGTTACGAAGACGTTCTAATCGTGCACTCAAGAGAGCACCTGTTAGAGAACCGATAGCGATAAAGGTACCGAGCAATCCGTAAGAAGCAGGCCCTTTTCCAAATTCTTTGGTCGCCATCAGCGCGTTAAATATTTGGAAATTCAATCCAAAGGTTGCCGTAAAGAAAATCAAAAGCATAACAACATAGAGATCTGGACGGGCGAGGGCATAGCGAATGCCTTCACGAACTGTCCCGAGAGTCTCTTCTTTTGTATGGATAAAGAAATCTTTTTCACGCATTGCCAATAAGGCTGCAATCACAAATAGATAGGTAGTTGCATTGATAACAAATGATGGACCAGTGCTGAAATGAGCAATCAGAAAGCCCGACATCGCCGGTCCTACGAGGCGGCCAGCATTGAAATTAGCTGAATTCAGACTTACTGCATTGGCAACATCAGAATGTCCAACAATCTCAGAGGTAAATGCCTGTCGAATCGGAGCGTCAATAGCCGAGGAAATTCCAAGAAGTGCGGCGCCAACAAATACATGCCACAACTCAATTTTCTCAATCATCACGAGAATTCCGACTCCGTAGCAAGCTAACGCTGCAACGGCATTAGTAGCGATGAGAAGTTTTCTCTTATTGACGCGATCTGCAAGCGCGCCACCATGAAGACTAAAGAAGAGAACAGGGGCAAATTGCACCGCAGTAATCAGGCCAAGGGCTGCTCCATTGTTATCTGTTAACTCAAGAACTAGCCAATCTTGCGCAACGCGCTGTGCCCAGGTGCCGATATTGGAGAGGGCATTTGCTGGAAAGAGGATACGGAAATTGCGGTGGCGGAAAGAGCGCCAATTTCCATCCTGCTTTACCGTTTTACGCATTACTCTTCTTCCATGTCACCTGCAGCTAAATCTTCGATTACTTCGGTCGTCACTCTAGTCTCAATCGGAACCATCTGTTGGATTGCTGCTGGAGTCATCGCGCTAGCGATTGGCGCAGAGACAAAGGTGCTCTGGACATGTGCTGTTGGGGCAGCGCTTGGCCTGATCGGAATTCGCTACTCGATCCGCCGAAATAGAAAGAGCGGAATTTAAGCTTCGAGCTGTGAAGCGATACCGCGAAGCACGCGACCAAGGCGTTCT
>CAZNEQ010000055.1:0-9072 GCA_964572265.1 uncultured Candidatus Planktophila sp.
CTCACGATTGGCGAAAAGGTAAGAATGTAATGGAAAATACAGGTATGAGCCCGCGTAAGAACTACCCCAAAGGCAAGCGCCCCAAAGGTAATGATGAAGAAGTCCGCGGGGTTCCATCCACCCAAAGTTTTGAGGAAGACGATCAAGGTTTATGGATCGTTCGTAAGCTCTCTGGGTCTTCCGCTACCAAGCCATATCGCTGCCCAGGATGCGATCAATTGATACCGATGGCTACTCCGCATACTGTCGCATGGCTTGATGGCGATGAAGATAACCGACGCCATTGGCATAACGCCTGTTGGAGCAAGCGCAACAATCGCCGCCCCAACACCGAGCGCACTCGTAATGCCCCTCGCTTTTGACTTTCTCTCTCGTTAAGAGAGGCGACCCCGTAAGGCTCTTAGTAAGCCAACAACTAAGCCATCGACCTTTGCTGTGCGCTTAAAACTAGTAATAGCAAGTGGCAATTGGAACTTGGCACGAACCACTGAACGCGCGTAGGTGAATTCTAAGAGACCTTCCGGTCCATGAATTCGACCGTAGCCAGAATCTTTGATTCCACCAAATGGAATAGATGCCACCGCAGCAAATGAAATCACTGAGTTGATAGCAACCATTCCGCATTGCAATTGTGAGGCAATCACACGGCCCTGACGTCGCGACCAGACTGACGCACCAAGTCCATATCGAGAAGCGTTGGCAAGTTCAATTGCTGTCTCCATATCAGGGACGCGATTGATAACAAGTGTTGGTCCAAAAGTTTCATCTGTTACAGCGATTGAATCCTCAGGAACCTGCAGTAGAACAACAGGTTGGACAAATCGATCTCCAACTGATTGCGTACCTCCAACAACAGGAATTCCACCGCGCTTAACCGCATCTTTAATGTGAGACTCGATAATCTTGAGCTGTGATGGCATAGTCGCTGGCCCATAGTTTGCATCTGCCGGATCTCCGGCGTGAATATTCTTTGCGAGAGCAATGACCTTTTCGGTAAAGATATCGGCAATGTTCTCATCGACGTATACACGCTCTGCGCCAATGCAGGTCTGCCGGCATTGGAGAAAGCTGACCAGACGGCGGCATCGGCAGCACGACTGATATCGGCATCGCGGGCAACAATCACTGGATCTTTTCCGCCACATTCAGCGATGACTGGCGTCAAAGTCTCAGCACAGAGCGCAGCCACCTTCTTTGCCGTTGTGGTAGAGCCAGTGAAAGCCAACTTCTTCACGCCACTGCGACAAAGCGCGGCACCTGTCTCACCAAAGCCAGTGACAACTTGGAAGTATTCGGAGCTTCCGGCGACGTGCTCAAAGAGATCGGCAAGAGCAATCCCAACACCTGGGGTGTATTCACTTGGCTTAAAGACAACGGTATTACCGGCAGCGAGTGCATATGCAATCGAGCCCATTGGCGTAAAGGCGGGATAGTTCCAGGGGCCGATTACTCCCACAACTCCGAGCGGTGATCGCTCGACTGTGGCAGACATATTTGCCATCAAGGCTCCAGGCGAGCGATGCGCAGTCCGCAGAACAGATTCAGCGTTACGAGCTGCCCAGGCGACATGATGGGCAGCAAGAGTGATCTCCAACTTTGCATCAGAGTGAGGCTTACCGGTTTCTAGAGTCACTTGCTCGGCGAGAGAATCAATCTCACGCAAAATCAGACGGCTGTACTCCAGCAAGACTTTACGACGTCCTTTATGACCCAACGCCACCCAACGAATGGCGGCATCTGATGCGAGCGTGACTGCGGCATATACATCTTTATCATTGTGAATCGGATAGGTACCTGCGATTTCACCGTTAACTGGATTGAGTGATTCAAATGTCGCTGAGTTCTTCTTAGCCATGGCGAAAGAGTAGTCACTAGAATGCAACTATGTCGGAACCAATCCGCCCGAGCACTGTGTTGCCGGCGCAGCGCACACCTTTCACCCTCACCACCGCCGATGGCGAGACCCTCATTGGTGAAGTAGCGGCCCCGCTTTCACATCCAACAACGGCGCTGCTCTGCCTGCATCCCAATCCCACTGGTGGGGGAATGATGGATAGCCATATCTATAAGAAGGCGGCGAATCGTTTACCTGCAATGGCAGGTGTCACCATCGTTCGCTTCAACACTCGTGGCACCACTAGCGAAGCCGGAACCAGCACGGGAAGTTATGACGGGGGAGTCGCAGAGAAGTACGATGTTCAAGCAGCGATTGATTATTGCTTTGATCAATTAAAAGTCAATGAACTTTGGATTGTCGGTTGGTCGTTTGGCACCGAGTTGGCTCTCTGTCATGCACGCGACCCACGCATCAAAGGGTTGATTCTTTTGAGCCCACCTTTAATGAAAGTTACAGAGAGCGATTTAGCTTTTTGGGCAGATGATGGTCGCCCAATCACTGCCCTTGTGCCAGAGCATGATGATTATTTGAAACCAGCAGAGGCAAAAGTTCGCTTCAGTGTAATTCCTCAGCTCAAACTGATTGCAGTCGATGGCGCCAAGCATTTATGGGTTGGCGAACCTTATGTACATCGCGTTCTTAGCGAAATCACGAAAATCATTGCACCAAATCGATTGCCGCTTCCAACCGAGTTAGATTAAATCAACTCTAGTTTTTGCCCGAGTTCTGTTCAGCTCTAGTTCTGTTCAGCTCTGGGGAAGACGACTTCCTCCATAATCAAAATGATAGAAGCAGCAACTGGCACTGCTAATAGACCACCTACGAGACCTAAGAGGGAAGTTCCAATCAGGGCTGCGATGATGGTCACTGCGCCAGGTAAATTAAGACTGCGCTTCATGATTCTCGGTGTCACAACGTAATTCTCAATTTGGACGTAGACAACGTAGGCGACAAAAGCAATTACTCCGATTACTACAGATTGGGTTGCTGCGATAAGTGTGACTATACCGCTACCTAAGAAGTGACCGATGAGAGGAATAAGCGCACATACAAAAACAATGATTCCAATGGAGATGGGTGATGGCAACCCTAGAATCAAAGAGAGAATTGTGACGAAGACTGATGCCATCGCAGCAATCAGGATCTGACTTCCCACGAACGCTCCCACGCGAGCGATGATTGCATCAACCAATAGCGCAACGCGCGGTCTGCGGCTTGCTGGAACAAGCTTGAGGCCAATCGCTGTGGCCTCTTTCAAAGAGGTAATGAAGTAGAGGGTCAAGACAAGAATTGTAAGTGCGGTAAAAGTTCCAGAGAGAACTGTTCTTCCAACACCAATTACTCCACCAAATGCGGTAAAGATTAAGGTGCCATCAGAGGTGACACTCTCTAACTTTTTCTGCAGCGTATCAATGATTGCGTACTGTTCGTTGAGGCTTGCAATTTGAGGATTGGCCTTAAGGTCTTGCAAGAGAGTCGGTGCAATCTCAATGAGATAGGTGGTTTGACGAACAAGCGGTGGAATAACAAGTGCGATAAATACGCCAACAAGGGCCAAGACCGCAACAAAAATAATTGCAACTGCGGTCCCACGTGAAGTACCGCGTCGACGAATTGCTTCGACGGCAGGATTGAGGCCGGTTGCCAAGAAGAGAGAAACGAGAATCAAAACAAATACCTGACTTGCACTCGCAAGTGCGCGCATTAAGACAAATGCAGTGAGGGCACCAGTTGTCGCTAAGAATCCAAAGTAGAAGGGGTGACCTCGATCTATCGGTGCACCAGCTTTTCCATAGGAATGTGTGACGGGGGCCTCTTGTTCGGTCGCTTTCCGCTTAACTTTGCCACCGATACGGTCTGAAATTGTCATACTTAATTGTAAGGTGCGAGAGAATAAGCGCATGGCTCTGAGAATTACTGGCGTGGGTGAGGAAATCGCCGCCGTCTCAGGGCTGCCCTGGAACCAGAGCCTGGAGCTCTGGCCGGAAGATCCCCACCTAGCCGAGAAGCGAGGCATCTCTCGCCATATCGTGCGCCTGGTCCGCTCTACCGATGACCCCGAATCTGAAGTCTATGCAGTCAAAGAGACAGTCTCAGAGTTCGCTAATCGTGAGTACAAGATTCTGCGCGAGCTCAAACAACTCGATGCGCCGAGCGTCCAATCAGTAGCGGTGGTGGAAGGTCGTACCGACAATGACGGCGAAGAACTTCCTTGTGCGCTGGTAACTCGCTTTTTGCCTTATTCACTCCCTTACCGCGTTCTGCTCAGTGGCAAAGATGTCACTGCCGAAGATGTCACTCTTATGGCTAATGCCCTCGCTCTGCTCTTGGTGCGATTGCACCTTCTTGGATTTTGGTGGGGTGACTGTTCGCTCTCCAATACTCTCTTCCGTCGCGACGCTGAAGGTTTTGCGGCCTATCTCGTTGATGCTGAAACTGGTGAATTTCAAAAATCACTCAGCGATGGTCAACGTGAACACGATTTAGAGATTGCCCACTTCAACGTTGCGGCAGAACTTGAAGACCTTTCACTTTCAGGAGTTCTCTATGCCGGCATGGATCCGATTCGCGCAAGTAATGCTTTAATCAAGCGTTACCACCGATTGTGGGCCGCGCTAAAAGAACGTCAAGTTCTTGATCCATCTGATCGCCATGCGGTCGAACGCGCGATGCGTCAATTGCATGATCTTGGTTTTGCAGTTGAGGAAGTTTCGGTTCAAATTGAAGAAGGAAATGAAAACACAGGAAAGCTTTACTTCCAGCCGAAGTTGGTAGCTGCGGGCTATCACAAGAATCGTTTGCGCGAATTAATGGGACTTGAAACAGAAGAACTTCAAGCCAAGCGATTGCTTGCATCCTTTGATCGATTCCGCGGACGCGAGAAATCACCGAAACCACCTATGGCTGAGTCCGCTCGTCGTTGGTTAGATATGGTCTTCAAGCCAACAGTGGCGCTAATTCCAGAAGATCTTGCCGGACGTATCGAAGTCGCACAGTTCTTCCACGAAGCGCTGGAACACCGTTGGTACCTTAGCGAGAAGGCAGGCCATGATGTCGGTCTCGAGTTTGCTGCACAATCGTATGTAGATAACATCCTTCCATTCCGCCGTGATTCCGGAGTCGATCTTCCAGCGGAGAGTCAGAAGGAGAGCGCCTCATGACATTGCCACCAAATTTCGGTCGCGCCTTTGACTTAAGCGGTCTAGGAAAACCACCGGTCGATACCTCGGCACCGATGCCGGGTCTAGAGATGAATGCACAAAATTTGACCGGCGAATTCTTGCCGATGTCAGCCCAGAAGCCAGTAGTAGTTCTCTGCTGGTCACCGCGTTCTGCTGAATCAGTAGAGATGCTGCACTCACTCGGCCGGCTAGCTCTTGCAGATCAAGGCGCATGGGTTTTGGCGAGAGTCAATATTGATGAACAACCACAGGTGGCGCAAGCGTTGCAAACTCGCACCATTCCATATGGCTTGGTCTTTATTGGAGAGCAACCAATTCCATTTGTTGAACAAGCTCTCAATGAGACTCAACTTCGCGAAGTTATTAACAAGATCCTTACTTTGGCGGCACAACAAGGAATCGGGGAAGCGCCGATTGAGCAAGCAGAGCCAGAGGAAGATGAGGCGATTGCAGCGATAGATCGTGGAGATTTCGCTGCTGCGGAGAAGGCATATAAAGATTTATTGGCTCGCAAACCCAATGACATGTATGGAAAAGTTGGTTTGGCACAAGTACAGTTATTAATGCGCACTGATGGCGTGGATGCGGCGAAGATAATGCAGCAGGCCATTGAACAACCTAGCGATGTTCAAATTCAGATGCAATGTGCCGATGTGGAGATTATGCAAGGTGAACTTGAACAGGGGTTCAAGAGATTATTACTGTTGATTTCAGTATTATCAGGGGATGAGCAGAAGAGAGTTAAAGAGAGATTGCTCGAACTCTTTGCTCTCGTCGATCCAGCAGATCCACGTGTCATTAAAGCCCGCGCAGCACTCGCAAATGCGCTCTTTTAAATGATCTCCCATCAGCTAGAGAAGCGCTATTTAAGCGCGCTCTTCTTTATCTTTGGGTTTGGCATTATGGCCTGGGTTCCTCGCTTCCCGGATCTTAAAGAGAATCTAGGGCTCTCGAACGGTCCCTTCGGCTCGATTTTGACGACTGGCGCCATCGGCGCATTTACAGGACTTCTCACTGCAGGTCATATCGTTCACAAAGTCGGAGTGAAGAAAGTATTTATCAGCGCCACAATCTTGCTCTATCTTTCATTTGCGGTGATTGTGCAAGTGCACACTCCAGCGATATTTGTAGTCTTCAATATTCTCATCGGTTTTGGAATTACCTGTATCCATGTCGCTTTGAATACTCAAGGTTTCCATATTCAGGAAAGAAGCGGCGATAATGTCATAACAAGTACTGCCGGTTATTGGAGTGCGGGCGCTCTCATCACGGCACTTGTATCTGGAATAGTTGTGAACTTCTCCGGCCTTGCGCTTCATATTGGCGTAGTCGCACTTTTCTCTGCTGCCAGTTCGCTTTATATCGCCTATCGCATGAATTCAGTATTGGTTCCGGCGAATGAGCATCCTGAGACTGATTACCGCGTCAGAGATATCTTTACCTCATTTCACTTAGATTGGCCGGTCAGCCTTGGCTTGGCATCAGCCATCTATCTGGAATTTGCAATCGGTGACTGGGGAACGATCTTCACAAAAGAACGTCTCGATGTCACCGGCACTTTGAGTACTTTGCCCTACATCGTCTTCACTATCTTCATGATCGCGGGACGACTATCGATTCATAAAATCCCAGCCTCGTATCCGCTCCATCGTTTGGCTAGATTTTCAACCCTGCTTGGTGGGTTTGGATTTATGGTTCCGATTTCGATTGCCACCCACCTACCTGAGAGCGCTAAATGGGTTTCATACGGCCTCTTTATCCTTGGCTTCTCTTTAGCAGGCATCGGCTCTGCGATTCTTGGCCCTAGCTTTACCGCCGCCGCAAACCGTCGCTCACCTAACCCAAGTGCTGTTGTAATTGGTCAATTAGGCGTCACAAATAACGTATTAACGACAGCGCTGAAGTGGTTGGTAGCAGGTGTCATTGGCGCAACGGGATCAATCGCCTTGGCGCTGATGATTCCAGCAGTATTGATGATTGTGGCAGCTTTCTTTACACCAGTACTTGAAGTAAAGAACTAAGCCCGCTCAAACCAGACTGTTGCCAGTGGTGGTACGCGAAGTGTCGTATAGAGATCGGTATCAACATCTACCGCAAATGAGTGATTTGAAATACCACTTCCACCGTATTTAATATCATCGGTATTGATGGTTTCACGCCATACACCAGCTGTTGGCATGCGAAGCGAATAATATTCTTGCGGCACAGGTGAGAAGTTGGTGATGCAGACAAGTGGATATCCTGCATCTGACCAACGTGTAAAGGCGACGATGTTATTTGCGCCATCGTCGCCGACAATCCACTGGAATCCTTCAGGCGAAACATCTTTCTCCCAAAGAGCTGGGTGGCGCTTATAATTCGCATTGATATCTGCGAGAGCTGCCTGCACACCAGTGTGCTCGGCATATTCAGTGAGATGCCATTGAAGGCCTTGTTCTTGGTTCCACTCATCATTCTGTGCGAATTCTTGACCCATAAAGAGAAGTTTCTTCCCTGGATGTGCCCACATAAATCCGTAGAGCGCACGTAGCGTAGCAAGTTTCTGCCAACGATCACCCGGAAACTTATTGACCAATGATCCCTTGCCGTGAACAACTTCATCGTGCGATAGGGGCAGCATAAAGTTCTCTGACCAAGCATAGAGAATTGAGAAAGTTATTTCATTATGGTGATAGACGCGGTGGACTGGTTCATGTTGCAAATACTCGAGCGTGTCGTGCATCCAGCCCATATTCCACTTAAATCCAAAACCTAATCCACTGCTGGATGTATCTCGGGTGACTCCCGGCCATGCTGTTGATTCTTCCGCAATCATCATGATGCCAGGATGTGACCGATAAGCAGTAGATGTCGCCTCTTGCAGCAGTTGTACTGCCTCAAGATTCTCACGACCACCAAATCGGTTAGGAAGCCATTCGCCATCTTTGCGCGAGTAATCGAGATAGAGCATTGACGCCACAGCATCGACACGAAGGCCATCAATATGGAATTCATCGAGCCAATAGAGGACGCTGGCAACAAGGAAGTTACGAATTTCATTACGACCAAAGTTAAAGATCAGAGTGCCCCAATCAGGATGTTCTCCCAAGCGAGGATCTTCATGCTCATAGAGTGCAGTTCCATCAAAGCGAGCTAGCGCCCATTCATCTTTAGGAAAATGTGCAGGCACCCAATCCAAGATAACTCCGATGCCTGCTTGATGAAGGGCATCGACCAAGAAACGGAAATCATCGGGCGTTCCAAAACGGGATGTCGGAGCGAAGAATGATGTGACTTGATACCCCCATGAAGGACCGTATGGGTGTTCTGTGACCGGTAAGAATTCAACATGGGTAAAGCCATTGGTTGTTACATAGTCGACAAGTTCGGTAGCCATTTGGCGATAAGTAAGCCCAAGGCGCCATGAGCCAAGATGCACCTCATAGACCGAGATAGGTGAGCGCCACGGCTGAAAATTACTTCGCGCGCTCATCCATTCGTGATCGCTCCATTGGTAGTTACTCTCATTGACGATAGATGCAGTCAGAGGCGGACATTCTGTTTCTCGCGCCAATGGATCAGCATGATCTACCCACTGACCAAAGGCACCACAGATTGCAAACTTATACTTAGTGCCAGCACCGATGCCTTCGATAAAGATTTCCCATATTCCGGATACTCCTTGGCGAATCATGGGATGAGCAGATTTATCCCAGAAATTGTGATCGCAGATCAAACTTACCGCTTGCGCATTAGGTGCCCAGACAGAGAAAGCAGTTCCTTGAAGCAAGCCATCTTTATCGCGAAGCACATGTGCGCCGAGCGCATCCCACAATCTCTCGTGACGACCTTCATTGATGAGGTGGAAGTCGAGCTCACCTAGCGTTGAAAAGGGATTGAGATAACTGACAGATTGTTGAGAATCCTTCTGAGACTTACTTGCTTTAAGAATCTTCGAGAGGAAACCCATGCGCTAAGTCTAGAGCTTCACCTTCGCAATGTGAACGACTTTGC
>CAZNEQ010000056.1:0-8912 GCA_964572265.1 uncultured Candidatus Planktophila sp.
CTGGTGATGATGTCCATAAGCCGGTAAAGGTTCTCTCAGGTGGTGAAAGAACTCGGCTCGCACTGGCCACGATTGTGGTTTCAGGCGCCAACGTTCTACTGCTCGATGAACCTACAAACAACCTAGATCCAGCTTCTCGTGAAGAGATTCTGGCCGCGCTCAGCGAGTATCAAGGTTCTGTCGTCATGGTCTCCCACGATGAGGGTGCGGTGCAGGCCCTTAAGCCAGAGCGTGTGATCTTGCTGCCAGACGGCGATGAAGATATTTGGAAAGACGAATACTTCGACTTAGTCTCTATCGATTAAGCGTCGATTGAATCGCGATCGATCTCAGCGTTGGCAATGAATTCCTTACGTGGGGCAACATCTGAACCCATGAGAAGTTCAAACATCGCCTCAGCTGCCGCTGCATCAGTCACGGTAATGCGACGTAGCGTGCGGACATCTGGGTCCATCGTCGTCTCACGGAGCTGATCTGCATCCATCTCGCCGAGACCTTTGTAGCGCTGAATTGGTTCCTTCCAGCGCTTGCCATTTTTAGCGAGGTCAGCAGTGACCTTCTTCATTTCATCGTCCGAATATGTGTAGATGTAATTTCCCTTTTTACCGCCGCCGCCCATGACCTCAATGCGGTGCAGTGGTGGAATTGCGGCAAAGACGCGACCCGCATCAATCAATGGACGCATATAGCGATACATCAATGTAAGAAGGAGGCATCGAATATGTGCGCCATCAACGTCAGCATCTGACATCAAAATAACGCGACCGTAGCGAGCGTCATCGAGTTCAAATGACTTACCGGAGCCGGCGCCAATCACCTGGATGATGGATCCGCACTCTTTGTCATCAAGCATCTGTGAGAGCGATGCCTTTTGAACATTTAGAATCTTTCCGCGGATTGGCAAGATTGCTTGGAACTCAGAGTTTCGAGCCGCCTTTGTGGTGCCCAGTGCAGAGTCTCCCTCAACGATAAAGAGTTCGGTGCGAGTGACATCTTCAGAACGACAATCAGAAAGCTTGGTTGGTAACGCTGATGATTCAAGTGCGTTCTTGCGGCGCTGAAGATCCTTGTGGGTTCGCGCGCTAATACGCGTACGTGATGCGCCGGCTACCTTCTCCATAATCAACTTGCCATTTGCCTTATCGATACGGCGCGTGGTGGCGAAGAATTCTTTCAACTTATCAGCAACAACTTGGCTAACAATCTTTGTAGCAGCAGCTGTTCCTAGAACTTCTTTGGTCTGGCCTTCGAACTGTGGCTCAGACATTCGCACTGTCACGACTGCGGTGATGCCTTCCATCACGTCATCTTTAATGACATCGGCTTCGTTCTTCTTCAAAATACCTGCGCTACGCATCGCTTCGTTAAAGGATTTGGTGATGGCGCGTTCGAATCCCTGAAGGTGAGTTCCACCCTTAGGTGTCGCAATAATGTTGACGAAAGAACGGATAGTCGCATCAAATCCATCGCCCCACTTCATGGCTATATCAACTTCCATGTCACGCTCGACTTCAGTAGAGACCATATGGCCCTTATCGTCGAGGACTGGAACAGTCTCTTGGTAATGACCGGTGCCGTAGATGCGAATAACATCACCGACTGGCTGATCCGGCTGCAAGAAATCGCAGTACTCGGAGATTCCGCCCTTGTGATAGAAAGTTTGAGTTGTCTTCTCTTTTGAGCGGTTATCGTTAACAGTTAGTGAGAGACCGGGCACCAAGAATGATGTCTGGCGGGCACGTGCATAGATATCTTCAATATCAAGGGAAGCATCCTTAAGGAAGATCTGCTTATCTGACCACCACTTAACACGTGTACCTGTGACTTTGGATGAAATCTTGCCGATGACACGAAGACCAGATTGTTCAGTAAAGGGAGCCTTTGGTCCATCGCCATCAAAGATGCCAGGTGTTCCGCGCTTAAATGACATCCAATAAATCTTGCCATTGCGATCAACCTCAACATCAAGACGTTCTGCAAGTGCGTTAACAACAGATGCACCGACACCATGGAGTCCGCCAGAGGCTGCATAAGAGCCGCCGCCGAACTTTCCACCTGCATGGAGTTTAGTTAAAACTACTTCAACGCCAGTTAGGCCAGTCTTTGGTTCCTTATCAACTGGAATTCCGCGTCCATCATCGTGAACTTCAACTGAGCCATCGGCTTCTAAGTTGATTTCAATCTTCTTGCAATGACCAGCAAGGGATTCATCCACTGCGTTATCTATGATCTCCCAGAGACAGTGCATGAGGCCGCGAGAATCGGTTGAGCCGATATACATACCTGGGCGCTTGCGAACAGCATCAAGACCCTCTAGGACGGCTAGGTCCTTTGCGGTATAGCTATCTTTCGATCCTGCATCGGTGGCAGGGGCGTCAAAATTCAATTCTTCATTGGCAGTCACGGTGGCAAAGATTAGCCAGCGAATCGTTTGCAATAGGTTAAGCGCGCCGAGAGGTATCTCATATAGTGATAGATAACGCTAAATACATGGAATTCTAAGATTATTTAGCGCGCGGGGAATATAAGTTACTGGCATGATGTTCCAATGTCAGAGGGTGCATATACCCTCTGATTTACTATCAGGACTACGAACGGAGAGCGCGATGACCGAGCAAGTACTACTCGAATCCACACCCCTCAATGCCCTCGACCGCTGCGATCGCTGCGGCGCTCAGGCCTATGTCCGTGCAGTTCTAGCAACCGGTGGCGAGCTCATGTTCTGCGCCCACCATGGCAAGGAGTATGCCGAGAAGTTGGCTGCCATTGCCGTCAAAATTCAAGACGAGACAGATCGTTTGGTTGAGACCAAGTAAATCTAAGAATTACCTAGAACGGGTCGTCGCTATTAGCGGCGGCCCGTTCTTCTTGTCACTGGAATCGACACAACAGGAGATGTCACATAAACAGAATTTCCAACCACAATCGATGCAGTTAAATTCACGGGCTTTTGCGTTGAAGGTCTCCAACTACATGTGACCGAACCCGCAGCCGTTGCCTTATTTATACAGTTAGCAATCTTCTTTCCGTCGGCAAAAAAGTTAACATTTGCAATCTGATTAACGTTCGCAGTCAAAACAACAGACTGCCCCTTGCTTACTACATTTGCATTTCCCGCAATACTCAATGATAGAGATGGCAAAGTGAGTGCCGTGATTGTCACACTTCCATTGCTGTTAGGCGCGCGCCCGGTAGAACTTGTGATTCTGTTGATATTAAGGCCGTTATCAAAATATGAACCGCCACCACCGCCAGATTCACCAATGGTGTTATCTCCACCGCCGCCACCAGAATATCCTCCGCCGCCTCCACCGCCGCCGCCGTTACCGCTTCCCATAGAACCACCACCGCCGCCAAATCCACCTTCGTAATTATTTGACCAACCAGATCCTGGAAGTGCACCGGCACCGCCATTTACATATGCCTTGCCGCCATTATTTCGCCAGGCGGTATTTGTTGCACCATCAGTGTAAAAACCACCACCACCACCGCCAGCATTTGCATTAGCTGCCGTACCGCCACCGTTTCCATTGGTACCACCTGCACCTGGTCCGGTATCGCCTACGACCCCACTTCCTGATCCGCGATTTCCTGATTTTGTAATAGAAGCATTTGCTAGCGACTGAGTAACAGTCGGACTATCACTTCCGCCACCACCACCGGCAATGATCAAAATTGAGGCGTCATCATTATGTGGAGCTCGAGTCACAAAAGTTCCGCCGCCGCCATTGTTGGCCGTATATGACCAGTACCTCGGTCCTTGACCTACAAGGATTCGGATAACTTCACCTTGTGTGAGATCGAAGGTATCTGCAATTCGTGCTCCGTATCCACCCACTGTGCCAGCTGTCATTGCGCTTCCAGCACCATACGCATCGATGTAATAGCGCCCCGTAAACGGAACAGTCCAGTATTGAATTCCCCCGACCACGGTGAAGTTGTCAGAATTCTCGTCCCAAGTTGTCGAGTATGTACTTCGACAGGCTGCAAGAGTTGGCCCTGTATTTCCCAATGAACCACAGCCACTGAAGGTGTGGCTGCTGAATCGATAGAGGGTAAATGCGCTAGCCGTTTGAGATGAAAGCTGAGAGAAGGCTAGAACCAATGCCCATACGAGCACGCGCGCTAGAACTTTCTTCACCCGCAAAGTGTAGAACGCGAGTTTATTGGAGGCAAAAGTATTCGAATTATCGCGTTCCGCTGCGTCTGACCACTCGAACGTTCAAGCTTGAAGTACTTGGGTTATAGACGTTATTGGTTGGAACAAGGCGGGCAGAAATCGTTGATTCCCTCTGGATAGCCGGCTTCCATGAGCAGGTGACGTTGCCAACGTTTGCCACTTTGTTATTGCAGCCAGGAATTCTCTTGCCATCGATCATGAAAGTGATCCGACCTGCCTGATCGACTGCTGCGATGATGTTGATTGTTTGGCCCTTGGGTGGAGTTATCGTTCCGCCGGCGAGAGAGAGTGTGACGGTGGAGACTCCGTTGACGACTGTGATGGAAAGCGTTGTGGTCGTTGATGTCTCAAAGTTCGAAGAATCCGTCGGTGTGAAAGTTGCGGTCAGTGATACTGAGCCGAGAGCGTTCGGTGTCCATGAACAAGTAGCAGAAGTCGATGCAGCAGCTGCAGAACCGCAACCAGAGATAGTGGTGCCACCAAGCATGAAGTTAACGCTTCCCGCTCTTGGAACAGTTGCGGTAATGGTCACTGCTCCCCCAAGAGCGGCGCTTGATGCAGAGCCAGGAAGTGCGATGGTGATAGAGGTCGATGCTTTATTGACGGTGATGGTCAACGTCTTTGATCCGACTTGCGAGTTCGTATCTGTTGCGCGCACAGTCTGGGTATAAGTCCCTGCAGGCGTTGAAGATGATGCAGTAACAGTTGTTCCGCTTAAGGTGATTCCAGTAAGTGAAGATCCCAGAGACCAGGTAAATGAGTTGGTGCCACCGGATGCGGAATATGCGCCCGTTGATGCGCTATTTCCATAGGTGAGAACAAGTGTGGCATCGCCTGTGACAGTAATTGATGTAGGGGTCTCAGTGACTGCAGTTGATGAATCGCCTGCACCAGCATTGGTCGTTGCACGAAGTCGAATGGTGTAACCGGTGCCGTTGGTAAGGCCAGTAAGAATTAATGGTGATGCCGTAGTTCCGGTAGGCCGGTTGGTAAAGCTGCCACCATTGGATGAATATTGGTAGGTCGTTGTCGTCGATCCTCGCGCGGCACCTGGTGTGAAGTAAATCGCGAGTTGTCCGCTTGTTGCAGTAATGGAATCGATGGTGGGAGCAGCTGCTGGTTGAGCAACAAGCACCGAAGTTAGTGTGGGAGCGGAGAAAGTTAAGTTAGAGAGGGAGTTCGTTGCTAGATCTCGAATTGTTCCGGAGTTGAGGTCGAGGGTTGTAGACATCAAAATGCCATCGGTATCAAATTCAGCAATATCGCTTCCCACTGTGTAACGGAATAGCGCTGTCTTTGAATCTGACATTGAAAAAAGCGTCGCATATTTAGTGGTGGCACCCACGGCCAAGGTCAATCTAGGAGTGCCAGAAACCGTGACGGATTCCGAAAAGGTAACGGTGAAGCCAGGTGTATTTCCTGTGAAATAGGTACCAGGACCTGCTGCACCAACCGAAGAAATCGTTGGCGCCGTGCGGTCAATCACAATGGTATTTGCAGAACTCACCGTGGGCGGGCCGGTAGAAGTTCCAGTGACTGAGTTAGCTTTGAGCTGGAGAATTAACGTTCCTTCTGAACAGTTAGTCACCGTGACCGTATAAGTCGTTCCAGATCCTGACAATCCAGGAGTGTTACAAGTAGAAGTTCCCCCAAATTGAAAATCTGAAGTTGCAAGATCGCTTACTGATTGCGAAAGTACCAATGAATAACTAATAGTTGAACCAGTGCCAATGTTTGTTGGTGATGTCTGAGATGTTGAAAAAGTTGTTGGGATTGGTGCGTTGAGATATGTAATCAGGACTTGTCCATCACCAGCGCGAAAACCTCGCGTATGGGTTACAGACGACACAGAAACAGGATCTGTATAAGAGGAGCCTCCGCCACCGGGACCTGCTCCGCCGCCGCCGCCACCGTAGTATCCGCCGCCACCGCCGCCACCAGGGCAGGGACCAGAACATTGAGAGCTGCCAGTTCCACCGTTACCGCCGAAACCTAAAGTTCCGGCATATCCCTTATCTGCGGTATTTGTCGTATCGCCACCACTGGTTTGAGAGCCACCTCGACCGAAATTAACTGATCCGACAGGCGCTTCACAGCCACTACCTTCATTCAGAAAAGATGTTTCTGTGCTGGTCACACATCCAGTGCTAGTTGCTACTCCGACCCATTGCGCATTTAGGCCTCCACCATGTCCACCTGCAGTGTCTGGCCCGTTGAAACCAAATCCTCCTGCGCCGCCAGCAACGATTTTTCGATTAGCAAGAGCAGTACCTCCGATTCGAATATCGCTCGCACCGCCTCCGCCTCCACCAGATGTTGAATAATTTCCACCTGTTCCACCGCCATTCCATCCACCCGCTGCAATCTGACCAGATGTATTTGAATTTGCCCCAGAACCGCCTACATAAATGTATAGAACGGTTCCAGTACTCACGCTCAGAGTTGCTTGAACTCTTCCACCCTTACCTCTCAATGTACCGGTGGATTTTCCACCTCCTTGAGCACCCTGAATATCAACCGTCAGTGATGTGACTCCTGAAGGAACAGTCCATGAGTAAAAATCATTTGTAAATGGAAAGGTTATTGTGCAAGTGGAGCCGGCAGAACAATTCGGCGTTGGGTTTGTCGCTACAACTGCGTTGACAGCAGGCATAGCGATTACTGAAAGGGTCGAAGCCAAGACCGAGAGCACGAGGGCTACTCGAAAGGTGCGCTTCATAGCGTCAGTTTAAAGGATTGCTAGGCCAATTCGCCAAGAAAACTATTGCTGCGTCTTCTCTTTATGCGACCCGTCGCAGAATGGCTTATCTTTTGAGAGGCCACAACCGCAGAATTTTGGGTTTTCGACGGTGCTGGTGATATTGCCATCAGCATCAACAAAGTCCACGGTTCCCGTGATGCGGATAGATCCGCTCTTGGGATTAACGAAAGCTTTCACACTCTCTGATGCGTTATCAGACATGGTTAAGGATTAATCGAGATAATCGCGAAGCGCTTGCGAACGTGATGGGTGACGAAGCTTCGACATGGTCTTTGATTCAATCTGACGAATACGTTCACGAGTAACACCGTGAACCTTTCCGATCTCATCAAGTGTCTTTGGCTGTCCATCGGTAAGTCCGTAGCGAGCCTTGATGACATCCGCTTCGCGGTTGGTCAGACCACCGAGAACCTGCATCAACTGCTCCTGCAAAATTGTGAATGTGACTGACTCTTCTGGCTTGATTGCCTCTGAATCCTCAATCAAATCACCGAACTCTGAATCGCCTTCTTCACCCAGTGGTGTGTGAAGTGAAATCGGTTCGCGACCATACTTCTGAACTTCTACAACCTTCTCTGGTGTCATATCGAGCTCTTTCGCAAGCTCTTCTGGGGTCGGTTCGCGACCGAGATCCTGAAGCATCTGGCGCTGTACACGTGCAAGCTTGTTAATGACTTCAACCATGTGTACTGGAATACGAATCGTACGTGCCTGGTCAGCCATCGCACGTGTAATCGCTTGACGGATCCACCATGTTGCGTAGGTAGAGAACTTATAACCCTTGGTGTAGTCGAACTTCTCAACTGCACGGATAAGACCGAGGTTACCTTCCTGGATCAAGTCCAAGAACAACATTCCACGACCGGTGTAGCGCTTTGCAAGGGAAACTACAAGACGAAGGTTTGCCTCTAACAGGTGATTCTTTGCACGCTTTCCATCTTCGACAATCCATTCGAGTTCGCGCTTGAGCTTCTTGTCGAGCTTCTTATCGTTGGCGAGTTTCTCTTCTGCAAAGAGACCTGCCTCAACGCGAGTCGCGAGTTCTACTTCGAGCTCTGCATTGAGAAGTGCTACGCGGCCAATCTGCTTGAGGTAATCCTTTACTGGGTCAGCAGTTGCACCAGCGGTGAGAACTGTCTGCTCTGGTGGGAGGCGCTTGATTTCTGTCTGCACGAAACGCTCTTGCTCTGCGAAGAAATATCCAAGATCTTCAAGGTTCTTTAGATATCCCTGATTAATTGCTTCAGTAATAATCTTCGCAGACTTATCTGTAAAGGTATTCATCGCAAACATCTGCTGAATCTGCTTGAAGGTCAACGCCTTCGCTTCAGCCTGATCAATGTTGTGCTTTGCGGCAACCTCACGACCCTGGTTCTTGCCGTTGATTGCCTCAATAATCATGTGAATATTCTTGAGGTCCTTCTTATGCTTTTCGCGCTCGTTCTTATCCTCTTCATCATCATCTGACTCTGAATCAAGGAGAAGGAATGAACCTTCTTCAAACTTGCTCTTCTCTTCGGTGACATCGACAACGCGTGTCTTTCCGCCTTCTGCTTCGGCATCGATGATCTCTGCCGCTTCTGCAATGAGCGCATCTACATCTTCGATTTCAACTTCTTCAACAACAATCTCGTTGCCATCTTCATCGAGAACAACAGCCTTAGCGCCCTTTTCTGCAGATGCATCAGTTGTTTCAACGCTCTTTACAGGTTCTGGCTTTGGCGCAACAAGTGCAAGCTCTGCCTTTGAGAGCGGCTTAATCTTGAGCTTTGCAGCCTTCAACGCTTCGCGATCGCTTTCGATTTGAGCATCTAACTTACGTGCCTCTTGAGCGAGCGCACGAAGATCCGCAGTTACCTCTTTGTTAGATCGATAATTAATCTTCTTCTTATCAAAAATTTCAACGAGCTCTGCATGGCGCTTGTTCTTCGCCATAAGGTCGAGGATCTGCTGGACATCAGATGCATCAAG
>CAZNEQ010000057.1:0-8558 GCA_964572265.1 uncultured Candidatus Planktophila sp.
GGCGCTTGTTCTTCGCCATAAGGTCGAGGATCTGCTGGACATCAGATGCATCAAGTACTTTCTTGTACTCAATCTTCTCTGGCTTTGGCGCCGCGACTTTCTTTACTGGTGCAACTTTCTTTTCCACGGCCTTCTTTGCAGCGGTCTTCTTTACTGGCGCTGCCTTCTTTGCGACTGCCTTCTTTACTGGCGCTGCCTTCTTTGCCGGAGCAGATTTCTTAGCAACGGCCTTCTTTGCAGGAGTTGCCTTCTTTGCCACTGCTTTTTTAGCAACTGGCTTGTTTTTGAGCGCACTAGTAGAAGCCACAATTGTCCTTTGGTTTTTTCGAGCTAATTTCGAGATTATCTATCTCGAACTGCTCGAAGTGATAGGCATATTATACCCAGAGGAAATCGCTAAATCAGCGTGAAATTTGTGCCACAGACAAGGCGTGGCGGACTGCTTCACCCACAGATTCGGCTTCTACCAAGAATCCATCATGGCCAAAGTCGGAAGAAATGGTAATAAGTGGCTCTGCCGTGGGTACCAGGTCGGCAATCTCAACCTGAAGTCGAGGCGGGAAGAGGCGATCGGTGTCGATCGAGACGACGACGACCGGCACTGTGATGGATTGGAGCGCCTGGACCACATCTCCACGCTCGCGCCCCACATCATGAGAGTTCATCGCATCGGTGAGGGCGATGTAGGTATTGGCATCAAATCTCTTGGCTAGCTTATTGGCCTGGTGATCAAGGTATGACTCAACGGCATAGCGCCCGGTCTCATCTCCCTGTAATTGGCGACCAAATCGAACATCCATCTCGGATTCGGTGCGATAGGTCAAATGAGCAATTCGACGAGCAATACCCATTCCTTCAACTGGACCAATTTTTTGCTCGTAGTAATCACCATTATTGAAATGTGGGTCAGATTTGATTGCACGAATCTGAATGGATGCCGTACCAATCTGATCACCAGTGGCAACTGCAGAAGATCCGATAGTGCAGATTGCTCCTACCCGATGTGGAAGTTGAATCGCCCATTCAAGTGCGCGCATTCCGCCAAGAGATGGGCCGACGGCAAGGAGGTACTTTTCAATTCCCAGCGCATTACTTAATGCGACCTCTGCGTTAACCATGTCACGGATGGTGATGATGGGAAAACGTGAACCGTAAGGCTTTCCATCTGGCGCAATGCTTGATGGGCCGGTTGAACCTTGACACCCACCAATCACATTTGGGCAGACAATGAAATATTTATCGGTATCGAATGGAAGTCCTGGTCCGACCATCTGTGGCCACCACCCTGGAACATCTGACCATCCCGTCATTGCATGGTTAATCAAAATTGCATTGCTCTTATCCGCGTTGAGAGTTCCCCAAGTTTGGTAAGCAATGGTGATATCCGGCAAAACCTCGCCATTCTCTAAAAGGAGATATCCGATTTTGATGAACTTACGTTCGCCTGGATCATCGCCTTCAAGCCACGCGCCGGTGACATTGGGGTTGGGGATTCTGCTCATTACTAACTTCCTTCACGCACTTGCAGCTAGCCACTATGGCGCACTGCCTGGTCGTCACCCGGAGCACCCCACCGCGGTGGAGGGTTGCCGTTCGACTAGCCGGGGCTTGATGTCGAAACTCGTGACCTGGGGCAATTCTAACCTATGGCAACCGCTCCTCGGAATATGCAATCCAGGCAAGCAGAATCAATCGAAGATCGAGGCAATGACCTTGGGGTGGAGCTCTGCTCTCATTGCGGCGAATGATTCAGGGGGCCATCCAGCGTTGAAGACGCGACGGAGCAGCGCTGCTAATGGATAGTGCTCGTCATCATCGAGTGCGCGATCTAGAGCTTTTTGTGCCATCGCACCATCGCCACCTTCATATGCCATCGCAGCAACGATGCAGGCAATCGGCGCCACAAACCCAATTGGTGCGAGACGAAGAACTTCACGCCACATAGTGAAGTAAATGTCGTAGGTATCCTCAGTATGGACCCCCATGGCGTAGTCGCGCACTTGCAAGTCGCTCATGCGACCAATCATTCGAGCAACTAGTGTGCGGTTTGTTACTCCATAGCCCATTCGAAAATCATCGAGAAGTAAGTCCATTGTCTCTACCCCGTCACGGCGCAGCGCGCCTATATCAAGATCATCATCAATCGCGAAAGATGAGACTTCGCTCGCCCAACTCAAAGCTAACGAGGCGGGATCTGGTGAGAGGGTCTCTATCAATTGCGCGATGTTTTCAAATGGCATAGGAATTCCAGCGATAACGTGTTCGGCCGCAATCTCCGATGCATTGATCTCGGGCATCTCTTTTCCGCTCGGCGGGCAGCAGCTCTGGTCTCTACAGATAATTGAACGGTATCGGTTGGATTGCACAACGATAGATTCTTGAATATCAATGCCATTTCGAATTAAACCGGCGCCCAGAGAAATTAATATCGAATCACCATCATCGCGACCTTCTGGCATGTACGCCACCAAGAGCGCTGCCTCTGATTGATCTCGTAAGAAATGGTGCGCCAAGAGATCTATCTGTTCGCTTACTAAACGTTCTGGAAGATCAATACGCATTGCAAGGCCAATGGCTTCATCCTTTACTGAGATGAGGACAATGGAATTAGTGGGATGAAAGCCGATGAGGAATGGAATAGCGGTAATGAGATCGTTGGCAGAAGTTAAAGTGGGCATTTTCTCTCAATTCATAAATCGGATTGGGGCGGCGACAACTGTGATTGGAAGGACCGAAACGGTCGTGATCTCGCCCGGAATACGAGCAGAGATGCCATCGATGGTGAACTCCCCATCCCATCGTGTGATGAGTTCAATGAGGTAGTGACCAGGCTTGGAATATGTATGGCGGATCTCGCCATCGGGATAGGGAGCACCAACCTTGCGCGTCATATAGATAACGCCATCGCCGTAGTGCCAGATAAATGTCGGTCGCAGTCGTACATTGACGACCTCGCCAACAATCTCTACTTTCTTCGTCACGACAGTGGGAATGTCGGACCAGAAATACACCGGTGTCTGCACCAGCGGTGAGAATGCCGGTTGATAACTGATGCCTGCGGTTGGAATAGATTCAATTAATTTATCCTCTAATGAGGTAGCAGCTTGAGCGGTTCTCTTCACCACGGGTTTCTTTCGGGGCTTCTTGATTGTTGGTTTCTTGCTGGTTTTTGTGGCAGGCGGCTTGGCATTAGGTTTTCTACTCACCTTTACCTTCGGTGCTGCGATCTTGGATGGTGGAGAAATCACCTTGGTGGATTTCTCGCCACTCCCTTTACGTCCCTCAATAACGATGTGGCCATTTTGGGTGTAGACCTCAATGCAGGCTTTCTCTATGCAATCTGCACCCGCAGCGGCATTGATAGGTGCCAATAAAGCGCAGAGGATGAGAACTTTCAATATTTTCATCGCCGCAGATTAGGTATTTCTCTCTACCTTGAACGAGGTCGTCGAGACATCTGTGGATAGATATGGAACAGTAGGGATATGGCTGCGCGCGATGGTGATGGATGGATTGAATGCACATGTGGCTCCAAACATTGGGGCAAGCACGGCGCAGCCGGCATTCTTCTCATTCGTAATGGTGCAATCTTTTTACAACACCGTGCACCATGGGTTCACAATGGAGATACGTGGGGAATTCCAGGCGGTGCTCGCGATTCACATGAGAGCATCGTGGAAGCTGCCTTGCGAGAAGCGGTAGAAGAGACCGGCATTAATCCGGATCACGTAACTCCGCTAACAACATTTACCGACGATCATGGAATCTGGTCATACTCCACCGTCATCGCGGTAGCGAGCAATAACTTGGAGGGTCACGAACTTAACGATGAATCCCATGAAGTGCGATGGGTGGCATTTGATGATGTTGAAAGAATGGTGCTCCACCCAAGTTTTGCAAAGAGCTGGCCTGCGCTGCGTCTTGCGGCAACCGATGCAATCGAAAGAACTATCTAGTCTCTAACTCGATAATCTGATCGCACCACGACAAATCATCTCGGCGTGCATGGGCGACAAGAATGATGGTTCTTCCTGCTGCTCGCTCTGCAATCAAGAGATCCTGAATCTTTGAAATGGATTGTAAGTCTTGAGAAGCAAATGGCTCATCGAGCAAAACGATTGGGCTCTCTCTTAACAGTGCGCGCGCTATTTCAATGCGCTGCAATTGACCGCCAGAAAGAGTTGTGACACTCTGGTTGAGGAAACTTTCCAGCCCTAAGGCATCGGTGAGATATCTGAATCTTTCCGGCCCAACCGAGTCGTGTCCTAAGTGGAGAATCTCGGATGTTGTATATGCCATCCAATACTGGTGGCTTTGGGCAGCCACTGAGCGCAATAAAGAGAGATCTTTCACTGTGTACTCGCTGATGGATTTCTCATTGAGAGCAATCTCGCCGGATCGCGGTATCAGATCACCCGCTAGGGCAGTCAAGAGCGTTGATTTACCGCAACCATTGGCACCAAGAATCGCAGAGATCGTGCCCGCCTTAAATTGAGCTGAGAAATTCGTTAACACTGTGCGATCACCGTAGCCAAGGGTGAGACGGGAGCATGTGATCATCGCCAGACCTCCCCGCTCTTTCGAAGAATCAGAATGAGAATAGGCGCACCGATAAGAGAGGTAATCAACCCAATCGGAAGTTCAATAGGTGGCACCAACGCACGCGCAGCGGTATCGGCCACAAGTAGTAAGCCGCCTCCGATTACTGCAGAGCCAATCATCAAGGGGCGATTTGTTGGTCCAATCAAGAAGCGTGTGATGTGAGGTGCTGCAAGTGCCAAGAATGCGATGGAGCCAACCACGCTGACTGAAGATGCAATCAAGATTGAGATAAGCACAAATGCAATTAATCGCATCCGGTGTGGATTGAAACCAAGATGGGAGACCTCGCGATCGCCCAGTACCAATAGGTCCATGCGTTGCGAATAGAACCACGCGGCGATGGATGTAACGATGACGAGCGGTGCCAATAACTGCAAAGTATTTGATTGGGTCAGCGCTAATGAACCCATCGACCAGAAAGAGATTGAGCGCGCCTCTGGTCTATCGGCAATAGCAATAAGTAAACCTGAGGCAGCTGTAAATAAAGCAGAGGTCGCGATTCCAACAATGACTAATTGCAGCGCCGAGCGAGAGAGCGAGAAGGTTAGGACGGATGCAATGAGGGCGCCGATAGTTGCCGCCACTGTAGCGCCGAATGTTCCAACAGTTGCGATGTTGAGTACAACTGCCAAGGTTGCACCGAGCGCTGCTCCGGCAGATGTTCCAATGATGGATGGATCTGCTAGCGGATTATTTGTGGCAGATTGCGCAAGAGCGCCAGCAACACCGAGCGCTGCTCCCACTAAAAGAGCGGTGAGGACCCTTGGGAATCGGATATCCCAGATGATGTCATGACTTACCCCAGTTAATGAGCGATCAAAAATGTAACTCCACGGAGATTGAAGATTCGAACTTCCCACCGTTAGCGCAAAGAGAGCGAATCCAGAGATCGCAATCAGGAGGGCCAAAAGCAGGAAGCGCCTTCCTTTAATCGACATCACTTACTGACCTCATTGAGTGCGGCAGCTAACTTGTTCAGAAGCGATGGCGTGCGTGCACCAAAAGATAGCAAGAGTGAATCATCAACTGAGATGACTCGGGACTCCTTGCCGGCAGGGGTCTGTGCGACTCCTGGTAGAGCAAGTAATCCAGATACTCCCCCGACTGATGCCAGTCCTTTACTCATCACCATAATGATTTCCGGCTTGAGCGAAATAATTGATTCAGCAGTCAATGGTGAGAAGGGCTTGGAGTTGGCTAATGCGCCAACATCGACGGCACCAATCGCTGCCAAAAGAGAATCTGCGCCAGAGCCTTTACCGCCGACAAAGTAAATTGAATTTCCGCCTCGGAGATAGAGAAAGAGCACACGTGGAGATCCAGAAACTTTCTCTGACGCACCGACAATCGTGGTTTCGATTTCATCTGCAAGTAGTTGGCCAGATTTCTGCACACCTAAAAGTGTGGCAACAGCTACTACTTTCTGAGAGATACCCTCAACGGTCCAAACTTCATCGATGCTCTCAACTTTGATTCCGTTTTTCTTAAGTGCCTCAATTGCTTGTGAAGGGCCAACTGATGAATCAATAATGACTAAATCTGGTCTGAGGGCAATAATTTTCTCAGCCACAACTTGATGGCCAGAGGTCACAACTGGAACTGATTCCAAAGCCGGCTCATTACTTGCGATATCGCGACCGATAAGAATTGACTTTAAGCCAAGAGAATCGATTATTTCTGCAGATCCATTTGCTAGTGCTACAACTCGAGAATAACGCGGAGTATCAGTGGATTCGATCCGCGAAGTTGTTACATCATTGGCTGAGATATCAATAGCAGTACCTGCAGTTGTGCCACATCCTGTGAGCACGCCCACTGTGACCAGCGCAACAACCAGCGCTTTGATTCTCATGGGTGTGATTCTGGCAGAGATATTTCCGACAGGGTGCCATGTGTTGTCGGATAAATGCCTTGCGCCAATTCTTTAGGCTCTACCTATGAAATCTCGGATAGCGGTAATTCTTACCTTGATTTTTGCCGTATCTACGCCAGCTCACGCTGTTGTGACGGTGACGGGAACTCATGGTGGAAAACTCACCAT
This sequence comes from uncultured Candidatus Planktophila sp., assembly GCA_964572265.1. Classification (GTDB taxonomy): domain Bacteria; phylum Actinomycetota; class Actinomycetes; order Nanopelagicales; family Nanopelagicaceae; genus Planktophila. The sequence goes on from CAZNEQ010000057.1 coordinate 6,644, forward strand.
CGCGCAATCGAATTTTAAGAAAGAGATGAAAGTTAAAGTCACTGGAAAAGGCTTTGACGAAACCGTTGGTATTTATCTTGCTTACTGCGTTGTTCCCAAGAAAGGCAAGGCGCCGACACCTTGCGGTGGTGGAGTAAATAAGCTCGGTACCGGAGAAGCCTCATATTGGATCTCATCGAATCCCCCACCTTACGGACAGGGCCTGGCAATTCCATTTGCGCCAGGAGGTCGCTTCGCTGAAGATGTGGCCATCACCCGAAAAATTGGAAAGTTTGATTGCCGCAAAGTGAAGTGTGCAATCACTGTCAGATCTGATCATCTCCATGAAGGTGATCGCAGCCACGATATCTACATCCCCATCACGATTAAGTAATCATCCACAACGACTGACTCAAGAAAAAGGAATCACATGAAAATACGTTCGCTCTTCACAGTCCTCGTTCTCGCATTTTCAACGCTGGCGCTCGTGCCTCAGGCACAGGCCGAGACCTTTGCCTGGGCAAGTGCTCCGTTAACAAATCTCGACCCAGCTGGCACAAAGATCAATGGCGGTTTCACTAAGTTTCCTGCCGGCAAGGGCATGTACATCCAACAATGTGTAGAACCAGTTGGAACTGCTCGTCCTGCTACATGTAGCGAGACCAACCAACTCTGGGTGAGTGCAGCAGGTGGACCGGGAACAGTAAGCCCCACCGGTGGAATTGCGATGCCTGTAACCGGAACCATTACCGGCAAAGGAGTTACTGTTGATTGCACCAAGGTTCAATGCGGTCTCTTCTTCCGCCTTGATCACACTGCGCCCATGGATTTCTCTGAAGATAAGTTCTTGCCAATTACATTCAAGGCGGGAACTTCAGCTCCGGCGCCAGTATTAGTTGCTGATGAAATCACAGTAACGCTCAATGGAAAGACTTTGGTGCGCAACGTCCCTAGCAACCTTGCCTACCGCGCTGATGCAAAGATTGTGGGAACCGCAAAGTCTGGTGCTGTCATTACATTCACTTCACTGACTCCAGATTGCACATACGCCAACGGTGTATTCACTGCACTGAAGGGTGCGGGACAGTGCGCTCTCGCATATTCAACAGTAGCTACCGCAACAACAGCTGCCGCTTCAGGAAACTTCCCATTTATTCTCGTACCGGGAACTCAGAAGGTAGCTTTGAAGTCTCTCTCCATCGCAAAGGGAAAGAGCAAGGCGCTACCGGTCGAGACCAATTTTGGTGAAGAGATCTCTTACAAGTCCAACTCAAAGAATTGCCGAGTGGAATTGACTCTTGTAGAGGTAAAGGGTCCTTGCACCCTGACTGCATCTGCGCCAGCGAAGGAAGGAATGTGGAACGCGCTCAAGCAGAGCATTCCAGTAAAAATCAAATAAGTTAACGAACGAGGGCTTGTAACCCGGCGATGCAGAACTCACGAGTCGATGAGATCACGAGTTCTGCATCGTCACCTTGCTCAATTCGCTTGGTTGCACCATCGGTTGTGCTCTGAATCAGCGAGAGCGCAAACGAGACATCCTTCACGCCGAGTTCTTCCAACTTTGCACGCAACGGCGATAAGAGCGCACCGTGTGCTGCGCCAATTGCAGCGCCACGATTGCGCGGTAAATCAACGGCATTGAGCGCCTTCGCCAGCAAGTGTCGACCATCGGCGATATATCGAAGTGAGCCCTCAATCCAGAGATCAATAGATTCGATTGCAGTTTCTCCGGCAGCTGAGATACGAGCGAGCTCTTCACCGAATATCTTCAACTCATCAATAACCAAATCAGCCGCTAGGTCGGCGCTGCTAGCGAAGTATTCATAAACAGAAGTGCGAGAAAGCCCGGCGCGAGCGGCTACTGCCGCAACTGTGATCGCTGCTCCCCCGGATTCAAGGGCAATCGCGGCAGCGGCATCGATGAGTTGGCTGC